>DLYY01000070.1 GCA_003447535.1 Bacteroidota bacterium | reverse complement strand
TAGGTCCTTGGTCGATCATAATGTCGATGGTGTAATCCTCCATCGCAGAATATAGATACTCCTCTATCACAGAACTCAATCTGTGAATCTCATCGATAAACAAGACATCTCTTGCCGATAGATTCGTAAGTAAACCCGCCAGATCACCTGGTTTCTCAAGCACTGGACCTGAGGTTACCTTGATCCCTACAGAGAGTTCATTGGCGATAATATGAGATAAGGTAGTTTTTCCGAGTCCCGGAGGACCATGAAGAAGTACGTGATCCATTGCCTCTTCACGCTTGGATGCTGCCTGTACAAAAACTCCCAAGTTTTCCAATACGGTACTTTGCCCCTGAAAATCTCCGAAACCAAGAGGTCTTAACGCCTTATCCGCTTCGATATCTCTATTCGAAAAATTCGACAATTCAGGATTTAAATTGGGATTCACACTCCTAATGTACTGCTTCATTGAAGGCAAATAGTGGATTCCTTATTGATAGTTTCAACATGGATTAAGTAACTTGTACAGATTAGCACGCTTGACAACATGAACCACCCTAAAGTCAAACATTCAACCAAACTTTATGGTAAGTAACTTAAGTCAACATCATGAGTGGGACACGTTAACGTCCATTATCGTAGGCTCTGCTTTAGATTCAGGGAACCTTCCACGTGAGGAGGATTGCTATGATCCGACAACGCTCTCCACAGTTAAAATGGGTATATATCCCAATGAAGATCTTCTTAAGAAACAGCTGGATGCCTTGGTTAAAACCCTAGAATCACTCAATGTCAAGGTCTATCGTCCCAAAAATCTCCCTGAAATAGATCAAATCTTTGCTCGTGATGTAGGATTTGTTATTCAGGACTTGCTTGTGCGCTCCAAGATGATTAAAGATCGAGCAAAAGAATGGGAAGGTGTAAAGGATTTACTGCAAGGAGTAAAGACCGTAACACCCCCATCAAATATACTCATCGAAGGTGGCGATGTACTCGTTGCAGGTAATAAGCTTTACGTGGGGTACAGTGACGAAGAGACAATTTCTTCTTTTAAGACAGCGCGCACGAATGAAAAGAGCCTTCTTTGGCTTCAAAAAACTTTTCCTGACCTTCAAGTAGTCGGCGTACAGCTGATTAAAGATGATCTTGATGTAACAAAGAATGTGCTGCATTTGGATTGTGCCTTTATGCCTCTCGGCCTAGGCCATTGTATCGTGTTCAAGGAGGGGTTTCGAACGGAGGAAGACTATCGTAAAATAACCGAAGATTATCCGATGGAGATGATCTTTCATGTGAGTCAAGAGGAAGCCATTCTACTTGCTACTAATTTACTTTCCACTGATAAGCGTTGTATAGTATCCGACAAACGTTTTACCAGCGTCAATAAATGGCTTGATTCCATGGGATACGATATACATTTAGTAGATTACAGCGCAATTGGAAACTTGGGGGGATTACTAAGGTGTTCTACCTTACCCTTGGAAAGACAATTAGTATGACAAAGCAACGCAGCCGACGTATTCTTATGATACGTCCAACCACTTTTCGAAAAAATGAAGAAACGGCAGTAAACAATGCCTTTCAGCAAGATGCTTCGGGTTCCTCTGATGTACTTAGTCAAGCGCAATCAGAATTTGACAACTTGGTCGAAATACTTGAAAAAAACCTCATTGACATTACCGTCATCTCAAGTATCAAGGAGGACGATACCCCTGATGCCTTATTCCCAAACAATTGGCTATCCTTTCACGATGATGGACATGTTGTGCTCTATCCTATGTTTGCAGAAAATCGAAGAAGGGAACGAAGGGAAGAAATAATCGACCAGGTAAGTGATAACAGCTATAAGCCAAAAAATAGACTGATAGATTTAACATCTTTTGAAGACAAAGCCCTGTTTTTAGAAGGTACAGGAAGTATGGTGCTCGATCGTGTTCATCAGATTTGTTATGCGGCCATTGGCCCAAGAAGTCATCAAGAGGTGCTCGACGTATGGGGAGAGCGTTTAGGATATAAGATTGTTTCCTTTGAATCCCACCAGGATAACCACAGCGATGATTTAATCTACCATACCAACGTCATGATGTCTATTGGTACGACCTGGGCTGCAATTTGTGTAGAATCGATACGTGATCTGGTGGCTTGTGAAAAAATTCTTGATGGGTTAATGAGTAGCAATAAGGAAATCATTGACCTATCCTATGAGGAAATCTATGGTTTTGGAGGGAATATACTTGAAATAGAAAACCAACGAGGTGAATCCATTATCATTATGAGTGAAAGGGCTTTCAATACCCTCAAGGTGGATACAAAAACTAAACTGAGTCGTCACGGTAAAATTGTTTTTGCTCCTATTCCAACCATAGAAAAACTTGGTGGAGGTAGCGTGCGATGTATGATTGCTGAGTTATTTTAGTCGACGCCCTAGACCTGGAGCCATTTTTCTAAGACTTGCGGCTAACTCAGAGAACATCTCTGGAGTAATCTGTTGTGCCGCATCACTCTTAGCCTCTGACGGATTGGGGTGACATTCAATCAACAAACCATCAATTCCCATCGCAAAGGATGCTCGACTTAAGTCCGCTACTCCAAATCGATAACCAATTGCATGGCTTGGATCAACCACAATCGGCAAGTTGCAATGCTCCTTAAGCCATGATACTCCGCATAAGTCAAGCGTAAACCGCGTGGCCTTCTCAAAAGTTCGTATACCGCGTTCGCAAAGAATCACATTGGGATTGCCCAACGAGAGAATAAATTCAGCAGCTTGAACAAACTCTTGTAAGGTGGAGTTAAAGCCTCGTTTAAGTAACACTGGTTTGCTCTGTTGACCACAGGCTCTTAAGATTCCATGATCATACATGGCTTTTGCCCCAACTTGAATAATATCAGCATGCTCAATAACATCTTGAACATGGCTTGCATCTCGCACTTCTGTGATAACTTTAAGACTATTGGCTTCCGCTACTTCGCGCAGAATCTTTAAACCCTCCAGCCCTAAACCTTGAAATGAGTAAGGCGATGTTCTTGGCTTATAGCACCCCCCACGTATAATACGTACATCTTGTGTCTTACATAACGCGGCAATGGTCTCGATTTGTGCCTTACTTTCTACAGAACAAGGTCCTGTCATTAGCCAAGTTGAATTACCTTCCCCTCCTATCACCAAGTCCTCGGCAATGCGAACTTCTGCTTTCCGGTCTTGATAGCTTCTTGATGCAAACTGTATATCATTATCCAAGACTACATAATCCTCAACATACTGTGTTAAATCTGCAGGAAGCTCCTTCACCTTAGACGACAAGGTTAAAATAAATCCTGTATGCCATTGAGTATTTTGGGTAAGGATTGCCTGATGCGCCTGGGCTAACGTCTTGGCCTCATTATGGCCAACGGTTGTTTTGAGATGTACGATCATAAATTAAAAGTACTCCCTCTTCTTCTATAATTAGAGACTATGGGCTAAATAGTTAAAATGGACCAAACCACTAAATTGATCCTCATCGATTACGGGAAGAAGATGTAAGGGCATGGCATAACGATTAAGGAGATCAATCATCTGAGAAAAGGTGGTCTCCGATTGTATGGATAAGGGATTTTCATTCCACCATAGCGTATGATTATCCCCTGCTTTTTCTTGAAGAACAGCTCGTCGAAGGTCAGCATTTGTTGCCATTCCAAGGCATTTACCCTGATCAACTACCATTAGTATACCTAATCCGCCTCGATCAAGTACATCAAGGGCCTCCCAAACCGAGCAATTTGATGGCACTTGAGCGATATTCTTTGCATTGATCATAAAATACTTGGCTTGAACATCTACTTGCATATCAGGGTGCAATAGATCGAGATAAGCTTTATAGGGATTCTCGGAACGCATTAAATGAGCCCCAACGACAACGTCCGAAACACCTAATATTTTAAGTACTGAGGCAACCTCCGGTCGAATACCCCCGTCTATAAGTATCCACGTTTTCGCTAATGCTCTACGCCAACGGCCTATCACTTGAAACGCCTCATTGGGAAAAGAACCACCGCTTTGTCCAGGAATCGTTGTCATTATGAGAAGAGCATCCAAGGATTTCCATTTTTCTGGCTGGAGGTCCTCTAGCGTATTCCACCGATAGGCCAACCCTTTTTTAACTCCCTGATAGGACGACGGAATATTGGTGAAAGGATCTGAAGCAAGGTCTTCCGCTTGAAAATAAATACACGATATCGGGCAGTCACTGAGAATTGGCCATAGGTCGTCAGGGTTGGTCAGGACAGCATGAATCTCTACAGTGAATCGGCCGTCTTCTTTTAGATAGGCTAAAACATCTTTGGCCATCATCAGGTTAGCGTCTGTTATATCGAGGTGGATATAAAACACATTAAGCAATTCCAGTTTGGAAAGACCGCTTTTCCAATCTTGACTTTGCTGAGCAAAAACTGAAGCGTGCACCCTCATCTTAAGCCATTTGACGTTGTTGTAATTCAACCATAAGATGGTAACGTCCCTTTTCGGCTAAAAGGCTCTCATGACTACCAACCTCTTCTATTTTACCATGGTGTAATACAACAATTTTAGTCGCATTTCGAACCGTTGAAAGACGGTGAGCAATAACAATCGTTGTTCGATTTTGCATTAATCGCTCAAGAGCATTTTGAACCAGAGACTCTGATGCGCTATCCAATGATGAAGTTGCCTCGTCAAGTACTAGGATCTTAGGATCTTTTAAAATAGCTCGTGCGATCGCTACACGCTGCTTTTGACCACCAGATAGCTGCACCCCTCTTTCGCCAACCATAGTGTTCAATCCCGCAGGCAAGCTTTCGACAAACTCCATCACGTTGGCCTTTTGTGCCGCCTCGATAATCTCTCTCTCAGAGGCATTCGTGCAACCATACGCAATATTATCTTGAATGCTGCCGCCAAATAGAACAACGTCCTGAGGCACTATTCCAATATTTTGACGAATACTCTCCACAGGATAATCCTTAATAGAGGCTCCGTCGATTGTAATTTCTCCAACATAGTCAGGATAGAATCCTGCCAAGAGCTTAACCATTGTTGACTTTCCTGATCCGCTTGTTCCTACTATAGCCACATGATCACCTTTATCAATCTCAAGGCTGACATTTTCTAATGCGGGTATATCTTGACGTGTTGGATAGGAAAAGAATACGTTCTGAAAAGCAATTGATTGCTCGAATTGCATCGGCGGCGGAAGATCAGCATCAATATTCATTTCCGTGTCTTGAGATAAAATTTCCTGCACGCGCTTTGTAGCACCGAATGTGCCCAATAAAACCACATAATAGTTTCCTAGGCTAGCAATAGCCCCTCCTATTACTCCCGTTAATAGAATAAACAAGGTCAAGTCACTCACGGAAAGGCCATCATATTTCACCATGAGTGCTCCGCGCCACAGAACGGTCATTAGCGAGCCAAACATGAAAAAAATGATAAAAACTACGAATACCGCTCGCACCTTGCCGTATTTCATGGCTACGGAAATCATATCATTGATTGCCAGTCTATAACGCTGCATTTCAAATCTTTCATTAACAAATGCCTTTACCGTAGTGTATTGGGAAAATGCTTCTTCAGCAATCACATTCGTCCTAGCTAAAGATTCTTGACGTTTCGAGGAAAAGCGCTTTACATACATACCTAAAGCCATAGATACCAGAACCACGACAGGTATTATACTCAACATAAACAGAGAGAGCTGAGGCGCTTCGATAAAAATGATAATGAGTCCACCGATGAATAGAATAATCTGTCGAATGAGCTCAGGCAGTGTATTGGAGAAGGTGGACTGAAGTTGTTCAATATCTGCTGTTAACCTCGAAATTAGATCACCTGTACGATTACGTTCAATAAAGGAGACATCTAGGGCAATAATCCGTTGAAACAAGTCGCGACGTAAATCAGCTATTCCATACTCACCCACTTTAGTGAATAGATAGATTCTTGTATATGATACTACTGCTTGAAAAATCAATAATCCAGCAAACACATAGATGTACGTTTCAACTCCTGCCTGCGGGATAAACTTCGTCAGAATATGCTCATTCCCCTCAGCAGCCTGTGCCATCTCCCCTGCAAGCTTCATAACCACTAAGAACATACTCGCTGAGATACTCAATAAGATTAGCCCAGTAATGAAAGATACTCGGTAGCGCCAAACATAGCTCATGACATAGCGAGCCGCGTTCCACTCTGCCTTTGAAGGGCGTCCTCTTCTAGGAGTTTCTCTATTTCGGCGACTCACGATAAACTGAGTATATTTTGAAGGCCTACTGGCCGATTACTTACAAAACCCTCAGCATAGTTAGCACCAATTAAATTGCCGAATTCCGCATGCCGCCCCTTTAACATTTCAAGAAAGGTGGGCGTAGAAATAAAGGTCTTTTTGTCCGAGTTTTCAAACCCCTTATCCATCGCGTTAATCGAATGAAACTGAGTCGAGTAAGCCATAATGGCTTCCCACTTTTTATCCCAAAAATCAGAGATATTTACTACAAAACTTGGTTCGATATAGTCAGATTGAATGTAATGGTATATTGCCTTAGGTCGATGTGCCTGCTGTACATTTCCCTGAGCATCTCGAGTTTCTATTTTGACAAGTCCACTTAAGAAGGACGCCTCACGAACAAGCTTTGCAGCCTGTGGATGATCGGGATGTCTATCCTTTACTGCATTGGCCAAGACAATTTGAGGACGAGCACTCCGAATAGCTCGAACAACCGCCATTTTACTTTCCATAGAGTCATCTATAAACCCATCAGAAAGTCCAAGATTTTCACGAAATATGACCCCTATAATTTCCTGGGCCTTTTTTGATTCCTTTTGACGGCTCTCCTTAGTACCGCGGGTACCAAGCTCTCCATACGTCAAATCCACAATCCCTGTGGACTGACCCTGTGCGTTGGCAGCAAGTAAGGTGCCCCCACAACTGAGCTCCACATCATCTGGGTGGGCTCCAAAAGCTAGAATGTCTACCGGGCATATCATTATTCCAAATAAGATTTTAATCCTGTAAAGATTTCAAACGGTTCTTTCGTCGCTGCATTTCCCAATAGCCAGCCAGGAACATTTCCACCTGGATCGGTAGAATACTCCAATGTTACTTCTACCCCACTACTTTTCTGAACTAAACGATATTCCCCATCATATATTGGTATGCGTACAATCCCATCTTTTTCATTAATGGCATCCGGGTCACTCGTCATCGGAAGCGTATAACCATCACTCGTTTTCTTTTGGCTAATCTCCACAATCACATCACGATCAGCAACTACTGGTGTTTTTACAATCATATGATATGTTGTTTTGCTGCTTGACTCCGATAAAATAGTGACCTTCTCTGCCTTTGGTTGCCACTTAGGATACGTCAATGGATCCATCAAAGCTTCTAATACATCACTCATGTCTGCTTTGATTAAGGCAGTCACTTTAGAATCATCCATAGCGCGACCGCTTGGACGGGTCCATACCTTGATGCCGCCTTCATTTTTCTGCAGCTCCCACGTTTGGGCATGGCTAGTAACACAAAAACAACAAACTATACTCAGCATTAATAATCTCATAGATTTTTTTTAGTGACACTTGTTATAAAAAACATGCCAAGTTTATACGTAGCCCTCCGCCGACAGATAGCGCTCCGCCTCCAAAGCAGCCATACAACCTGTACCCGCAGCGGTTACCGCTTGACGGTAATGCTTATCCTGAAGATCTCCTGCTGCAAAGACTCCTTCGATATTCGTAGCCGTGGAATCTGATGATGTTACCACATATCCTTGTTCGTCAGTATCAATAAATTCAGCAAAAACACCGGAATTTGGCTTATGGCCAATGGCTACAAAAAACCCTTCAATAGGTATCTCTATCAGCTCCCCTGTTTTGTTGTTTTTTATGCGCATTCCTTCGACGACCTGTTCCCCCAAAACTTCATCCGTTTCTGAATTCCAATACACTGTAATCTTGTCCGATTGTAGCACGCGATCTTGCATTACTTTGGATGCACGCATTACATCCCTTCGCACCAACATATGAACGTGACTACAAATCTTGGAAAGGTAAAGGGCCTCTTCACAAGCTGTATCGCCTCCCCCAACAACGGCCACATTCTTGTTTCGATAAAAGAAACCATCACAGACAGCACATGCCGACACACCCGAGCCGTTCAACCGCTTTTCACTCGGAATCCCCAACCATTTTGCAGAAGCTCCTGTGGATAGAATTACTGCATCAGCTGTTATCTCTTTTTCTCCGTCAATCCAGAGTCGATGAGGTTTTTGGCTAAAATCCACTTTAGTGATCATACCATATCGGATATCTGCCCCCATGCGTTCCGCCTGTTTTTTAAAATCCTCCATCATCTGAGGACCAAGAATACCATCAGAGTATCCTGGATAGTTTTCTACATCCGTGGTTTGCATTAACTGTCCTCCAGGCTCCAGCCCTTGATACAACACAGGGTGTAAATTTGCTCTAGACGCATAAATCGCCGCCGTATATCCCGCAGGTCCCGAACCCACAATAAAGCATGCTACATGCTCTCTTTTTTTTACCTCACTCATTCTGTTAAAATACTACTCGAAAGTATAATACGCCAACGCTAATTTGAACATATTATGTCTAAATAATTATGGCTATAGCACGCCCAAACCCCTAGAGCCCCCTCCACATTACCTTTCACCTGAACAGGAGCTGTAAATGGGGTATCTCCCCCATCATTTTGGATGGAAGACCAAAAATCGTAAATAGGCCTTGTAATATTCGACCACTCAAGATATACCGTATCGCCAACAACAAAGTATCCGAAGGTTTCAATATCCTCACCCTGGGGATTAGCATAAGCCCGTTCCAATGGTAAACTAAACTCCACGCCCGAAACACCGAAAATTCGATCATCCCATACCGCCTGGGTTGGGCGATAGAAAGGTTCGTCATTACGTGCGGTTTGATACAAAATCTGATTTCCTATAAAATCTGGTATCGTCAGATGGACGTAGACAACAGCCAAGGTATCAATTGTAGAATTCTTTTCCCAAGTCAATGAATCAGGTGAGATAGCAGGTACCATGTAATCTACTGCTGACATCCGACTCCCTTCTTCGGTTGTAATATCCAAGGTATAGCTTCTGCCTTCAGCACCAACTACAGAAGCATTCCCAGTAGTGAAGTAATCAATAAGTTCATTAACCGGCAAGGTATACACGCAGACATTGGGCACCTCGGTAGAATCAGTCAACGAAGGTGCTAAACCAAATTCCTCAAGAAGTAAAGCCAATTCCTCATTCGTCAAGAATCCAGCTAAATCATTAATGCACAATTCATTAAGCGCTGTCGAATCTCCGGCATCATCACTTACTGTCATGGTTGCATTATGCACAAATAATCCCTCGAGATCATTGAAACTCTGGCTACCAAAAAAGGGCTGAGAGGTAGTTAGAAAGACAAAAGGTGGCTCACCCGAGGCGATTGAACCCTCAACAACATAGGATGATTGCGAATCAGGGAGATTGATTGTAATTTCTTTTTCACAGGCAGAAACCAATACTCCAATTGCGATAACCCACAAACCAATAGATCGTTGAATGTTATGTAATGACATTATTAAAATTTAAAGTTCCAAGCTCCCGTAAACAAAATTGGAAATAACGAGGCCTGTTTTGCGCTTACCTCGAGATCACCCGCAGAAACTTCACCTTGAAAATCATAGTATATGAAATATGGGTTGTAACGATTATAAGCATTGTACACCGACAAGGAAACTGCAGAATATCTTTTCTCATCATCTCGAAGAAGCATGGTGGCCGATAAATCTAATCGGTGATATGCCGCCATCCTGTAGTCATTTCTTGGACCATAGACGTTCGTTACTTCACCTGCTATAAAGTACCATTGAACGGGTAATGTTGTGTTTTGACCACTGCCATATACCCAGGTTGCACTGACATCCCACTTTTCGTTCACATCATACATAACCACAACCGATGCGTCGTGACGTCGATCAAATTTTGCACGGAACGGCATCCCGTTGTTTATATCATCAAATCGACGCTCACTCCAAGAAAGCGTATACCCTACCCAACCATTGAGTTTACCATAGCGCTTTTTAACAAAGAACTCAGCGCCATAAGCATACCCATCACCGTAAACAAATTGATCTTCCGTTTCCTGCGTGCCATCATCATTAGCACCCTCAGCATATTCAATTTGGTTCCATAGTCTTCGATAATACCCTTCCACAGACATTTCATAGGCGTTATCCTTGAAGTTTTGGAAATAACCAATAGATCCTTGGACTGAAGTTTGTGGCTTCGAACGATCTGTACTTGGCACCCATAAGTCAGTAGGAAGTGTAGTTGTCGACTGAGAAACCAAGTGCATGTATTGTCGATTTAATGAAGTCCCGCATTTTATAGATGCCTGTGGATTCAAAAGAAAACGCATACTAATTCTTGGCTCAAGACCATAATAGGTAGCGAAGGCTTCGTTTCTGCCTTTGGAAACCGTATCTACGGGAAGTCCAGTAGTCTCATCATAATATACTCTGTCTCCCGGCCCCACATTAGACCATAAACTTGCACGAAGACCAAGATTTAGCTTCCACCAGGATGTTGCATCCCATTCATCTCTGAAATAGATTGCCCCTTCGTGAGCCCATTTTGGATCAAGGTCATTAGTAAAATCCTCATCTCCTGAACCTAGCTCCACCTGATAAGGCGTAAACCGGTGAAAGATATACTCATAACCAAAACGTGCATTGTGCCGTACGGATGGATAATAATCAAAGTGCCCCTTTACACCATAATCTCGTATACCCGACTGCAACTTAAACCGAAACGTCTGAAACCCTGCATTGACTCTTGAGATATAATCATTAAAAACTAAGGTTGTATTTAAAAAGAGGCGAGGCTTGAACTGATGATTCCAACGCATTGTAGCCGTTGTATTGCCCCATGGAATTTCAAAATTGAAATCACCATCCGATGAGCCAAAAGCAAATCGATCACGGCCGATGTAACTTGAGATAAACAAACGGTCTTTATCCGTAAGCTTTGCATTAATTTTTATGTTCACATCAAAGAATGAAGGAATCCTTCCTGAGTTTCCTTGCTTACTTAACACAGGGTTAATCAGATAGGGTAAGTAGGTGATTCGATTACTGATTAGAAAAGATGCCTTATCCTTTTTGAGCGGTCCTTCAACCGTAAATCTTGAAGCGATGGCCCCAATGCCTCCTTCGGCACTAAATTCTTGCATATTTCCCTCTCTCATAGACACGTCCAAAACAGAAGAAATACGTCCGCCATATTCGGAAGGCATAGTTCCTTTAATCAGTTTCGTACTCTTTATGGCATCCGAGTTAAATACACTAAAAAAACCGAGCAAGTGACCCGGATTATATACCGTTGCATTATCGAGCAAAACAAGATTTTGGTCAGGTCCTGACCCTCGTACGTATAGTCCTGAGTTACCCTCTCCACTGCTCATAACCCCGGGCATGAGCTGCAAGGTTCGCAAAATATCTGCTTCCCCGAAAAGAGCCGGCAGCTTTTTCACTGTAGAGGTTTCCACTTCAAGGACCCCCAAGTCACTAGATGAGACATTGTTATCTTCCCTTTCGCCTGTTACAACTACTTCTTGTAAAAAATCTTCATCAGAGGCTAACTCAAAATTGAGCACAACATTAGAATCAACAAGGTTAACTTCCTCGGCAGCCGCTTGTAGTCCTAAAAAGGAGCATTGTATTCTGTATGAACCCGGAAGCAGAGACAGGGCGTAATATCCATAAGTATTGGTGACTACGGCAATGTCTGTATTCTCCACTTGAACAACTGCTCCAATCAAATCTTCACTTGACTCTCCCTCGAGCACGTAGCCACTAACGAGTATTTTTCTTTGAGCTTGCAGGGAAGTTGGACAAAACAAGAAAAAGCCCAATAAAACCGTTAAAAACAGTGCTAAACAATAAGAGTTTGACCTTTTTTTCATAATGGACCTCAAAAATGAATTATCTCATAGGTATAACCACTTTTTTGTCATAAAGTTCCTCCCCGCTCTGCAAATCATAGACACGAATAACAAACACCCCTTCCTTTAGCAAGGCACTTTCTAACGAAACCGGGATATCAATGGTTGCAGCACCATACGTGTTAAACGATTCTTCATATATGAATTGGCCACTAATGCTGTGAAGCACTACACCAATGCTTTCCCGCTCATCCGTATCGAGCAGCAGGTTAAATTTATCCTCAACAATTGGATTGGGATACAGTTCTACTTTACCATTAGCTTCTGCCGTGCGACGCGCCATATACATGGCAAAAAAAGAAGGAATACCATAGCCGTACTCGTTATCAGGACTAGAAAACCGATGGCTAAAACGCTTTACATCGCTAAAAATCTCAAAGGGTGTTAGCTCAGGGTAAGCACTCCAATACGATGCGCATAATCCGCTTACTAGAGGACTGCTAAACGACGTTCCATCAGCGTAGGTCAGGAAGCCATAAGGTGAGGTGGTTAGTACATCATATCCAACACCCATGACATCAGGTTTTATCCGACCATCAGCTGTGGGGCCTAATGAGGAGAACGACACCCGATTTCCGTCTATAGTTGTAGCGCCTACCGCCAGAACACTATCTCCGTCAGCAGGGGCAGTGACATATTGCCAAGCATCATTCCCTGAGTTACCGGCACTGTTTACTACTAAAAATCCCTTTCGTGCCGCCAGGTCCGCCGCAATAGTAATTGGCGTCGTGTTACCGTCCATATCTTGTATTGTATGGTTTTGATCAGCAATGTCAAACCCTGTAGAATAGCCAAGAGAAGTATTTATAACTGAACGAATCCCCATGATACTATCCGCACGTTCTGCAGCAATAGCCCATAAATACTCTTCATAAAGACCTTCGGAATCTGTATCCTCTGTAACAAACAAATAGGCCTTACTCAGCGGAGCGGAGCCGATTATCTGGCCCTCGAAATACCCTAGCATGGTACCAAGTACTAAACTACCATGACTGCCTTCAGAAAATACATCTGGATCATCATCAACAAAGTCATAAACCGGGACAATACGACCATCATTTCGCGCTTGAGCAAGGTATCCCGAATTATTCATTCCCTGAAAGCCATTATCCATTACCGCAATCTCTATACCTTGCCCCTGAAAACCATAAGAATGGAGTTCTATTCCACCATGCATACCAATGTTAGAGGCTGACTCGCCGTACATTCTATCTCCTCCTTTATTCAGACCTTTAACCCCCTTGCCTCGTCGCTTCTTGGATTTACTTTGAGTCTTAACCATAAAGACAGTATCTACAAATGGTAATGCAAGTAAAGAATCTATGGCCTCTGAAGTCTGAATTGCACCGAGCATACCATTAAGCCACTTACTGGTGTACTTACATTCAATAAATGAATCTACGGCAGCTATGTAGGCAGTAGGTATAGGCAAATCAGTACGCTCAATAGGAATATCATAAGCGGCTCGCCTTGCGAGTGCATTCGATGACATAAAAAGGGCGGGATTGTCTAAAGAAAATACAGAGGCCTCCTTATTGGCAAACTGCAACCAGTAGATATCCTGAGCTCCTGCAGTAGAAACAACAAAGCAATAAACAGCTAATGCTAGCAGCCTATACTTATCAAGCGAGCCTATAATTCTTATCATATAATGCATGTAATTTACCTACATAACGAAATAAGCACCAATAAGATTGGTGCTTATTTATAGTCTCATGGATTACTTATATCCTTATGCAGGCTTTTCAGTAGTATCCGAAAGATCTGCCTTGTATGCTGGACAAGTAGTATGTTGACAAGAAGATACCACAGCTGCTGTGATGATTAATGCCAAAGCCAAAATGATTTGTCGAGTTTTCATAGCTTCTATGTTTATTGTAAAGTTAATATTTAAATTTTCCCTTTGCTAGAGTGAATCGTAAGTTTTCAAGAGCCTAGTAGCGTTTGTCTAGTAATCCTAACTCCAAAGTGAGTATCCTGACTACGGTCGACAAGTAAATAACGATTTGCTAAGCTGTTTTCTTGTACAAGCCATCTAACAATAAAAAGATATACGATAGCAAAAAAAGAAGGTTACAGACACATAGATTTTTTTTTCATATGAATTAAAAGGGAATCCTTTAGTTGTATCTTTAGCGCCATGCAATTAAAACGACCTTTAGCCTTTATTGATCTCGAAGCAACTGGTGTTGATACCGTAAATGATCGCATTGTGGAGATTGGTATTGTCCTACTTAATCTCGAAGGTAAAGAAACAGAACACCGCTATTTAGTGAATCCTACCTGCCCTATTCCAACTGAAGCAAGTATGATTCATGGAATCAAAGATCAAGATGTGACAAACTGTCCGACCTTTAAGGAGATTGCCCAAGAATTATTTGATTTGTTAAATCCATGTGATTTCGCAGGCTTTAGTTCTAACAATTACGACATCCCTCTCCTAGCCGAAGAATTTCTTCGTGCTGATCTTGTTTTGTCCTTTAAAGACAGAAGTTTAATCGATGTAAGGAACATTTTTGTTCTCAAGGAAAAGCGAGACCTAGCCACAGCATACAAATTCTACTGCGATCAAGAAATTGTGAATGCCCATACAGCAATGGCAGATATTCGTGCCACCAAAGATGTTTTTTTTGCGCAGTTAAAGAAATATGAGGAATTACCTAAATCTATTGAGAAGCTGCACAATTACTCTAATCAGCACCAACTTAACCGAATTGACTTTGCAGGTCGATTTGTTATGCGGAAGGGGGAGGCTACATTCAATTTTGGCAAACATAAAGGACGTCCTATACGGGAAGTTCTAGCAAATGAGCCAGGATATTATGCCTGGATGATGAAAAATGATTTCCCAAGAGATACAAAAATGCGTTTAAAGGAAATTAAACTTAGTATGACTTCGTTTTAGAGAAAATGAATCCTTTAGTTATCATCCCAACCTACAACGAGATTGAAAATCTCGACCGTATGATTCATGCCCTTATGGCTTTGAATCACGAGGTAGACGTCCTTGTAGTGGATGACGATTCGCCTGATGGCACGGGAAAAGCTGCTGATGAACTTGCAAAGACGTTTCCAAAAAGAGTGTTCACCTTACACAGACAAGGTAAACTTGGTTTAGGCACAGCCTATATTGCTGGGTTTAAATGGGGAATGGATCGAGGATATGATTTACTTACCGAAATGGATTGTGATTTTTCTCATGACCCTAAAGAACTTAAGCACTTGATTCATTCTTGTCAAAGCGAGTTTGACTACGCTATTGGCTCCCGCTATACAGAAGGCGGTGGATTTGAGAATTGGCCGTTTCATCGATGGGTACTTTCAAAGTTTGCAAGCATCTACGTGCAAGTTGTTCTCGGTCTACCCATCAAGGATAGCACGGCAGGCTTTATTTGCTATCGCAGAGAAGTCTTAGAGCGCATTGGTCTTGATAGTGTGCAATTTGTAGGCTATGCTTTTCAGATAGAAATGAAATACAAGGCCTATATGCATGGGTTTAAACCCAAGGAACTGCCCATTACCTTTGCCGATCGTGAGTTTGGAAAGTCCAAGTTATCCAATGGTATCATTAAAGAGGCAATATTTGGAGTGTTCACCCTAAGAAAAGTTGGAAAACAGATTCGGGAAAATCGATAAGTAACTTCCTAAAACAAAAAAGGCGTCCGAATTGGACGCCTTTTTTTCTTAAAGAAAGAAGATTACTCTTCTCGAAGTACTTCAATCACATGACGCTTACCATCGCGCTCAAGCTCAAGCATGTATACACCAGCCGCCTGAAGCGCACCAACCTCTAGGGTTAAAGTATTCACTCCACGAACTACTGAGAATTCGCTGCGATATACTAATTGGCTTGCCGCATCATAAAGTGAAACTGTCAATGCTCCTTCTGTCTCAGCTTCTAACTCTAAACCGAGAAGATCATTAAACGGAACTGGGAATACAGCTAATTGTGTGAGTCCATCTATATTCTCGATTCCCGTGCAGAGCACTACATCCACTTCAAAGTTTGCCGCGGTAACGCAACCTGTTGTCGTATCTGTGTAGGAGTATGTCAAGTTATGAGAACCTAGACCAGCAACATTAGGATCAAACAAGTTTCCAGAGGCACCAGGACCTGTAAGAACTCCTCCGATTGGTAATAGGTTCAAGTCGATAACCGAATCCGTTTCGCAAATACTAGCGCCTATGTTTCCATAATCAATATTGATTTCAGGTAAAACACTGAGATTAGTATACACAATAGAATCACACCCACCCGAACTTAGCAATGTATCAACATACGCTCCAGTTTGCGTATAAATACTTGATGGATTTGGCGTACCTCCCACAACAAAGGATTGACCAGCACAAATCACAGGACTTTGGAAAACCGTAAAGCTTGTCACAATAGACACATTGTAGGCTAACAAGCTATCACATCCAGATGAAGTCTGAAGATTGACAGCATAAAAACCAGAATCATATACCGTGACGCCGTTAGCTAATGTATAACCATCTCCAGCACACAATACAATATCCAATGTGTCCGTGAATGTTGGATTGATAGTAAGATCGGTTACAATTACACTATCACATCCTGCTAGCGTACTTAGCACATCTGTGTAAACACCTGACTGTATTACTACAGTTCCACCTGGTAACGCATAGGACGTTCCCTCACAAATTGCAGCCTGTACTGTATCAAGCGTTGGGTTGTTAACCTCAATAGTAAACTGAGAGAAATCAGAAGCACAACCACCAGAGACAGTGTAAGCAGTATTAGGTTCAGCGCCGCAATACTCAATTCGAACGCTTAAGAAGTCTCCACCACACAACGTTGTATTGACGTTACCTGCGGCATCAACCCCAGAGAACTGAATGACACCATCGGCGTTCCAAGCAGCCATTTGCGCTGCAGAAACCGATACCGTATCATACAACGTATCACCACATTGTACTGTGCCAGCTACACCACCTACAGTTCCAAGAAGGTTTCCATTTTCATCTAATACATTCCACTGTTCTAAGTTCCCACTTTGGATGCCATCGATATCACCAAAACCAGAGACTATAATAGTCGCACCGCTTGGGAAGTTTCCTGGTAAGCCATTGATGCTAAATGATGTGAGCGTGCTGTTTAGTGAACCGCCCGTTGCAACCTCCTCTACTGCATAGCAAGAACTTCCTCTTTGCACGAAATACGTAGTCGTAGCCGCTGGCGAGAACGTAACCGTGTCGCCCATAGCCACAGCAGTAGTTGACGTATCCGAGAGATAGTACATCGTTTGCGAACCATTCATTGCAGGCGCTAAGGAAACATTCACTGAGTCTCCAAGACATATAGAAGCGTTTGGCAATGCAACAGGCATTGGCACTGCTTCTAAACCAACAACAGTAAATGCAGTATCATTGGCTGAGTTTCCGTCTTGCCCAGAAAGTACTTCGACTGTACCTAACAAGAGAAGTGGTGAATAACCACTTAACGTATTAATATATCCTATTGATAGCGTGTCAAACTGACCTGGAGCAAGAACCCCTGTGACTGCGCCTACAGACGCCTGCGGTGCAGATCCTGGCCCGTATAAGACATCAACCACAACCAAAGGTAGAGTGTCCAATCCAAGGTTGGCAACAACTGCTATGATCTCACTAGAATCACTTCCACAACCATCGTTTGGAGAGAGGAATTCAATGAAAGCAGCATCTACGTTAGGTGTAGTTTGAAGATTGATATTATCAATAAAGATGTCATTATCCTCAATATCATCAACACTACCTTCAGTAGCATAAAATCCAACAAGGATGTTCTGCCCTACATAGGCTGATAAATCGACTGTATCATTTTGACCTGTATTAGAGATAACAGAAGATGCATCATAGACAATTACTGGATTCCATGTTACTCCGCAATCTGTCGAAACATACACGGCAACCGTGTCATCTGAACCAAGTGTACCTGACAACGTACTAGCGAAATCAGTTAATGCAATATCATATGTAAAGGTGGTATTGGATTCTACTTCAAAGATTGGCGTAAGCATCCATGCATACTCACCAACACTAAATAAATTGATGCGAGCACTCGTTCCGTTGACACCACCAACATTAGCAAATAAATCATCAGTCCATCCTGAAAAACCAGCATTTTGCGGGCTACCTTGACCTTCCCATTCAGTCAAAGGACCAATCGCATTTAAGTTACCCCCATTATATCCAACAAAGTCTTCTTGAATTGGAAGCTGAGCTAATGGATTAACAACTACCTGATAAGCAAGTGTATCATTGAATAAATTGATATCTGAATTATTTACAAATGCTAAGAAGTCATAGGTGCCAACCTGAGACATATCAATAGGCCCAAGTGTTAATGACATCGTATTACCACCAAATGGAAGTAAGGTATCACTAGGTATAACAACAATTTGATTGAATGTACCACCGTTTGGCCCTAGTTGGACTACGTTTAACGCATTACCGATGGAATCAGTAAATAAGGTATCCGAACCACCGTTTACAATCTCAACTGTGATAAGTGCAGAAGGGTCATAGCAACCTGGATTAGCAGGTGACGTAAAGGCAGAAACAATATAATCAACGGGAGGTAGTACTGTTATTCCGATATCGTCAATTGCCATATCACTTGTGAAACCAGGCCCTCGTGTTCCTCTCCATATTACTGTGATGGTATCACCAGCATATGCAGATAAGTCTAGACTAACTTCTATCCAAGGATCATCAATCGCTGTTTGTTGCTGTCCACTTAGTGAATAGATAGAAACCGCACCACTGCCGTTATCCACAAGGACTTCAAGCGTTCCCATATCACCACCAAACATATGATACCAGAAACTCAATTGATAACCTAATGAAGCATCATCCAGTGCGATTAATGGTGTTGTAATATCAGCAAAGTCTCCCTGAGAGGAACCTGTAGCCTCTGTGTAGAGATACGTCCCAAGTCCTGTCGTGTGGTCTCCAAAAGGCCCCGTTCCTCCAGAACCTGTCGTTCCTTGATCCGCTCTCCATGAGAAGGCCGTTGTCGTCAAAGGATTGGCAGTCCAACAAGGATCAAATGTTATGTTTGAAAATGTTGTCTGTCCCCATGAAGAACCGCTAAATGTCTCGACGAAAGGCACAGCAAATACATCACAAGGTGTTGCCACCGTTTGACTCAAGGCAAAAGATGTATCAGGGCCTGCACAAACTGAAGTAATGTAGAAATCATAGGATGTATTTCCAGTGAGACCTGAAACCGTCAAGTTGTTCGTGCCTGAAAAGACCGTTAAGATTGTACCTGTCCCAGGGACAAAGCCACTCGCGCCATATTCTACAAAGAATGAATCAGTTGCTACTGGACCATCAATCCATATTAAGTCAACTGTATTGGGATCAACCACTGTGGCTGTGAATGTCGCTGGAGGTGCACAAGGAACACAGGTTTCTACCTGGATTAGATCTAGTGCTAAGTCTCCTTCGAAACCTAGACCTGTTCCTCCATAATTGAAGGAAACATTAATCGTACTTCCCGCATAGGCGCTTAAATCAATTTCTTGATAGAGCCAAGGCTCGTTGCCAGAAGTTTGTTGCTGTCCACTTAGTGAATACGATGTTGGTGTAAAGGTCACACCTCCATCATCACTTACATCAACGGTTAAGGTCCCTATATCTGCACCATACGCATAAACATAAAATGATAATCGCACAGGAGCAAAGGCCGTGGTTAAATCTATAGTAGGTGAAACAAAACTTGCGACAACTGACTGATTACCCGTTGCCTCATAGCTAACAAAGCTACCTGGAGTACCACTGTATTCAGCATTGGGTCCTGTACCTGTTGAAGTTGGTGTACCAGGAAACTCCCAGCTTCCGTTACCGGCATTAATATCTCCAGTCCAGCCATTATTTGATTCCAAATCGTCACTAAACACAGCAACTGCAGTTCCTCCAGAAGAGCAGACTATACTCGAAGAGCCCGTTGTAAAACCAACAGGTCCTACTACGAGTGAGCTATCTACAGCATTACAGACTGTTTGAATGTAAACGTCATAAGAAGTAAGTGGAAGTAAACCTGTAATTGTGGCAGAAGTAGATGCCGCGGGTACAGTTAATGTTGTACCTGTGCCCGGTGTGAATCCTGCAGGTCCATATTCAAGAATAAATTCCTGTGTTAATGGAGCCGGATTCACCCAACTCACCAATGCGTCGGTATTCGGAGCAGATACAGTCAGATTGGTTGGCTGCGGACATGTATTCTCTGTGACAATGACATTATCAAAGGTTACACCGTCTCCACCAATCCAAGTTGCATTATCATCTTGACCAAATCGAACTTGGAAGGTTGAAGATGGAGTTTGACCTGCTGCCGTTAAGGCTGCATCAATGTCAAGTGGTCCAACATTAACTAGTGTATTGGTAGGACCAACCGTCCAGTTGTATACTTCAACCCAAACATCTGTGTTTGAACCACGCACCCATACCCGGTCTTCCACGTCGGTTTCATCCGCATTTTCAATGTAATCGAAATACAGCTCAAGAATAGTTGACGCTGAATAGGCCGATAGATCTAAGTTTAAGATCACGTAGTTCGTTTCACTAAGTGATGTTGACCCACCGTCATCTAACGTAAAGGCACCTAGTCCTGTTGGAACAGTTCCCGTGGCATTCGTTCCAAAATTAACTTCACCTCCAGTCGTTTCATACTCCCAACGGTGGTCTACATCACAATGCAAATCACCATTTGCCGTGCGAGTGAGATTGCTTGTTGCTTCAAAGTTTTCTATATAAGGAAGCGTAACAGGGACAAGCGTTTGACATTCCGTATCAAAGCTGAACGAAATTGAGTTCGCCGTATCGCCCGCAGAACATACCGGAGTGATATACACATCATAGGTGGTATTCGCTGACAAACCTGCAAGTAAAGCTGTATCTAGCACTGAACTGACTGTTGTACCGCTTCCTTGAGCAAATCCGATTGGTCCATATTCGATTAAAAATTCTTGGAACGTAGAGTTTGTATCGAAGATGGCAACAAAAGCAGAATCCTCACCAATATCGAAGGCATTCGCAGATAATGCATCAAAACAAGTAGGTGCAGGGAAACAACTGACAGTGTATTCAATTGTCGTTTCACCTCCCGTTTGACAAGAGTTAGAAAAATCCGAAAGAACAGCAAAAGATAACAACCCGTTAGTACTAGTAAAGGTTAATCCACTAACATCACCGGCATTTCCGTATTGATTGTAGAGTATAGCGCCACTGCCATCTAAGCCATCAGCCACTGTTAACTCATCCCATGTATCTTCAACCGTTCCAGAAATGAACTCAATTTGTATCCAGTCTCCAGGATTATCCACAGAGAAGTTCTCATAGGTTGTATTGCTATTATCGTAGCAGATCGTTGCCGTATCACCACAGGCCAATGGCGTGGAGAAACTGCCTTGTAATGAAAGAGAGGTATCTCCAGGCGAACAAATTGAGCGAATATAAACATCGTAATCTGTCGCTGAATTTAATCCTGATAAAACATAAGGATTAGAAGAAACTACAACAGAACTGCCCGTGCCAGGCACAAAGCCAGCTGCTCCATATTCAATTTCCCAGAAAGAAGCTCCAGCATTGTCTGTCCAGCCAAAATTAGCACTCGTCCCGCTCACACCATTTAGGGCAAACGCTGTTGGCGCTTGACAAGTAGGAATATCATCAAAGCATACCTCGTCAATAAGCTGATCAAGGAAGTAATCAGTTCCCGCACCTCCGGATTCTAATCTAAATCTCACGCGCACAAGCGTTGGCGTATAGTTAAGCCCGGCTAAAGGAACGGCAATATTTTGCCAATCAGCTACATTTACCGAACGCGTCAGGACTATATTCCAAACCGCACCATCCCAAACTTCTACAAAAAGATCATTGTTCGGCGTTACTGTTCCGTTGTAAAATGAGAAATGATCAAAGGTCATCTGCGGATTTGTCAGAGCGGAGATATCGACATCCCCAATTTCTAAAACAACTCCTGCATCCGTGCCTGAGAAATCCATCCATGTGTAACTTCCAACAGGTCGGCCATTATTAGCTGCGTCATAACCGGGATTTCCTGAAAAAAGCCAAGGCCCACCGGTAGTACTATTTTGTGACCATAAGTTTGGAATAGCTCCCGTACTGAAATCCTCACAATAAGGAGCGACAAGAGATGATGGCGGAGGCGTAAAGTTTACAGAAGATAAAATGGCTCCATTAAGGCAATAACCCCAATCCCATCCACCTAAATCATCATATCGAATTCTATACTGAAAACCAGAGGCTTGTGTAGTACTAAACCCAGAAACATCTAAAGTATTTGATTGAAAAGGAACAGTTGTCGTGCACCACCCCACTGTATTCGTCGAATTACTTGTTAAGTCTTGCCATAGTAACCACGAATTGGCATCTGCATCAAAGTATTCTAAGGACAGCGAAGCACCAAACTGTGAAAAATGATCCATTTGAATATCTAACTGGAGTCCACCTTCTCCACCAGCAATAGCAGCACTTAGATCGATCACAGGGGACGTAGCTACTAAATCATCAATTGATCCTGAACCAGCAGCATCGTCATCATAACCAAAATTCGCCGTGGCTAGAGGGTCATTTGCGAAAGCAGCATTAAATGTTCCAGTAAGTGTCCACGCGGTATTCGGCCAATTCGCTGGCTGATTTAAAATTTGTGCGAAGAGTGCACTTGAAACTAAGAGAGTACTGAGAAATAGTCCGAGTTTTTTCATAGAATTTATTTAAAGTCTCTTTTTTAATAGAGGTTCCTTGAAAGATAGGGCTTTTTAGAGAATTGTTGACCTATTTTGTATCAAAAAATAACTTTCCCTCAAAGGTTTTCTTAGCAGGGCCAGAAAGAATGACATTTTCGCCATTTTGGGGTGCAGTATTTTTCTTAAACGAAGTCAATAAAACACCCCCGGCATTCTGAATCGATAAGTTTTCGTCGACCGATACCAATCCTTGATCTGCCAAAACAACCAGAGCGGCAATATTTCCAGTCCCACAGGCTTCGGTTGGCGCTTCGACTCCTCGTTCATAGGTCGAAATATGCCACATGTATTGACTGGTTGATGTCGATTCTTGCCATAGATAATTTACATTACATCCCTCAGGCTTAAATCGCTCATTCCATCGATGCTCGTAGGCCTCCTGTATCCAGTTTTGATCTGGTTTTTTAAGGATTATCAAATGAGGAGACCCCGTGTCGACAAAAAACTGGTCATCTCCCAATGATTTTACTTTCGATTGCTGAACGGGCACCTCTATAGACACATCAGCTTGTCCATTAACTCTGCCTCGGTATTCACCACCGAAAGCCAAGTAGGACAGCCACTCTTCCTTATCGATAATACCAATTTCATGAGCAAACGCCAAAGCACACCGACTGCCATTACCGCAAAGACTTCCCAATTCCCCGTCAGCATTGTAATACACCATCTCGAAGGCAGCATTATCTGATGGCTTGATAACAATTATACCATCTGCCCCTATGCCGTAATATCTTCGACACAAAGCCGCTCGTTGAGCAGAATTCCAATTTAACACGGGACTATCAAATCCGTTAATCATGATAAAATCATTGCCAGCTCCATGATATTTTACAAAAGAAAATGCCATATTTTCCGTTTTAAGTAAAGTTGGTAAGAAATTTGAAGTATGCCAACTTGATCAAAAAAAAATCGCGTTATGTCTGCAACAAATCGAAAAGTAATCAATCTTGCCGTCACCATCACTACAAGCTTAGCCACGTGTTTAATTGTAATGGGTATTGCACTCCAAATTGGGTCTCCAACAAATACAGTAGAGCCTAACGGCAATAATACACCCTCAAATACTTCTTCATTTGATACACATCCTGACTTTTATCAAAAAGCCAGTTTTATGCTCCCCGACTCGCTTCCAAACTTTATCGGAGCAGCACAAAACACCACAGAATGCGTTGTACACATTCGCTCTAAAAGCACCTCATCCTACCAACAGTCTCACCCTTATATGGATGATCCTATGTTTCGTTACTTTTTCGGTGATGAGTTTTCTAATCCTCAAGAATATGAAAGTGAAGCTACCGGATCAGGTGTCATTTTGTCTGAATCAGGATACATTGTCACCAACCACCACGTTATTGAAGGAGCCACTTCGCTCACTGTAACGACTTGGGATAATGTAGAGTACGAAGCGACCCTTATTGGCTCTGATTCAGATACCGATCTTGCCCTCTTAAAAGTTGAAGGCGATAATTTACCAGCAATTCGTGTAGGAAACTCAGATTCAGTGCAGGTTGGTGAATGGGTTCTTGCTGTGGGGAACCCCTTTAATCTTTCTTCCACTGTTACTGCAGGTATCGTGAGCGCAAAGAGTCGCAACATCAATATCGGATCCGCCCAAACATCCGTAGAATCGTTTATACAAACTGATGCAGCGGTTAACCCAGGCAATAGCGGAGGCGCATTGGTTAACGTGGATGGTTATCTCATAGGCATTAACACAGCGATCGCCTCCCCTACTGGAAGTTACACTGGGTATTCATTTGCTGTTCCTTCAAACCTAATGCTCAAAGTCGTTAATGACTTAATGGAATTTGGTATTGTACAGCGCGGATTTTTAGGAGTAAGTATACAGGATGTGCCAAAAGATCTTGACTTAGGCGTGACGCTTGGAGCCTACGTTGCAGAAACTGTAGAAGG
>DLYY01000217.1 GCA_003447535.1 Bacteroidota bacterium | reverse complement strand
CTTGTTCGCAAGGGTCGCGTCTGTGCCATTAGCTCCTTCGTGAATATGAATGCGACCGTTAAAAGTACACTTGCCTCCGTCAGCCACAATATTGTGTACGACTTGCTTGCTTTTACCGTTAGCCACCAAATGCTCTAAAGTCACTTGCTGATCTAATGCCATTTTTGCGCCAACCATTGCAGCGCTAACTAATTCTGCGTTACCACCTTGGCCCGACACTTTAATTTGAATGTCCTGCCGACGAAGCCTTGCACCGGTTGCATGGTTGTTTAGTAAGTAGTTGGCATTTTTACCGATATTTACTGCAAGGTACTGCCAGTGGAGTGGTGCTTCTTCTAAGCTGTTGCGGGAATGCATGAGATGGCTACCTTCAGCAAGGTTAATCCACAACGTATTCTGCGCGACCTCTACGTCTGTAAAGTGCTCGAGTACTGTAGCCTGCACATTCTCACCAAGGCTCAATAGCACGGGTAGGGTGCTGCCTGAGAGTTTAATCTCTAGTGGTGCGGCTGGAGTTTCTTCTATGTGAATAAAAATAGCTTCCTCGGCATAACATAAGCGTGCAAACGCTTCCGGTGCCTGAGACAAATCGAAGTCGAAGGTGTCTTTATGGTGTGGTTTTCTACTGACCTGAACGCCAGCTTGGTCTGCGCCCACTAAAGTCGGTTGAACCATTGCGTTGACCAAACCTTCAAGAACAGGGGCCGCTTTAGAGTACTTCCAACGCTCTTTATGTAAGGTGCTGTTAAGTGCCTTAGATAATAAGTCAGGAACTTTGTTGTCGTCGCTAGCTCCTGTGGGAAGAGCCAGCTGACCCAACGTGAAGTAGTCGGGCAGGGTGACCGCTTGGGGGAGACTTAGGTCAGCCATGCGTAACCTTTGTCTTCTAGTTCTAATGCCAGAGACTTGTCGCCAGATTGGATGATTTTGCCGTCCGCTAGGACATGAACAAAGTCAGGTACGATATAGTCGAGTAGCCGCTGGTAGTGAGTGATCAGTACAACGCCGTTGTTCTCACTCTTATACCGGTTTACACCTTCAGCCACTACTTGCAGTGCGTCGATGTCCAATCCGGAGTCGGTTTCGTCAAGGATCGCTAATTTTGGTTCAAGCAGCAGTAGCTGCATTATTTCATTACGCTTTTTCTCACCGCCACTGAAGCCTTCATTAACACCGCGCTTGAGAAACTGCGGATCTAAATCTACAGAAGTAGCCAGTTGTCTAATGTGCTTTATGAAAGTGGCTGTATTGGTTTGGTCCTCGCCTCTGGCACGGGCCAACGAATCAACACTGGCTTTGAGGAATTCCATATTTGAAACGCCTGGAATTTCTACCGGATACTGAAAGGCAAGGAATAAGCCTATTTGTGCTCGCTCATGGGGTTCTAGTTCAGCCAGATCTGCGTCTGCTAAGTGCATAGAACCTTCAGTGACGGTGTAACCCGGACGTCCAGACAGAACATTGGCTAGCGTTGATTTGCCGGAACCGTTTGGCCCCATAATGGCGTGTACTTCACCAGGGTTAACAGTGAGATTAAGTCCCTTCAGGATTGCCTTTTGCTCATCTTGAGCGCCAACAGTGGCGTGGAGGTTTGTTACTTGCAATAAACTCATCCGACGGCTCCTTCCAAACTGACTTCTAACAATTTTCCTGCTTCTACTGCAAATTCCATGGGTAATTCTCGGAATACTTCTTTACAAAATCCGTTGACGATCATGCCTACGGCTTTCTCGCTGTCGATACCACGCTGTTGGCAAGCAAATAATTGATCATCGCTGACTTTAGAGGTGCTCGCTTCGTGCTCGATGATGGCAGAGTTATTTTTGTTTTCGATATAGGGGAAGGTATGGGCGCCACACTCTCCGCCTATGAGCAAGGAATCACACTGAGTGAAGTTGCGTGCATTTTCCGCCGTAGGCGATATGCGTACCAAGCCTCTGTAGCAGTTCTCGCTGCGTCCGGCACTGATGCCTTTAGAGACAATTGTGCTTTTCGTGTTCTTGCCCATATGAATCATCTTGGTGCCGGTATCTGCTTGTTGGCGATTGTTTGTTAGCGCTACTGAGTAGAATTCGCCAACGGAATCGTCACCGCGCAAGACAACGCTAGGGTATTTCCAAGTAATAGCTGAACCGGTCTCTACCTGAGTCCAAGAGATTTTCGAGCGAGCGCCACCGCATAAGCCTCGCTTAGTAACAAAGTTATAAATGCCACCTTTGCCGTTCTCATCGCCCGGATACCAGTTTTGTACGGTTGAATATTTGATCTCAGCATCTTCCAGTGCTACTAGTTCCACCACAGCGGCGTGCAGCTGGTTTTCGTCGCGCATTGGGGCAGTGCAGCCCTCTAAGTAGCTCACATGGGAGCCAGCGTCGGCGATGATAAGTGTGCGTTCAAATTGACCGGTATTGCGCTCGTTAATGCGGAAGTATGTGGATAACTCCATTGGGCAACGTACGCCTTTGGGAATGTAGACAAAGGAGCCATCACTGAATACCGCTGAGTTTAGAGCCGCAAAGTAATTGTCTCGTTGAGGAACAACAGTGCCCAAATATTTCTTTACAAGTTCAGGGTGTTCTTGAACTGCTTCACTAATCGAACAAAAAATAACCCCCGCTTCGGACAGCTTTTCTTTGAAAGTTGTAAAAACCGAATCACTATCCATCACATAGTCAACGGCTACTCCAGCAAGCATCTTTTGCTCTTCTAACGGGATACCGAGTTTTTCGTATGTCTTAAGAATTTCAGGATCAACTTCATCTATACTATTGTATTGCTTTTTCTTCGAGCTTGCGTAGTAGCTGATCGATTGGTAATCGATTGCAGAAATGTTAAGGTGGGCCCAATCTGGACTTTCCATTTTTTTCCATACATCAAATGCTTTAAGTCTCCAGTCAAGAAGCCATTTGGGCTCATTTTTTTTAGCACTGATATACCGAATGGTATCTTCATTTAGGCCAACTTCAGCACGCTCTTGGTCAATGTCGGTCGTGAATCCGTATTTGTAAACGTCCTCCGTATGTTTTTTGATTATGGCCTCGTCCCTTGTCATTATGCTAAATTAATGCTTATCATGGTTTTTTTGACGCTCTGCGTGTATTTAAGTTGGTGTTTGTCAAGTATTGTGACATAGACTTTTAAAATGTTGTTCGTAAGGAAACTGTCCAATTTCTTCCTGCAGCATGAACGCTTGATCCAAAGGGCCTATATCCCTTATCCAAGATATTTAAACATCCCAAAGAGAGATACAGGTATTCAAGGGGTCTTATCTCTGCTTTTGCATTCCAAATGATGTAGCCCGGAGTGCCAAAAGGTAGTGCTTCATCTAAATTATCTACGGAAAGGGGAGAATATTGACTAGAATCCTTGGCGAAGGCATAATCAACCCATTGACTAATTGTTATAATATCACGATTCCAATCTAGGCTGAGTCTTCCGAAAAATGGGGGTATGTGATCTAAAGGAACGTCAAGATCAAGGACTCTACCTCGATTGTAATTCCATGATGCTTGATAATGCAATCCCCAAGGAAGCGTGCCACTTAGGTTTCCTTGGCATCCAATAAGGTATGCAAGATTCGCATTGGTATTCGACAAAACATTGAGGAGTTGGCCATCATAGGTCAATGAGTCGTAGCCTTGATAAGTTAAACTTCTGCGTTGGATAATGTCATCAATTAAACTTCCGAATATGGCAGCTTTAAGGGTAAACCCTGCACCATAACTCCAAGTAAAACCTTGTTCTAACTGATATATATATTCAGGTTTTAGTGTGCTAGAGGGAAGTACAAGCTCAGTAGGTGTTGGGTCAAAAATTTTACCTCCATCATCAACATTAGGACTTCGAAAGCCGGAACTCAAAGAAGTAAATCCTTTCCAGTGGCCATTGTCTTTGCCATAAGAGGTGGCGACAGAAAACGATAAAGCCCCTGCATCATTATAAATCCTCGACAAATCGATTTCGGTAATCTGTGGATCATTGAATCGCATGTCGACTCGCTGATAGGTATACCGCAGGCCATAACTCACATCAAAGGATGTCGAAAGCTGCCAGTGATGCTTTAGATAGCCTGCAATATTCCAAAGCGTGCTGCCACCATCAGCATAGCGACTTGGAGCAGCAAACACGTCGTTGGTGTTGAGATTAGTTATAGATGAGGAGGAGCTTACAAAGTTTACACTCGACTCCATACCATAGAGTACCTTTTGGAGGTCGCTAATTCTTGATTGCCAATCAATATTTAAGGCGTAGATATTTACTTTTTCTACTTGATTCCCTTGGGCGTCGACTTGATAACGGCGAACTATTCGAGATTCTTCTATCTGCTGCGCAGAAAGCAACACTTGCCCACGATGACGCTTTGAGGAATTCTCTGTGTTAAGCTTTAGATATGACATGTAGCGTCGCTGTGGGCCGTAGTCCCATTGCGCATAATGCGGTATTCCAAGACCATTTCTAAGACTTAGTTTATCCGTTCGTGCAATAGAGTTAGAGGTAGAAAACTGGTTTGACCACCGGATACTTACCCGAGGATTAATTTGATAGAGAAAATCTTGAGCGGCATCATATTGTCGGTAGCCTGATCCATCAATTTGGTAAGGGTTTTCATTCGTGACCAAAGAGTCTCCCTGAGCGGAAGTTACCGTTCTAGTTCTTGTTAATCCCCAATCACCGTAGCTGTCAGGCATATTTGAACCAATTGTCCAATCACCAAAATCTGTAAAGGAAATATTGCTTTGGCTTGCGATTTTTTTACCACCAATATTAATATGAAGGTTTGTTTTCTTTTCTCTATTGCTTGATCCGTATCGAATCATCGCCCCGCCATGGACGTATACTCGATCAACTGTGCTTAATTGAGGAGCGCGTGTTTGAAGGTGTATTACTCCTCCAAAGGCATCGCTTCCATAAAGTAAAGATCCTGGTCCATGCAGCACCTCAACACGTTGCAATTGGGATTCATCGAGCGTAATGATATTTTGAAGGTGGCCTCCTCGATAGATCGCATTATTCATTCGCACTCCATCGATGACTAGTAAAATTCGGTTGGCTTCAAATCCCCGGATATTGGGACTTCCTCCGCCGGGTTGGCTTTTTTGAACATGAATACTACCGGTTCTTTGTAACAAGTCGGCAGAGGTTGATGCGGACTCAAATCCAATGCGAGCAAGACTAAGTTTTCCCGTAAATTGTAAGGGACGTATGAGTGTGTCTTCCAATCGGTTGACGGCGATAATTACATCATCAAATCGATAAATTGTAGGATATAAGCGAATCTCATAGATATTGTTTTTGTTGTAGTCAAGGCGAACGCTCCGATGTTCATAGCCTTCAGCAGCGATAAATACTGTTTTTGGTTTTTGGTCAGGATGATTTTCACTGAGTCTAACAAGGCCGTAATTGTCGGAAAATAGCAAGCTATCTCCATATTCGATATAAGCATCTTTTACGGGGTCGCAGTTTACATCATCTACCAAATAGAGTTGAATGTCCTGGGAAAATGATATGGTGATTATTGTGCTGAGCACAACGCTTAGTCCGATTCGAATGGGGGTGTAGTATCGCTGCACGTAGTGACTAAGAGTGATAAAGGTAACTTCCTATTCTAACCATGGTGCTTCCATGATCAAGGGCAATTTTATAATCATTGCTCATGCCCATGGATACCGTTTCAAAGGGTTGGCTAATAGACTGCATAAAAGGCTTGAGATATTCAAATGTCTTCCGCAATGTTTTGAATTCTCGTTCAATTTGATGTCGGTCATCTGTGTAGGTTGCCATACCCATTACGCCAGCAATCTGAAGGTTATTTAACTCCATTGTTTGTATTGAAGAAATTATGTCTTCCAAGGTATCAACCTTCATACCATATTTACTTTCCTCTTGAGCAATATGAAACTGTAAGAGTACTTTTTGGGGGCTGCTTGCCTTTAAGTTAATCTGGTTCAGGAGTTTAAGGCTGTCTGCAGAATGAATAAGATGACATTTGTGAGCGATTTTAACTACTTTTTTTCGTTGAAGGTGGCCTATAAAATGCCAACTATTGTAGACATCATCTGCTAACTCTTCTTGTCGTTGTAATAAAGCATCGACTCTATTTTCTCCAAATATATTGTGCCCAAGGGCTTGAAACTCCTGAAAAACTTCGATGGGACGTGTTTTGGTAACGGCAATGCATGTTGCTTGGTAGGCATTACATTGGCCAATAACTTCTCGAAAGTTTTTTTCACTAACTAGCATCTCCTTACCTTGTCCCTGTGATTGGTATAACAAAGGTACATTGTAGAAGACTTTGGCAGAGCAGCATTCGTACAAAATCTTCCATTTTTTTGTTGATACTTGGAGGACTCGTGTTGAATTCTTGTAATGAGGAGACACCAAGCGTAGATGAAGAGCACTTTGAAAAGATTCTACTGGATATTCAGCTAGCGGAGGCTTTACTTCAATCTTATCCGGTGGATAGTCACGATATCTACCGAGGTTTGTTTATAGAAGATATTTTACGGCAACATCAGCTGACAAGGGAGGAGTTTAATGTCGCATATCATTTATATGCCGAGGATCACAAAGCGTTTCAGCGTATGCAAGAACGGTTGAAAAAGAAGGTGTATGATGCCGAAAAAATTGAAGATTTAAACTTAGCTTACTAAACATAAGACAAACAAAAAGTATATGAGTAAAAGGGTTTATACCAACGCGCAAGATGCCTTGGCAGGAATAGAAGATAACATGACGCTGATGCTCGGGGGCTTTGGGCTTTGTGGTATTCCAGAGAATTGTATCCGGGAACTTGTTCGGTTAAAAGTCAAAGGATTGACTTGTATTTCGAACAATGCAGGAGTGGATGATTTTGGCATTGGACTAATGCTTCAACAACAACAAGTAGTCAAAATGATTTCTAGTTATGTTGGAGAGAATGCTGAGTTTGAACGACAAATGCTTTCGGGTGAGTTAGAAGTTGAGCTACTTCCTCAAGGTACGCTTGCTGAAAAGTGTAGAGCTGGAGGCGCAGGTATTCCATCCTTCTTTACAGCTACCGGATATGGTACTGAAGTAGCTGAAGGCAAGGAAACACGTGAGATCGATGGGAGAATGTATGTATTAGAGCCTAGCTTGACGGCTGATTTTGCTTACGTCAAGGCTTGGAAAGGAGATAAGTACGGTAATTTGATTTTCAAAGGAACAGCGCGCAATTTTAATCCAGTTATGGCTATGGCAGGCAAGATTACTATTGCCGAAGTAGAAGAGCTTGTGGAGCCAGGTGAACTGGATCCCAACTTTATACATACTCCAGGAATCTTTGTGCAGCGCATTTTTGAAGGAGTAGATTATGAAAAGCGTATAGAACAACGCACAATAACCCAATAGATATGGCCTTAAGTAAACAACAAATAGCACAGCGCATAGCAAGAGAACTTAATGACGGGTGGTATGTAAACCTTGGTATTGGCATTCCAACCTTGGTGGCCAATTATATTCCTGAAGGGGTTAACGTTACCTTACAATCGGAGAATGGACTCTTGGGTATGGGGCCATTTCCTACAGAGGACAAAGTAGATGCTGACTTGATTAATGCGGGTAAGCAAACGGTCACGATGCTCCCGGGATCTGTTTTGTTTAACTCTTCCGATAGTTTTGCAATGATTCGCGGTGGGCATATGGACCTAACCGTTTTAGGAGCAATGGAGATTGACCAAAATGGCGATATTGCTAACTGGAAAATCCCGGGAAAAATGGTTAAAGGAATGGGTGGTGCCATGGATCTTGTAGCGGGTACTGAAAATATCATCGTGGCTATGACTCATGCAAACAAACATGGAAAATCCAAGTTGCTCAAGCAATGCAGTCTTCCCTTAACAGGTCGTGCATGCATAAAGCGCGTGGTGACTGACTTAGCCTATCTTACGATTGAAAATGGATCTTTCGTGCTCAGGGAATTAGCTCCGGGTGTAAGTGTCGAGGAGGTTAAATCATTGACAAACGGCGATCTTGTAGTGGCTGATGATGTTTGTGAAATGACATTCTAAGATGGATAAGTACTGTCTTTATAAAGGCAACCTACTACCTCTCGATCAATTGCCCTTTGCATCCTTTGATCGTCTGATGTATGGCGATGGGTTCTTTGAAACCATGCGATACGAGCAAGGACGAATTCCTCTTTGGAACTATCATCTACAGCGCATGCAATTGTCTTGTGAAGCACTTGGCTTTGAAGTCCCTGCTGAATTTTCTTTGCAGTCAGATGATGGCGTATTGAAACAAGTCAGTAATTGGTTGGGAAAGACTTCCTCTTATCGACTGCGTCTAATGGTGGTTCGCCGAAGCGGTGGTCGGTATAAAGCGTTGCACGAGGATGCCACATTTTACATTGAAGCCGTGCCATTACAATATGCTTGGAATGATACAAAGCCCATAGATGTAGTCCGGATGCTTCCTTGGAATTCAGGTAACGCACTGATGCCAGGAAAGGGGCCAAGAAAAGGAGATTATGTGACACCCAGTAAACAACGTGTCGCAAACGAAGAGGTCTTGTTCTACAATGGTAGAGGTTGTATGACAGAAGGAAGCTTTACAAATATTCTATACTATCGCAATGGGTTTTGGCAAACGCCTAGTGCAGAATTCCCCATGGTTCATGGAGTGTTTCGGGCCTTTCTATTGGAAAAAAATCTTGTACAAGAAGGAGTTTTATCACGATTCTTAGTCAAAGATGTGGAGGCATTTATGCTGTGTAATGCTGTGCAAGGAGTCATCCCTGTTTACAGTATTTTAAGAAAGGAACTGAACAATTCGAAGGATATCATCGAAGAATTTATACAACAATTGAACTCTACTCTTCCTTAGCGGTTAAGTAGATATGCAACATTCTACCTCGCGTGTTATTGCAGTCTGGTTGAGACGGGACTTGCGTTTGTTTGATAATCATGCTCTATACAAAGCCCTCTTGCGCGCAAAGCAAGAGCAAGCGAAGGTTCTGCCAGTCTTTATATTTGATCGGGATATATTGGACAAGCTCGAAGACAAGGACGATCGCCGGGTTAACTTTCTACACGAACATTTATCTACGCTTAAAGCAGGACTCCAAATTGAGAAAAGAGATATCTGTGTTAGGTATGGTAATATTCTTGATGTATGGTCATCCTTGATTAAGGATCATTCGATATCGGCTATATACAGTAACCATGATGACGAGCCCTATGCAAAGGCTCGAGACCAAAATGTTCGAGATATGGCGGACAGCCAAGGAATCGACTGGCAAGACTTCAAAGATCACTTGATTTTTGAACGAGACGAAGTGACGAAGGATGATGGAAAACCCTACACTGTGTTTACGCCGTACAGCAAAAAATGGCGCAAGCGTTTAGAAGATGAGGGTATTCCGTCCTATCCGGCGGAGAACAACCTTCAACATCTATTGGATTTTGCCGAGGAGATGCCTTCCCTGGAATCTATGGGTTTTCAATCCAAAGAGCTCATCTTTCCCGAAAAAACAGCAGGAAGCCAAGTGCTCAAAGATTATAATAAACATCGAAATTTTCCTTCGGTAAAGGGCACTACTCGTCTTGGTATCCACCTTCGTTTTGGCACTATATCTATACGGCACCTGTTACAACAGAGTGAGGATACAACATCATTTATTTTTACCAGTGAGCTCATATGGAGGGATTTTTACGCTCAAATTCTCAGTCATTTCCCCTATGTTTCCGAAAGAGCCTTTCGTCCAGCTTACGACGAAATTGCGTGGCGTAATGCCGAAGATGATTTTGATAAGTGGTGTAAAGGAGAAACAGGTTATTCTCTGGTAGATGCAGGGATGAAAGAGTTATTGACCACTGGGTTCATGCATAATCGGGTACGCATGCTAGTTGCTAGCTTTTTAACCAAGCATTTATTGATTGATTGGCGGTGGGGTGAAGCATGGTTTGCTCGCCACCTTTTGGATTTTGATTTAGCTAGTAACAATGGTGGATGGCAATGGGCTAGTGGCAGCGGAACAGATGCTGCGCCTTACTTCAGAATCTTTAATCCAATCACTCAAGCGGACAAGTTTGATAAAGACGGGAAGTATCGCGATCGATTTAATCCAGGATGGCGAGATGGGAAAACTGCTATGATGGTTGACCATAGGGTGGCACGTGAACGCGCATTGATTACTTATAAGGCAAGATTGTCCGTTAAAGAATAGAAAAAGAGGACGATGGAAACAATCAAACAAAAAGTTTTAAAGAGGCTATATCCTTTTATAAGAAAGGCAGCGAAGAATACTCGCAATGGCGCAGTTATTACTAATGATCATAATACAGAACCAAACACTTCATTGTATGACTTAGAGCTTGTCTTAAGTAGTGGAGAAATCATAGATATGCTGACTTTTAAGGGTAAAAAGATGCTCCTGGTCAATACAGCTTCTGATTGTGGTTACACCGGTCAATATGAGGAATTGCAGGCATTGCATGAAACAGCAGGTGAAAAGGTAGCCATTATTGCTTTTCCTGCAAATGACTTTGGTATGCAGGAACGAAAAGATGATGCGACTATACAGGCCTTTTGTCAGGTAAGTTATGGCGTTACTTTTCCCATTGCAAAGAAAGGAGTCGTGCGTAAAAAGGCAGAACAACAACCTATTTATTGTTGGCTTACCGACAAATCACAAAATGGTTGGAATAATCACGCGCCGGACTGGAACTTTGGTAAGTATCTGATTAATGAAGAGGGGAGTCTGACGCATTATTTTGGCCCCTCTATTTCTCCAATGGAGGATGAGATTCGGTTAGCTATAGCATAGATTTTTCAGTTTCGCTCTATCAAGACAATCTGAAATAGTCAAATTGCGCTATCAAAAGCGTTTTATGAGGCCACCCGTTCGTTGTTTTTCATGGTAAAATCATACCTTTCCTTTACGCTATGGAAAGCCACGAGTTATTGAAAAATCACCATCTTAGGATTACGCCAATACGTGAAAAGGTGCTTGAAGTGTTTCTTTCACGTGGAGGAGAGGCCATTCCAAAGGTTACCATTGAGGAGAACCTCGTGCGTTTCGATCGAGTTACTTTGTATCGAACAATAAAACAATTTGAGGAGAAAGGTTTGATTCACGAAGTAATCGATACAAAGGGTCAGGCTAAGTACGCTTTATGTGCGACCGAATGTACGACACATAAACACCATGATGATCACCTTCACTTTCACTGTTCTCAGTGTGATCGAACCATTTGTGTAGATGGTGAATTCAATCTTAAAATCGACCTTCCTTCGGGATTCAAAGTGGAGGATGAACGCGTTGTTCTTAAAGGGCAATGCGACCGTTGCGCATAAAGGCGCTGAGTCTATCTCATATTGAGCAAATAAAAAGCCGCACCACTCCAGGGAGCAGTGCGGCTTGTGGTTGTTGATTTAATCTAGGATTAATTTATCCTACATATTCAATTCGAATGGGAAAGTGACTTCAATGTCAGTTTCTCCACCCGCATTGGTGATATCACCATCACTTACTCCAACTCCTGCCTTATCCGGCTCATGTCTCAGAACAACTGTCATTGCCGCACTTGGATTTGACATGCTTCCTGTAGCCATATCAAATGTTAATCCCACTGGATTGCCTAGGCTATCTTGATCTGTGTAGGCAAAGGTTGCATCATTTGATGAGAAAAAGAACTGGTGTTCCTCATCTTCTTCTTGGATTTCAATTGTGATGTCCTCCGCAGGAGTTTCTGACTCATTTAACAAGGTCATAGATCCTGAATAGGTCATTCCTGTCATAAGTGTGCCTCCAGTGATAGTAGGGGCATTTCCACCATCTCCATCAAGGTCAACAAAAGAGAATGTAATCGTGTTTCCGGCAGTATCCGTTAAGAATACATTTAGGGTAGTAATTACTTCCTCTTCATTTACTGCAGGAAGTGGAGTATCATCTTCACTACATGAAGAGATGCTCATTGTCATAGCAACAATGGTAAAAAGAAAGGGTAAATATTTATAATTCATAAAAAATAATTAGGGTTAAAAAAAAGATAAAATTTTAAGTGTTGGTTGGATGCCAACTTCATTTGCGTAATACCGCCATCGATTGAGGTAGGTCCTGTAGCGATGGTTTGTCAGGTTTTGACACTTAGCAATAATTTTCATGGAAAAGAATTTCTTGGTACGAATCATAACTTCTGCACTCGCATTGACAAGGTGTGCCGCCGAAGGGGGAGGAGCAACGACTTGGTCTACAGGGTAGAACCATGCTTCTGCTAGGTATTGATAGTCTATACTGAGACCTAATGTCTTATTTCTTTTGAGTTTCGTCGTCCAAGAAAGACCGGGGTTGATCTTAAATGGTGGGATATCGGGTAGGGATTGTTTTACATCAAGATTCTGACCTAGAGTAATTGAAGAAGTTAGCGATAGATCGAGATGAGCGTTTTCAATTGATTTTTTAATGGTAAGGTCCATACCGCCAAGATGCGCTCTGTTTTGAATGTATTGTTCCACAAAGAAAGCTCCAGCGATTGTCAGTTCAGGGCTTGGACTAGATGCGGTGTAGATGAAATTAGGGAAGTAGTTGTAGTAGAGTCCTGCATAGATTTCCCATCCGTTCTTGGTTGGGAAGGGTAGACTCATGTTCACTTGCCAAACTTGTTCTCTACGTATCGCTGAATCCCCTCGCACAATAACGGCTGCAGCGGGATGAATGCCATCTGCGTATCGCTCATAGAGATTTGCCATTCGTTTGATACTAGAGAAATCTATTCTGTAGCCATTCCAAGCCAAACCAAAATTTGCTGCATACAAGTCAGGCGATTCAAATTGCTCAACATAGTCTCGTTGTCTTGTGTAGTACTTGACTTCACGTTCGACATGTTCGTAGCGAAGGCCACTAAATAGGGTGACACGGCCAAAATCCTTTTCTAATGCTCCAAAAATAGCGGTGGTATTTGTGTTGGCAAAGTGTATGATTGGTCTAGAGCCTGTCCCCGATTGAGGCCGGTTTTCCTCATGGCTGTATCGCAGTCCTAACGTCGTATATAAGCTAGATGTGTTATAATCCATCGAAACTTCCATATGACTCGTACGAAGCTTAAGATCAACGACGGGAATGCTGTCTCGATTACCTCGTCGGATATCAAACTCTTGTCGTTCATTTTGCTGATATCCCGCAGCGATATGTAGGTGGGTCTTAGCATTTAAGTCAATTTGACTGTTGGATCCAATAGTGTAGTGTTGTGTTGCTTGTCTTGGATTGCTGATAGTAAATTCAGGCGAGTCTTCAGTGTAAAAGGGTGTCTCACGATTCAAGGCTTCATTGAGGTCGGTTAGATTACCGATGTGCGCGCTTCTCAGGATGCCTGTGTTTCTTGAAAAGTAGCTGACATGGACTTCGTGTTGCCATGTCTTCCACTGACTGTGGAGATTGACGCGCTGGACGTGCTGGCGCATCCCTGTATTGGTAAGTGCGTAATCCGGGCTAAACTGATCACCCTGTCCTTGGATACTACCACTATACGTTAGCATTACATCCTTAGCAATTGCCCCGCTA
>DLYY01000029.1 GCA_003447535.1 Bacteroidota bacterium | reverse complement strand
GATAGGTCAGACAAACTCTTTCCATTCAAAGTCGCACCCCATGGCCCGTGACCTCTACCTACAAGAGTATTGAGTTCTACATGTGCTCCAGTAGAATCATAAAGGTGTACCAATTCCTCTGCCTCACTGAAAAGGACGGTAGGATCTTCAATACCATGAGCTATGAATAAAGGAGGATCATTACTATCAAAACGATTTGTGCCGTATATGAATCCATATACTTCTAGAGCATTATTTGATCCCCAATGGTCTACGATACTTTTTATCTCATACGTTTGATCAAGATTAGTAGTAGCTAAAGTAGGATCATCTGTAAGGCTGATTTCATCTCTGAAATCTTCTTGATTGGATATGCCTAAGGTCAGTGCAGTAACCGCTCCTGCTGATCCACCACCGACTGTTATATAATCGGTATTGATATTATAATTGTCGGCATTAGCGACTATCCATCGCATGGCAGCTTTTGAATCTCGCTGTGCCATATACATGGCAACACCTTGTCTAGCTTGACTAGTTTGACTTACAACGTCTAACCATTCTTGGGGAACAATACCAGTAAATATGGACCCTAAATCTCCTGTCAATCTGTAATCAATCGAAATGAAAACCCAACCTCTCGAAGCAAAATAATGAGCTTGATCAACTATCGCTTCTTGTTTTTTTGATCCACCACTGAAAGCTCCCCCATGGACAAACATATAGACAGGTCTATTCTCTGAATCATTATCTGGCCTATAGATATCTAGTTTTAATGGGATCGCAGATGTCGTAGGACTAGTACCATCATGGCTCAGCCCTTCAGCGTAAGTGATGTCTTCTTCTATAATGACATCGTATGTGCTTTCGCATTTAACATTTGGTGTGCCCAAGTCATTCGGCTCACTATCAGATTGTGAAAAACAAAGGCTATAATCGGAATCGTGGTTCTTCACTATGTCTTCAGCCACTTGAGGTAGGTCTGTATTAAAACCAGTCTCATAGTCAAAGGTATTGAGATCCACACCGTAAATGCTTTTTAGCCATACGAGTCCACCAGTTTCTCTAACGATATCCCCCTGATGCCCTTTAGTATCCGTAAAAATTGAAGTGGCTTGTGGGCCAAACCTTGAAATGTTATCCAATAATTCGCCATCCATATTCATTCGATCCAAATTTACCGATGCCCATCCTGTAGGAATCGTGAAAATCTTTGTAGAAGGAAATTCAATACGCAACTGATCAACCATCTCGTTGTGAACAAGATCGTTCACAAAAAAGTCGTATAATTCTTGTATGGTTTCAAATCCAAATTCTGCGGCTCTTTGGTCCCAATCTGCTGGAAAATCTATTTGCGGTATCGCTATGAAAATAGTAATGTCAGGATTGTTTTGTAATGCATAATTTATCCATGCACGATGTCCTTCGGTGCGATCTTCAGGCTCATGCCCTGCAGTCATTCCGAAAATGTCAATATTCCCTTGATCGAGGGTTGCTTTGATTTCTTGGTGTTCTCTGCTCGCTGAATCATTCCAAAAATTGATTGCTCTTCCATTATCTCCTCCTCTAAAAACAGTATGACCGTTATGATTTTCGAATCCAGCAACAGAAGCCATATCGTTGAGTTTTTCGGCATATGGTCTGAAAAAACTATTGCCTATAAGTAGCATGTTATAGCCCTGTGTATCTTCTGGTGCACAGTCTTCTGTTTGAGCAAGAGAGCTTATTGAGGTTAAAAATATCAGGCTTGCTATTTTAAAAATCATTTTGATTCTACTTCTATTCATTTTTACTATTTATACTCTAAAGAATGCCTTACTAATCTTGCTTTAATTAAATGGGTGTGGTGGGTTTGATGCTAAAATTTCATTTATGAATTCATCGACAAAGTCACTTGCTGCCCCATCTTCATGTGTTGGCACATGGCCAAATCCTGTGGCTCTACGTACTTGATGTACACTGTTGGCTTGTGCCCCCACCACTTCTCTAATGCCATTATGTACCCAATCACAGTTATCTAATCCTGCCTCATTGGCCTCATCAATACGAGCTAATCCACCGCCGCATCCTGGATCCAAATTTCCATAAATGTCTAATGAGGGGATATCGTATCCATTCTCGATTGCATGTTCAATTCCTAAAAATCTAGCAGTATCAGTTATCCAACCGACTTTTTTAGATCCTTCTCGAATGTCAAAATCTGATGGAAAAACAAAGCCAGTCTCACCAACCAAAGATTCTATTAAAGTTTCTGTTCTAAATGAAGCCAAATGAGAATCCATTATAATACCATTCAATCTAGTTCCTTCGAGGTTATAAGCATATGCCAAAGTAAAAGCACCTATAGATCCTGCACTGGTACCATGAGCAAATACATGGGTTGTAGGATAGTTGGCTACTGTATAATCAATCGCAGCCATATTGGCTTGCAGGCCATTCACTTCTCCACCATTTGGATTGTTGAGATAGGGAGTTCCCATTCCAGAATGAAGATCATGATCACACATAGAAACGATCAAAACCCGATAACCTTCCATGATCCTTCTTGTTATTGAACTATTTTTAATTGTCCCAATATTGTTCATAGTTCTTAATAGAAGTTGACCATCCCTTAGATCTTCTATTGTCTTTTCAGTGTTATGTTGATTGGGATTTCTAGGAGCTCGATCAGTCGGTCGTACTCCTATGTTGTATTGTTGGTCTGCATCAAAATATCCATAGCCTCCGCCATGAAGAAAGACCCAAAGTGGTGCTTCAGCTCCAGGGTTACTTATAGGCTCTACTACGAGGAAGGTATAGTTACCCGTAAAACCACAATCGTATGCTGTGTTCCGATAAAAATCTAATTCCACTGAGCTTGACTGAAAAGTTAAAGTGTCTTCCTCATCAAGGCTAATGTCTGCAGTAGTTCTGACCAAAGGTGCCCAACTGTGGTCTATAGTATCCTGAGTCGGCTCAATAGAGCTATCATCTTTTGAGCAAGAAATTGAGATTGTTAGAACTACTAGAAATAGGAGCGTATATCTATGCATGTTATATTATATCAAATCAATCATTAGACTCTGATAGTTACTGAAAGTTTAATTCTGCTATCCAATTACAAATATTAGTGTGTTATTATTTCATTCTACATAGAGATTCTGTCTTTCAACGAGAAAGTCAAATGACAATTCGAATAGGCCCTTTCCATTCACTGTTGCATGCCAGGCACCATATCCAAAGCCATCCAAAGTGGCCAACTCACTGTGTATACCTAAAGAACCATAAATACCCTGTAATTCTAGGGCTTCCTCATATGGTGTGACAGGATCATTTTCAGTGCCATGAGCCATGAATAACTCAGGGTCATTGCTATCATATCTATCCAAATCATAGACCCCTTCAAACACGTCCAATTTTATGTTAGAGCCCCAGAAATAGACCATGCTTTTCACGTCATATGTTTCGTTTAGATTTGTGGTAGATAGAGTAGGGTCGTCCGTCATAGAAATTTCATCTCTAAAGTCTTCCTCATTTGAAATGCCTAGTGCAATCGTCGTAATTGCTCCTGCTGAGGCTCCTCCTACTGTAATATAATCTGTGTTAATGTTATAGGTATCCGAGTTAGCTACAATCCAACGAAGTGCAGCTTTAGAATCTCTTTGGGCGGCATACATGGCTATGCTCTGCTGAAGCTGTTTAGTACTTCCTGCTCCTTGAAGAGCATTCTCAATCCATTCTTGAGGTGCAATTCCTTTATAAAATGACAATACTTCTTCTTGCGACATTCCATTTATCTCACCCAATTCCTCTGTTGTCCTATAATCTATAGAAACAAAAACCCATCCTCTTGCAGCAAAGTAATTGGCCATTTCCACGATTTCAGGTTTATGTTTTATACCTCCCGTAAATCCACCTCCATGAATAAACATAAAAACAGGTCTATTCGTCAGGTCACTTTCGGGATAATAAACATCTAATAATTGCGATTTCGCAAAAGCCATCGTACTAGAGTTATTATGGCTAAGCCCATCTGCATAGCTTATGTCTTCATCTTTTAGGACTGAGTAAGTAGATTCGGCCTGAACTATGGGGAAATCATTGTCTGTTATGCTGACCTCATCATCATTACAAGCTGTAAATAATAAGATTGTAAAAATGATTAGATAAGTTATTCTATGCATACTTCTCTCTTAAAGTTTAATACTCTTTGTCCTCTTATTGGTCTTTCTACTTGGGGTATAAGCTAGCTTGCTTTCTTAGTTTGTAGCGATATTATCATCAAATCTTCGGGCAAACTCTTTGTAATCGTTTTGTGCATTTTCAACCACTGTCATTTTATTGGTCTCTCCTATTACAAAGGGGTTCATTCCATTATTGTACTCTCTTACATATTTGTCACTCCATATGGCAAGTTCTACAATCAATGGAGCCAAGTCTAATCCTTTCTCAGTAAGCAGATAAATGTTCTCCTTTTTGTTGGTATCCAGCTTTCTTTTGCTAATGATGTTTAGCGATTCTAAATGTTTTAATCTTGATGATAAAAGGTTAGTGGCGACATTTTCGTCCGAAGAAACAAAGTCTTTAAAAATTTTCTTCTGATGCATTAACATATCTCTGACAATGAGTAGTGACCATTTGTCTCCTATTAAATCAAGAGCTGAAGCAATCATACAGGATGATCTAAATTTCTTTTTCATTGTGGTGCGAAATTATTACTTTATATTTTAAAGCAAAGGTTCTTTAGCATGAAAATTTTTGATGAAATGTGATAGAAATAATTTTTGCACCACAATAATGGGTTGGAATAGTCATACATGAGTCAGTCGAGGGATATTAAAAGAGCTCAAAAGATTTTAAAAGCGTATAAATCGTAAGAATAAATATGTCTACAGTAAAAGTTTCAATATTTGACATCGCTGAGTAAGATAATGATAAGATGATTGAAGAGTTTCTTAACAATGCATTAGAGGAAGGCAATACTGAAGATTTAATTGGTGTAATCGGTCATATAGCAAAAGCAAAAGGAATGTCAAAAATTGCCAACGAAACAGGTATGAGCAGACCAAGTTTGTATAAGGCTCTATCCAAAGGTTCAAAACCTCAATTTGAAACTATCCGTAAAGTGATTAAAGCATTGGGAGGCAACTTGACTGTGAATATGAGACAATGAAAAAATCCAAGAACTAATCATATTTCAATTATCTTCTTTGGGCAAATAAATATTAAATACAAACTTTTTAATGCCTAACAGGCCAAAACTATGAATACCCCATTCATTGAAGCCCTCCACCCTTTCGTTGAATACAACCGAACATCAATCCTAGTTTCAAATCTAAATTCATAACTTAAAAGCTCGTTTTTAAAATCACTCCTCATGAAATTCCTCCGTCGCTTTCTTTTAGTCCTTTTAGTTATCTTGATTTTAGGCTTGCTAATCTTTATTTGGTTCTTTCACCTGAGACCAAAAGAGTACAAATACATCGAAGCACCAGTCCTAACGACAACAGTACACTCTGGTCAAACAGTAGATTACAACGAAAACAGAAATGCCTATTTCGGCGATTTACATATACATACCAGTTGGTCATTTGATGCTTTTGTCAATAATGTGAGAACTACTCCTGATGATGCCTATAATTTCGGTAAAGGAGAGCCTATCGACCACGTTTCAGGTAAGAAAATACAGATAAACCGACCTCTTGATTTTATGGCTGTCACCGACCATTCTGAATATATGGGGATGTTCAGGCAGATGCTTGACAAGGAGAATCCACTTTCCAAACTAGACTTAGCCCAGTCAGTCACAAATACAGACCCCAAAGTTTCTCAAAGGACTTTTACTAGAGTGGTATTCAGTTCAGCTATGAGTTGGCCTTTTGAAGAATTGATAGATCAAGAACGTATGAAAAGTGTGTGGCAGCGAGTAGTGAAAGCAGCTGATCGCCACTACGCACCGGGTAAATTCACCACTTTTGCTGGATACGAGTGGAGTGCTGGTAAGGCTAACTACTTATCCAGTAGACGAGAAGGTCAACCACTCCACCGAAATGTCATATTCAAAGGCGGTAAGGTATCAGGTGTACCCTTCTCAGGTTTTAATTCTAAAAATCCTGAAAAGCTATGGGCATGGATGGATAAAGAAAGAGCCAAGGGAGTAGAAGTGATGGCAATCCCTCACAATGCCAATATGAGTAATGGGGTGATGTACAGTACGTTTGATGGAAAACCGCTCACTACCGCTTATGCAGAAAGCCGAGCTCGCAATGAACATATCAACGAAGTGGTGCAGATGAAAGGGCAATCCATGACGCATCCCATCTTGTCACCCAATGATGAGTTCGCCGATTTTGAGTTGTATCCATATACTTTTTCACTCAAGAAGCCGAGACCATTGAGTCAACCCAAAAACAGCTATGCAAGAGATGCCTTAAAAGAAGGCTTAGCTTATGAGCAATCTTTAGGCACTAATCCTTTCAAATTTGGATTCATAGGCAGTACCGATGGACATAACTCTGCTGGTGCTTCGGATGAGGACAATTACTTTGGAAAAATCGGCATTAATGACCCTACACCCAAGAGTCGACTGGCTGACAAAGCTTATGGTAACTTATCTCCAAAACTTAAAAGTGCTGCAGGAATAGCGGCTGTTTGGGCAAAGGAAAATACAAGAGAAGCCATATTTGAAGCAATGGAAAGAAAAGAAACTTTTGCTACTTC
>DLYY01000060.1:2071-7366 GCA_003447535.1 Bacteroidota bacterium | reverse complement strand
TTCCAAGTACCCAAACCTTCGGTCCACTAGGCAGCTGAGAAGAGAGTGGGGTAGCTCCTTCCGAGCCATCCAGCAACATGATATTCCAGCCTTGATAGTGGCATTCCATCAAGGCTTCTTCAAGTTTAGCGGGGGTATGATCAACATATCCGGATGCTCCAACGGTACTCCGAACTACTTTTGGATTCCACATATCAACGCACCCTTCGCCAAGCAGTATACCTTGGACTCCAAACCAAACGGCCGTCCTAATAATGGTCCCCATATTTCCAGGGTCTTGAATTTCATCCAAAGCGAGTAAAATGGGATTAGTTGCCGATGTTATTGGATCCACACTTTGTTGTTCAAAAGCAGAAGAATTTAGTGCAAGTAAATTATCTAAAGAACGGGATGCTGGAATTTGAATAACGGCCGACCAGCCTGAAGTGTGCTCGGTATCCGAAAGATCTTTAATGGTACTTTTCTTCATGCCGTACACGCGGTCTGCATCTAAGCCGGATTTAAGTAAAGAAACTAACTGCTCACTTTGTTCATGTTCGAAATCGATGAATAGTTCATCCACAACAAGTTTTTTATTAGTGACAATTTGATCTATTGTATGGTAGCCTTCAGCCAAAAAAATACCTAACTGTTCTCGGTGCTTTTTTAGTTTTAGCTTACGTAGAAGAGATAACTGCTTTTGGCTGGCTGTATTCATAGGTTTAGGTCAATGCAAGAAAGAATTAAATAAAAAATTTAGCTATAAAATAGGTAGAATAAGTCAATGGTTTAGAAGAAGATTTGTGGCTATTCGTCTGTTATTTAATGCGTAAGTGCTTATCTTGACCTATCAATTATGCACAAATAACTCATATGGATTTTTTACGCAAATTAGGTATTGAAGGGGTCAATGCGGGAACAAGTACCGGGACTAAACACATGGAAAGTAAATTCCTCAGCAGCAGCTTTACGCCTGTTGATGGTAAAAAAATTGCCAATGTAACATTAACATCAAAAAAACAATACGAACAAGTCATTACTACCGCACAGAACGCGCATTTGATTTGGCGGGAAATGCCCGCTCCCCAAAGAGGAGAAATTGTGCGGCAAATAGGCGACAAATTACGTGAATTCAAGGAGCCACTTGGAAAATTAGTAACCTATGAGATGGGTAAAATTCATCAGGAAGGTCTCGGCGAAGTGCAAGAGATGATAGATATCTGTGATTTTGCAACGGGGCTAAGCCGTCAGCTCTACGGTTTATCCATGCACAGCGAACGCCCGGAGCATCGAATGTATGAACAGTGGCATCCGTTGGGAATTGTGGGCATCATATCCGCTTTTAATTTCCCAGTGGCTGTTTGGAGTTGGAATGCAATGATAGCCGCTGTTTGTGGCAACGTATTGGTATGGAAAGGATCGGAAAAAACGCCGCTTTGTGGAGTAGCCATTCAAAAAATCGTGGCTAAAGTGCTAAAAGAAAATAACCTACCCGAAGGAATATTTAATTTAGTGACAGGTGATCGTGAGTTAGGTGAGTGGATGACTACCGATTCGAGAATTCCATTAATATCAGCGACAGGCTCCATACGTATGGGTAAGGAAGTTGCTAAAGTTGTTGGTGGTCGATTGGGCAAGAGTATTCTTGAGTTAGGAGGAAACAATGCGATCATTATCAGCAAAGATGCGGATTTGGAAATGGCTATTCGGGCAACCGTTTTTGGAGCGGTGGGAACCTGTGGGCAGCGATGCACTAGTACACGTCGTCTCATTGTTCATGAAGATGTTTACGACCAAGTGAAAGAACGCTTAGTTAGTATTTATGAGAAAATCACAATTGGAGATCCGTTAGAACCAGGCACTTTAGTTGGGCCAATGATTGACCAGGATGCGGTTATCGCTATGCAGAATGCTCTTAAACAGGCTAAAGAAGAAGGAGGAACCCTTATTTGCGGTGGGCAGGTTCTGGAAGGAGAAGGTAATTATGTAACCCCAGCTATTGTTGAAGCAAAAAATCATTATGAGATTGTCCAAGAAGAAACATTCGCACCTATTTTGTATCTATTAAAGTATAACAGTCAGGAAGAGGCTATTGCTATGCATAATGGAGTAAAACAGGGTTTGAGTTCAGCAATGTTTACTTTAAACCTACGTGAAGCCGAGCGTTTTTTAAGTGCAACTGGCTCGGATTGTGGAATTGCGAACATTAATATAGGTACAAGTGGCGCCGAGATTGGAGGCGCTTTTGGTGGGGAGAAAGAAACGGGGGGAGGTCGTGAATCTGGAAGCGATGCTTGGAAAGCCTACATGCGACGCCAAACCAATACCATAAACTGGGGCGATACCTTACCTTTAGCACAAGGTATTTCCTTTGATGTAGACTAGTTTGATGTGATCTAGTTTGGTATAAACTAGATCACTCTGTGAATTAAGGATTCAACCCTTTTAGATCTTCTACCACATATTCTCGACCTTTGCGGATGAGTTCACCGTCTAGGTAAACATCCGCCCCTATACATACTAGATCCCAGTGAATAGTACTGCTATTGCCGTTGGGGGCTACTTCATAGTCTTTGCCTAATGTAAGGTGGTTAGAGCCATAGATTTTTTCATCAAACAAGATGTCATACATCGGTGAAGAAATAATTGGATTCGTACCGAAACTAAATTCACCAAAACATCTAGATCCCTTGTCCGTGTCCAAAATGTCACGAAGCGCATCATTATTAGAGGAGTCAAAGTCGATTACCACCCCATCCTTGACTTCAAGTGTTACAAATTCAAAAGGCTTGCCTTGGTACACACTAGGAGCATAGGTAATGACTCCTTGCACCGAATCGATAATAGGTGAGCTGAATAGTTCTCCATCTGGGATATTATGCCTGCCATAACAAGGGATCCAATTTTGCCCTTTTACCGAAAGCACTATATCAGTACCCTCTCCTTTAAGGTGAACTTGATCTGCTTCTCGTAGGCGTTTCTCCAATGGTTCCATGGCTTTTTTGAGCTGTCCATAATCAACCAGGCACGCATCATAATAGAATTGAGTGAATTCGCGGGTCGGTAACTTCGCATTCATAGCAAAGGCTGGTGATGGATACCGCATGATACACCAACGTGTGTTATTTACACGTTCGTCAAAATGCACAGGTTTTAAAAAATGTTCTGAATAGGCCTTGTTAGCTTCTTTACTGGCTTTAGATTGTTCGTAAATATTTTCAGATGCTCTTATGCCGATAAATACGTCCATCTGTTTCATGAGTGGAAGTTGGTCAACCTTGGCTTGAATTTTCCAAAAATCTTCATTCCCATGCTCAACCATATCTCTTTGTACTTCGGTGTCTTCAATTTGGACAAAAGGATGAGCTCCTCGTTTTCGTACCCCTTGAACAAGTGCTCGGAGAAGGTTAATACCATTTAGGCCTATTAGCTGTACCATCACATGATCATTTGCTTGTACTTCGGTGCTATGGTCTAATATTAAATCGGCGAGTTGGTAATCGTAGGTTGATATCAAGGGAAAAGGGATTAAGGTTAAAAGTATTTTTATAAGTTCGAGTTTAGTGATCTAAATCCAGTATCCGGTCACATAAGTCAAGTTCTTTTGGGTCGTTTGAGGCCAAAAAAAGGAGTGTTCCTTTTTTTCGGAGATCAGTTAATAGTTCTTTGATCAAATCTTTGCCAAGTGCGTCTAAATTGGCACCAGGTTCGTCTAGGAAAAGTACGCTAGGATTACGGGATAACGCAATGGCTAATTTGACTCTTTGCTGCTGTCCGGTAGATAAACGTTGATACGGGTATTCAGCTAAATCTTTAATCTGTGTCTTGGCTAACCAATCAACAGGATGCGCTTGATTGTGAGAGATTTTATGGGGATCAAAGCCGCTCATTTTTTGGACAAAGTCCATATTTTCTTGTACAGTTAATTCGTCGTAAAACTGGATATTTGGAGCAACAAATCCAATAGCTTGCCTAAAATCTTCGCGGTCGACGGCATTGCCTTCTTGGGTCCAGTGTATTTCCCCAGCGTCAATACTTTGTAAAAAAGCAATACATCGGAGTAAGGTAGATTTCCCGCTGCCGTTGGCTCCAGCAATTCCAAGTACACCAGAACGATGTTCGAAGCTTAGTTCGGAAAAGAGCCGACGATGGGTATATTGTTTTCGGAGTTGTACTGCTTTCAGTTCAATCATGAAGCATGAGTTGTTTCACCACTAAAGAGACGTTATTTTTGAAGTATACCAAAAATCCCACGCAAACGTGATGACAAAAATATCCGAAAGTGTTGCACAGCAACTATCAGAGGAATGGAAATCTCTGCCTATTTCCGTAGATGAGGCACAATTTAAGCATTTTGAACTCTTACCGGTCTACTTGCGCGAACATATTTGGGATCGAATGCAAGAGCGATTTAAAGCGTCAATTAGACCATCAAACGAGCACTGGATTCAGTGGGATGACGCACAACTCAGACAAAAGTGGGAAGATTTTTTACACGTTGCCGCTCAAACAATCCAAGTTCCACGAGAAGATGTAATCAAGCTGGGTCAAGAGTTTGTACAGACTTGGGTTCCCATTTTAGTCGAGCCAGGCGAGTACCTAGTTCATTGGTTGTATGGTGAAAAAGTAGAAATGGAGGCCAAAGACATTGAAGATAAATGCCAGGAACTGTTTTTTTTCCCTGAGCTTAAGAACCTTATCCCGCTTTATCTTCAGCGAAAGGAATTACATGTATTGTCAAAGGTTAGAGCCTCTCAAATTATTCAGCAGTTATACACTAAACTGGTCGAAAAATTCGATTGGGATCGGTGGGAAAGAGAATTAGAAACTCTTTATCAAGTAAGTTGCAGAAAGGATATTCCTTCTGACTGGTTGGGAATGTATTTTGATGATCGAGGGCTCAATGAATGGTCTCATAAACTTTCACCAAGCAACCTAACAGTGAACCAACTTCTCGATATTTTGAAGTCCCCGGTTAGCCAAATAGAGGATCAAGAAAGTGATTCGGAAATTATTGAGGAAAGTAGTCAAGAAATTGAGGCTGAAAGTAATCAGCCGGACTTAGATTCGGAATCCATTGTGCGACATAAGTCTACCGCTGAACCAGATCATGTGTTTAACTCTGAATTGAATGAGGAATCCGAAGAGCCAGGAACGCCGCCCCTGTTATGGGTGGCCGATGAGCAGGAAGAGGAGGAAGACCATCTTCATCCCGATTCTCTCGCTTCCCTATTTATGAAAGCGGAGCCTCAATCCGAAGACCAAGAAGGGGATTCAATTAGTATTGAGACTCCTCATAATAATGTTAAAACGGAA
>DLYY01000060.1:458-1744 GCA_003447535.1 Bacteroidota bacterium | reverse complement strand
AAACGGAAAAAAAAACCCCGATCAACAATGAAGTTAAAGCGCAGAAAGAAGACAGCATATTTGTGGATGATGATTGGTTATCTGGCGATTCATTCAGTTCCAAGCCATCAGCAGACCACTCCATTAGCCAAGAGCTAAGTGGTATGTTTGACGATGAAGACAGTCTCTTTAATCGCCCAATAAAAAAGGCTCAGTCTGATGAGTCTGAAGAAGAATCCGAGAATGATACGCTAGCAAGCTCAGTTTTTGAGGATAGCAGTGCCACGCCTTCAACGTCTAGTACAACTAGTGCGTATGATGAGCAGGATAGTTATTTATCTTGGCAGGAAGAAAGCGAAGAGGATTCTCTAGATGCATCAACCTGGGAAGAAAAGAACGACAAGCAGGAGAACCGCTTAGCACAGACACTGAAGAAGAATCGCAAGAAGTACATTAAAAAGCTGTTTAAGGGTTCAGAAGAGGATTATTTGGATGTGTTGGAAAAACTAGAGTCTAAATTTATTTGGCCTAAGGTGGTTAGCTGTTTGCAAAAAGAGGTCATACCCGACTACGAAATTGATATGACTACTGAAATCATGGTGCAGTTTACCGATGAGCTAGAGAAATATTTTAACGATTAAACGCTGAATTATGGATAAAAAAAAATCTGAACAGCCGAAATTAACACCCAATAATGTACAGCGCTTGCAGGATATGCGGGTGGCGAGTAAACAGGGGGGAGGTGAAAAAAGGATTCAGCGGCAGCATGATAAAGGAAAATTAACCGCAAGAGAACGATTGGATCTATTGTTGGATTCGAATTCGTTTCATGAAATCGACGCTTTCGTGACCCATCGTTCATCCGCTTTTGGGTTGGAAGATCAAAAAGTGTTGGGCGACGGAGTGATAACGGGTTCGGGTACCATTAATGGCCGCCCAGTTTACGTTTATAGTCAAGATTTCACGGTATTTGGAGGTTCATTATCTGAAACGCAGGCCGAAAAAATATGCAAAATCATGGATTTAGCCCTTAAAAACGGTCATCCTGTGATTGGCTTGAATGATTCTGGCGGAGCACGTATTCAAGAGGGAGTATCTTCGTTAGGTGGCTATGCGGAAGTTTTCTGGCGGAATAGCATGGCATCTGGTGTTATTCCTCAAATATCTGCCATTATGGGCCCTTGCGCTGGTGGAGCTGTCTATTCACCTGCACTCACAGATTTTATTTACATGGTACAAGACAGTAGTTATATGTTTGTTACGGGTCCCAATGTGGTAAAAACAGTTACTCATGAAGAGGTGAGTTC
>DLYY01000060.1:0-147 GCA_003447535.1 Bacteroidota bacterium | reverse complement strand
CATGAAGAGGTGAGTTCCGAAGAATTAGGGGGTGCATCTACTCATACCCAGAAATCGGGGGTAGCCCATTTTGCCACGCCTAATGATGCAGTCTGTCTAAGTGAAATCCGCAGGTTAATGGACTACTTACCTTCCAATTGTGAGGAA
>DLYY01000017.1 GCA_003447535.1 Bacteroidota bacterium | reverse complement strand
TCGAATCCTGCCACCCCGACACGATAGCAAAAGGTCATCGCAATTGCGATGACCTTTTTTTGTTTGCAGATCTTGGTCATTGACTGACTCAGTCGGCTGTGAACCCGACTGTTCAGATCTCGACTTTACCATAGGAGGTTCTGCGGTAGCACTTGATTTAACCCTTGTTGGAACGAATGTTCTTTGTGCAGATTCTACATCTACAGGCGGAAGTATTGCCGCATCTGTTACAGGGGTACACCTGCTTATGTGTATTCTATTGATGGTAATTTTGTAACAGACAGTCTGTTTACAGGATTGGCGTCAGGTTTATATACAGTGACGGTGTTAGACCAAAATGGATGTGCCGATACATTGGATTATGTTGGTCAGCAGGCTTTTATTCAGTACGAGTCCACAGTTGACTATGGTCTTTCATGAAGCATTATATATGCGAATGGAGTAGACCTAGCTTCTGAAACATTGAGAGGTCAGTGTGGTGAGATTACCTTCGGATTTGAGCGGTTTGATGAAGGTTTTGTTCTCGTTCTTCTTAAAGATTCAGAGGGTATGATTTTAGCCACAGGGCGCTTGCCGATAATGCATTAAATGAACATCGATTGTATACATTATAAATGGGCTTCCTAGAGGCCTATTTTTTTACATAAACAATGCACGCAGTGCAAGAGAGGAGGCCAATCATTTTTTTTAGAGTGACTTTCTGCAAAAAAAATACAGTGGAATTCCTGTAATGATGGCAAGGATTCCTTTCCAATGCATCATTGTATCCGCTCCTGGCAAAATGCCGCTTTCCTGTGTAAAGGATAGAATAGCGAACATTATTCCGAAAGCGGAAAGAAGAAGCCAGAGCTCTTTACGATAATTATTCATAATTTTTAGTTGATGATTAGCGATGCAATGCTTACTTTAAATTTTCACAAAGATTGATATTATGACTGAATTCAAAAGACTATTCGATTTGTTTGACTATCAAAATCTATCCCAACCAAGAGAAGATGCATTGAATTTTAAGTATGGAGGGATTTGGAAGAATTACAGTTCACAGGATTGTGTTGATTTTCGTGATAAAGTCAGTCGTGCTCTATTGGCTTCAGGACTCAAGCCGGATGATAAAGTTGCCTTGATTTCTCCCAACCGCCCAGAGTGGAATTTTATGGACTATGGGATGTTGCAAGCGGGTATAATCAATGTGCCTATTTACCCTACAATTTCCGAACGTGAGTATGAGCATATATTCAATGAGGCAGAAATCAAAATGGCCTTTGTGGCTGACCAAGGATTATGCGATAAGATTCTAGCCATCAAGGATCGTTGTCCTAATCTTCAAGAAGTATTTGCCTTTGAGGAAAATGTCAATGGATGCGAACATTGGTCTGTATTTTTGGCACGAGAGGCATCAGGCAGTCAAGAAGATGTAAAGACTATTGCAGATAAAATTGAACCTAAGGATTTAGCGACAATCATTTATACATCAGGAACGACAGGGTTGCCTAAGGGTGTGATGCTTTCCCATAACAATATTATAAGTCAAGTCAAGGCTGTTATGGAGGTTTTACCCCTTCACAAAGAATTTCGATCATTGAGTTTTCTTCCACTGTGCCATATTTTTGAGCGTACGGTAACCTATACTTATGTGGGTGTCGGTGTAGGTATCTATTATGCGGAAAGCATGGAGACCATTGCGGACAATTTAAAGGAGGTAAAACCTCATTTCTTTTCATCAGTTCCTCGTCTATTGGAAAAAGTATACGACAAGATTATGGGTAAAGGAATGGATTTGACTGGCTTGAAGAAGCGCTTGTTCTTCTGGGCGGTAGATTTAGCTCAGAACTACGAGGAAGGGCAGAAGCCTACCCTTAAAACCAAAATTGCTGATAAATTGATTTACTCCAAGTGGCGAGAAGCCCTAGGAGGGAATGTTCTCGGTATTGTTACCGGTGCGAGTGCTTGTCAAGAACGATTGGCACGCGTATTTTCTGCGGCAGGGATTCCTATTCGTGAAGGATATGGCCAGACGGAATCGAGCCCTGTTATTACGGTAAATCGTTTTGACGAAGGTATGTTCAAGTTTGGTACAGTAGGTGTAACTATACCTGGGGTTGAATTCAAAATTACTCCCACCGAAGGTCATCCTGAGGGTACAGGGGAGATTCTAGCTAAAGGGCCAAACATTATGCTTGGCTATTATAAAAAGCCTGAAGAGACCGCGAAGACTATTGTCGATGGATGGTTGCATACAGGTGATGTTGGAACTATTATCGATGGGAAGTTCTTGAAAATAACCGATCGCATCAAAGATCTTTTTAAAACGTCAGGAGGTAAGTACGTTGCACCACAAGTCGTTGAAGAAAAAATGAAAGAGAGTCGGTTTATTGAGCAAATCATGGTTATTGGCGAAAATGAAAAATTTGTTTCTGCACTAATTGTTCCAGCATTTGCTGCGCTTCAAGACTGGGCAGAAAATGAAGAAGGTATTTCAGATACTTCACCGCAAGGACTTGTTAGTCATCCTGCGGTGGATGCCTTGGTTCAAGCTGACATTAAGGAGTTAAATACCTATTTTTCTAAGATTGAGCAAATCAAAGCATTTCGCTTATTAGCCGAAGAGTGGACGGAAGAAAGCGGTTGTTTAACGCCGACCAAAAAGGTGAAGCGCAAGGCTGTTATGGAACAAAGTGCTGATCTTATAGCCTCCATTTATTCCTCATAAGGAATTTAAGAAGTTATCCACGTAACATCTTCCTAGGGACTTCGTATATATAGTTCGAAGATTCTCAGCACGTTAGGTGCTTTGATACCATAAAATGCAGCAACAAAGCTCCATATTAAGGGCCTTTCGGCCATTGAGAGATAGTCGTCGTGATGTCGCATTGAGCATCCACGACTTCCCTGCATTTATTCTTGGATTTGATTTTATCATTTATGATGTGAATGAGGCTTTTTGCGACATTATAGGGGCATCAAAAGAAGGCATTGAAGGACGTCCACTTAGGCATTTTCTACTTCGGGATGATCTCTATGCGCTCAAAGAGGCCATTGGGGATCTGCGTCAAGGAAGTAAAAAGCGTTTTCATTTCAATCGTCATTTAAAGACGGAACAGCAGGTTGTTATAGATTCTAGTCTGAGCCTTTCCTTGTATAAGGATGAATTCGGTCATTCAGAAGGAATAATGATTATGGTTTCGATAATGGAAGATGTCGGAACGAATACCAGGTCTACCGTGGAGCAGGAGGTAATTGGAAACCTCTTGTCTACCATGACCGATTTTCTTTATGTTTTTGACATGCGCCAGCAGCGTATCGTCTATGAAAATCGCTCCTTTCTAAATCATCTTGGGTATGATAGGGAAGATATTGCCGAGCAATCAGAAATGCAGTTTCTATCCAACCGAATTCAGGTAGATTCTATTCAAGGCGATTGGGAAAGTGATACAGACTTCCTTCAATATGGGAAGAAGGGAGAATTCATAGATGCGGAGTACCAAATTCAATGTAAAGATGGCAGTTACCGTTGGTTTCATGAGCGAACTAGTATTATGAACCGGGATCAGGAGGGCTTAGTTACTTGTATATGTACCATGCGTGACATCACCAATCAACGGTATGCGCATTTTGAAAACCAAGTACATGGACAGTTCATTGAAAAGATTTCTCATACAATTCCCGATTACATTTTTGTTTGGAACCTCCAATCTCGTGAAAACATTTACTCAAACTTTTCAGGTAGAACCTTTATGGGGTATGCTGAAAGTGAATGGAATGTTGGTGATATGTCATTGTATTTTGACGATCAAAATAGAGCTGTTATCAAGGAAGGTCTAAACTCATTAGCGGATTTGGAAGATGATGCTTACCTAGAGCTTGAATTACGACACATCGATAGGCAAGGTCAATCTCAATGGGTACGTTCTCGCTTCAGAGTATTCTCTCGAGATATGCATGGGGAGGTAGAAAACATTTTCACGGTATCTACTATTATCACAAGCGATAAAGAATACATAGAAAGTCTAAATAAAGCCGAGTCATACAACCGAGCAATTATAAGTGCAATACCTGATGTTGTTCTTATGGTTAATGCTAACGGAGACTACTTAGATATTCGGGAAAGAAAATATGAAGATGGCTACGTTCCCGATATGGATGTTTTAGGTAAAAACATACGCGAAATACATACCGAGGAGAATGTTGCCCTGATTCTTGATGGCATTGCGAGATGCAGAGAATCAAAGAATGTTACGGAATGGACCATGTCAAGAGAAATTGATGGGGAAACATTCTATTTATTCTGTAGGATTTCCTATATCAATGAGGATGCCTTCCTCGCAGTGGTTCAAAATGTTACTGAGCGCCAGCAATTGAAACTTGCATTGGATGAAAAGGTTGTAGCCCTATCCATGCAGAGGGATACATTACAAGATTTTGTGGAGCGTAACCAAGAGCTAGAGCAATATGCTTACATCATTTCTCATGACTTAAAGGAGCCTGTGAGAACTGTTGCCGGCCTATCTCAGGTGCTTGAAGCGAGCTTGGAGGATTCTCATCCTGGGAAGCGTTATGTAAAGATGATTAAGGAAGGCAATAAGCGCATGTACGATTTGATTGATAGCTTGCTTCAATACTCTAATACAAACAAGAATGAGCTTGTTCTATCAGGAATTAATCTAAATGATGTTGTGCGTGCTGTCCAGTCTGATCTTGCCATGTCGATAGAGCATAACGAAACGAATCTAATTATCGACATGCTACCCCCTGTGACTGGCGATAACACCATGATCCGTCAGCTATTGCAAAACATCATTGGCAATGCAATTAAGTTCTCGGGTAAAAAGGATGATTCAGAGGTTCATGTCCATGGCGAGGTAACTACTGATGAGATTATTATTCATGTAAAGGATAATGGTATTGGTATTCCAGAGGACTCTAACAAAGATATCTTTGGAGTATTCCAGCGGCTGCATAGTGATAAGAGTTATCAAGGACAGGGGATTGGACTTTCCATTTGCAAGCGGATTATGGATCGCCATCAAGGCCGAATCTGGTATACTTCGGTTTATGGAGAAGGCATGACTATTCACTGTGCCTTTCCCCGCTCATCCAATGATTACTCCGCGCAAGACGACTCTTCCATAGTGGCTATCCAAGATGCAATTAAATCCAATCCTTCATAGTGGACCACTGACCGTCCGATTTCAGGCATCATTATATCAATTTCATCGGAGGCCATACGATAATGTATTATTGATTTTGCAGGATTTCCTGGCACAATGTCATAACTCAGATTGCCACTGCCTCTTCCTGCTGCAACAGGTACTTTACATACACCTAATTCTTTGGGATCCATGGTTAGTGCATCGAGATAAAATCCAGTAGTGTTTCCAGGTCCCTTAGGGTTATGACAATGCCCGCAGTTTATATCAAGGTAGGCTCTTGCTCGTTCATCGAGGCCTTCGGATGAGTCATTCCAAACCGCATTACGGGGTTGGATCTCATTGGGGTTAAATCCTTCTAGATATCCTAGTTGCTGCCAATAGACAAGCTGATTGTGCTTGCCTTGTTCTCCGTAGTCAAATACTCCATTGAGATTGCGAACCTTGGGGCCGATAGGCATTACGTTATCATCGACGATATGACATGATTTGCACTGGCCTTGTTGCGGTTGCATATAGTTCACATGCTGTTTTCCTCCGTTCTTATCAACCCAAGAAACATTGGTGAATTTGCCAAACGGATAATATTCTGCATCGGTTTGATCTTCATTCCATAGATAAGGATAGTTTTCCCATCCTGAATGGGTGTTCACTAGGAGTCTAGTTTCGATCAAGCGTCTTTCCCCATGGGGATTCCTCATATCTAGTGGATAGTAAAAGTTCTTGATTAAGACAGTGCCCAATGGGAAATGTAGAACCTCATCCTTTCGATACTGTGCGGCACTTCCTTGAGGCATCCAAACAAATCGTGCTTTATAGGCATAGTCAGAGAATAGTTCGGAGTTTAATGTGTAGGGTAGGACCCCATCGCTTGGAATCAAGTATTGTAAAGGACCCTTGAAAAATCCATAATCACTGAGGGTAAGAAAAGGAGAATTATCTTGAGGTAAAACAATGGTATTATTTTCAAAATCGGTAGGATTTATCCCTAAAAACTCGATGTGGCTTTTAAACATTGCAGAGGACGCTTCAGCTTCTTGATTCTTATGTGCAAGATGTTTCTCATCAACCTCTCCTTTGTTGCATGTCATGAGCCCTAGTGTAATGGCCATCAGAGTACATGTGAAGCAATTCGTTGGAGTAAACATCTTAGTTTTAGTACGTTGGAATGGAATGCCTTATTATCGATTAACTTGGTATACTTCGGGGAAACTCATTTTTTGACAATTCCCGAGCGGTCCCGCATCTCTAATTAATGATCTATCAAAGTCTCCATTATTCAACATCATGAATGCGAAATCACTTGAATCTTCTTGTACACAAAACATGCCGTCCTCGGTAAAGACCCCATCGGATAGCAAGTCAAAACCTCGTCCGCTGTTTCCGCTGGTCAATACAAGTAATCCAAAAGGAGTAGAGTTATCCGCGTAGAAAGAGGGATCACATGAATACTGATTATTATGGATGCTGATGTTCGATGAATAAGGACTGAATTGAGCGGTTATTCCTTCATTTGGATTATGAACGAAGTAGCTCGCTACGGCGATACCCATGGTTTTGTTATCCTTGATTTTATTGTTGAATACTTCGCAAGACTTGGCGGCTAAAAGAACAATGCCGGAGCCAGGTGCCACGATCGCTACCATATTGCCTTCCGGAGCAAAGTTGAGGTGGTTGTTATGCACGACAATATTATCATAGACTTGACAGAACTCGCCATCGGGATTCACAGGGAGATCGGGTAGGTTGAATACTAGGATGCCTCCTGTGTTATCTTCTGCGACATTATCATACACTAGGGATCGTGTACAATTTTCAATCTCTATGCCCGCAACGTTATGGTAGACGTAGCAATTCTTTACGACCACGTCCAACGATTGCCCAACATAAATGCCTGCATCGGATGCTCCTGCAACCATACATTGCTCTACAAGAATCCCTTGACTCTCCACAGGATAAAGACCATAGCCTCCATTTGTGGAGCGGGGTCCTTTGGTCCAAAGTACTTCAAGGTTGCGTATAATCATATTATTACATCCCTTGGTTTTGATGCCATCGCCATGCGCATCATATACTGAAAAATCGCAAAGAGTAATGTCGTTTGCTTTATTCACATTGATTCCTTGCCCTCCAGCCTGTTGGTCAGCAAAGTTTATAATGGTTTTTCCCATTCCCTTTCCTTGAAGTGTTATACCGTTTACTTCGCTTACAATTAGTTCGTTGGAAAGATGATACACACCGCTTTCTAAAAAGATTGTATCACCCTCCTTCGCATTG
>DLYY01000155.1:595-5156 GCA_003447535.1 Bacteroidota bacterium | reverse complement strand
AGGTTATGATTATCGAAGGTGGATCTCCCGAGTCAAGAGCAATTGCTTCATATAGCTATGCCCTCGTGCAACGCAAACGATACAATGATACACAAGGTGCGGAAGGTGCCTTTGTTGTGTCGACCAACTCTTCATGGGGTATTGACTATGGACAACCTGCCTCTGCCCCTATGTGGTGTGCCATGTATGATAGCTTAGGAGCTTATGGTATTATCTCGGCAGGAGCAACCATTAATGGAAATGTTAATGTAGATATTGAAGGAGACCTGCCTACTGCTTGTGGTAGCGACTATCTTCTAAGTGTTACTAACCTTGGAAGAAATGATATCAAAATCAACGGAGCGGGATATGGAGCAACGACAATTGACTTGGGGGCTTATGGTCAAGAGACTTACACCTTAGACCAGCCTGGATTTTTTGGAGGAGAATATGGCGGTTTCGGAGGAACATCAGGAGCCACTCCTCATGTGGCAGGGACTATTGCTTTGATGTATAGCGTCGATTGCCCGGCGTATGCTGATATAGCCTTAGATAATCCAGCGGATATGGCACTTAGAATGAAAGACATGTTACTCGAAGGGATTACGCCAAATACTTCTTTGTCAAGTAATACCGTAACGGGAGGAAGACTAAACATGTATGGTGCTGTTGAAGCGGTAAATGCTCAATGCCCTCGTTGCAGTGAAGTGCCTGAATTCTTTACCAATATTCCTAGCATTAACACCTTACAAGTAAGCTTCTTCGAGCTTGAGGATGATCAAACCATCGGCTACTTTATTGAGTATCGTTTAGAAAGCGATTCGATCTGGAATGAATTTTTGGTTACTAGTGATGATGATATCCGAATTTCATTTTTAGAGAACTTATTTATGGCAGGTTCAACCTATGAGATTCGGGTGCGTACAGCATGCCAAAACAATCAAAACGCTGTAAGTGAAATTCGAAGCGTTACGTTCGATCCAAGCTCGATTGAAGACAATAGTCCTTTACTCTCCCTTCTTGTGAGTCCTAATCCAAGTAATGGAAACTTCACGATTGGTCTTGAAGAAGAAGGTACATTCCACTACACGGTTACGGATACTAGAGGTCGCGAAATTCTATCAGGAAAACTCATAGGGCGAAGTCAGATAGACGCTTTTGAATGGTCAAAAGGTATGTACTTCCTCACTGTTTTTGATCGTGAAGAAGGCCTTCGAACAACACTTCCTTTAATTAAGAATTAGTAGGACTTACTCACCCGTTGGTGCTAAATACATATTGTATCAGTCGCACACTTTTTGAGGGGTTTATTTTTCCAATGGGAGGAAGTGGATCGACTGCCTAACAGGTATTACATACACTAACAAATCCCCTTTTAACCCTTTCATCCATCGAGCTGCGACTTGAGGTCTTACCTAACCTCCATTACCACATTACCATTTTTCAGGATTCATCATCATTTTGTGCATTTTATTTGGAATATTTCCATATTTTAGGACTTAAACCAATAATAATTCATGCAACGTGCCATCCTTCATATGGATCTCGACAGTTTCTTTGTGTCCGTAGAAAGGCTTTTAGATAGTCGCCTTCGAGACAAACCCATTCTTCTTGGTGGTACAAGTGACCGTGGTGTGGTAGCTTCCTGTAGCTATGAAGCGCGCGAATATGGAGTACGCTCAGGAATGGCTATGAAAATGGCAAAACAGCGTTGTCCAGAAGGCATCGTTATTCGGGGAAATTCAATGACCTACACTAAGTATTCCCGCATAATCACAGAGATTCTTAAAGAGGAAGTTCCCTTGTTGGAAAAAGCGAGTATTGATGAATTTTATGCCGATCTATCAGGAATGGATCAATTTTTTGGATGCTACGCCTATGCCTCTGAACTACGCCGTAAAATCATTCATGAAACCGGTCTTCCTATCTCCTTTGGGCTTTCCGAAAACAAAACCGTATCCAAAATAGCCACCGGTGAGGCGAAACCTAACAATCAACTTCGTGTAGATGAGGGAAGAGAGAAAGATTTCCTCGCTCCCCTGCACGTAGGAAAAATACCTATGGTTGGCGAGAAGACCTTGCATCGTCTTGCCCATATGGGAGTTCGTCGCATCGGAGTATTACAACAAATTCCAATAGAAATGATGCAGTCTACTTTCGGAAAAGCAGGAAGCATCATATGGCAAAAAGCACAAGGCATTGACAACCGACCTGTAATCCCCTATACCGAACGAAAATCAATCTCTACCGAACGAACCTTTGACCGGGATACCACGGATGTACAAAAACTACAATCACTACTCACGGCCATGGCAGAAAACCTTGCCTTTCAATTGCGACGAGGTCAGAAACTAACCGCCTGTATATCCGTCCGTATTCGGTATTCGGACTTTCAAACGTATTCAAAGCAACAACGTATCCCCTACTGTGCCGATGATGATGTATTAATTCGATATGCTTTAGATCTCTTTTCATCCCTGTATAATCGAAGACTTTTAGTTCGTCTTATCGGTATACGTTTCAGCGACTTGGTACACGGCCGTCCACAGATTCAACTTTTTGAGGATAGCCAAGAGAAAAATCAACTCTTTCAAGCCATGGATACTATTCGGGAAAAACATGGACAACGAAGTGTTGTTCGGGCTTGCGGATTAGAAGCCAAAACCATTGGCAGACATAACCCTTTCTCTGGCGAACCGCCTGTTATACTAGCCCATCGTAAACAGTAGACGCGATGTACCTCAATTGCCATACTGCCTATAGCTACCGCTTTGGGACATTTTCTGAAGAAGAACTCTTGGGAGAGGCTCAGCGCATGGGCGTCACCAGTTTGGCCTTAACTGACGTGCATTCTACCTCGGCATGCCTCAATTTCATTCGTCGAGCCCCTAACTATGGTATTCGTCCAATAGTTGGTATTGACTTCCGCGAACAAGGACGAGGGCAATACTTTGGGTTGGCAAAAAACAATCAAGGGTATTACGAACTCAATACCTTCTTAGCGGAAATACGGCACAACAAAGCCAAAGTACCCATTCAATCCCCTTGGTTTGAGAACGCCTTTATTATTTATGACTTTGCCTATGCCATCCAACATCCCTGTCTTCAGCCTGAACGACTAGCCCCCCACGAATTCATAGGGGTAAACCCCGCACAGATCGCACAACTTCTACGGCATACTTATCGTCGAAGTGATCGTATGATTGCTTATCAATCCGTGACCTTCCGCAATAAGCGCGATTACAGCACCCACCGTCTGTTGCGTGCTATCCAGAAAAACACCTTACTCAGTAAGCTATCACAAACTGAGCAAGCGACCTATGATGAAATTTTCCGTCCCCCAAGTCAGGTTAGGCAATGCTTTGCGGGGTATGAATTATGGTTAAATCGAAGCCAAAAAATTCTTGATCAATGCCATATTGAATTTGATTTTAGTCCTGGGCGTCCACCCCAAAATCAACGCTCCTATACGGGAGACAAGCACAACGACGTACAACTCCTTCGGCAGTTGTGTAATGATAAGATTAGCCTTCGCTATACCCACCAAGAAAAAAGCGTCATTCAACAACGGGTCGACCAAGAAATAGACGTCATTCAACAAATGGACTTTGTCCCCTACTTTCTTATCAATTGGGATATCGTTCAACATGCCCAAAAACAAGGATTTTTCTATGTAGGACGTGGTAGTGGAGCCAATAGTATTTTGGCCTATCTTCTTGGCATAACCAATGTTGACCCCATTGAGCTCGACCTCTATTTCGAACGCTTTATCAATGTATATCGCAAGAACCCTCCTGACTTTGATATAGACTTCTCTTGGCGAGACCGGCAAGCGATAACTGACTACATTTTCAAACGATTTAAAAACGTTGCCCTGCTCGGAGCCTACAACACCTTTCAGTACCGGGCAGCACTGCGTGAAATGGGAAAGGTATTTGGACTGCCCAAAGATGAAATCGATCGGCTTATTGATGGGAGGTATACGTCATCAAGACTTGATGAAATCAGTCAGCTTACTCTGCGCTACGCACACTACATCCATGATATGCCCAACCACTTGAGCATCCATTCCAGTGGGATTTTAATCGCAGAGAAGCATATCCACCAATACGCGTCCACAGATCTTCCGCCTAAAGGATTTCCCACGGCCCATTTTGATATGCATATTGCTGAGGATGTAGGTCTTTTTAAATATGATATTCTCGGACAACGTGGCTTAGCAAAAATCAAAGAAACCATTCAGCTGATTCATCAAAATCAACCAGATAATCCACCACACCCTATTGATGATATCCAGCACTTTAAGCAAGATTCGCGGATCAACCAAAAGATTGCCCAAGGAGGGTGCGTAGGGTGTTTTTACGTGGAATCCCCTGCCATGCGCATGTTGCTTTCCAAACTACAAGCTAATGATTACCTCACCCTTGTTGCGGCATCCTCTGTTATACGTCCTGGCGTAGCAAGAAGTGGTATGATGCGAGAATTTATTCTACGACACCGCATTCCTGAACGGCGAAAGGAGGCCGATCAAGTCCTTATGGAAATTATGCCCGATACCTATGGCATCATGGTCTATCAAGAA
>DLYY01000155.1:0-278 GCA_003447535.1 Bacteroidota bacterium | reverse complement strand
CATCATGGTCTATCAAGAAGATGTTATCAAAGTAGCCCATGCCTTTGCCCACCTCACCTTAGGCGAGGCCGATGTGTTGCGACGAGGAATGAGCGGAAAATATCGTTCTCGAGCGGAGTTTCAAGCCATTAAAACTAAATTTTTTAAGAACTGTGCAGATCTACAACATGGACAAGACATCACCGAAGAAGTATGGCGCCAAATCGAGAGTTTTGCCGGTTATGCTTTTGCCAAGGGACACTCTGCCTCCTATGCGGTAGAAAGTTATCAAGCCCTCT
>DLYY01000067.1 GCA_003447535.1 Bacteroidota bacterium | reverse complement strand
TAAATACAGATGAAAGTGTGCGCGGCATTAAAGAGTTTTTGCCACGTATTGAGGAGTTGTTTGACTGGGAGCCTTATAAAAGCGAGTGGCTAAAGGATGTAATGACTTTTCCTTTGTACCAGCCCGACTCTATACTGGACCAAGCGAGGGACAGCTTAGTCAATTATGTCAATCACAATCATTGGATAAGTCCAGAAGGTCAGCTTAATTTTTTTGATAAGATTTGGCGATACTTTGGCAAGCCTATTGATAAAACATACAGCTTTAGCGGAAGTAAAGTGTATGCTAGTGGACAGAGACTATGTCTTTGCGAAGCCTATGAAGACACCTTGATTTGGGTTGCCTCTGCTGGTATTTCCTCAAAGAGGCTCGACGTAAAACAAGTTTTGCGAGCAGACAGCACCTACGCTAAATCATACTTTCAGCTTCTACCCTTAAATCGTTTTCGAAGATATTACGGCGGGCAGTATACGATATCGTCGAAACATTGGGAGCGAAGTCGTCCCTACGAGGCCATTGATATCCAACATGATAGTTTACTCAGTGGCGGACACAATCATGTCGTGTTTTACCAAGGACGTGTTGAACTTCCCAATTTCCTAACCATGCAACCCCACAAACGATTTACCGATGCCATGTATAGAAATGGTATCCACGAAGTAAGCTTGAGGCAAATGCCACGAAATATGCTTGGAACATGCAATAGCATTGGTTGTATTCGCGTTTCTGATTATGTATCAAAGTTCGTGCGCTGGTGGGTTCCTCAAGATTGTAACTTTTTTATCGCCTATGAACCCGAGCGGTATCATGCGCTCATGACAGACGTAAATATTTCTGACCTCTACCCTATTCATTCGAATGAAGAAGGCGATTTGTTCCGTGAATGGGTTAATGATCACTACCCCTATTATGCAAAACATGTTGAATTGGGCAAAACAGGGGACTATAAGAATGGGTATATTCAACAAGCATACTTTGAATTAGGTGATGAATATGAACGAAGTCAACAACATGAAGATGAACAATAAAATCATTGGCAGTTTGCTGCTTATACTTATAAGTTTCTCCACCTCCTTTGGCCAAGATCCCTTTCAAGAGTTAACAAAAAATCAAGAGTTTCTAGAAATACTTAATGACGTACGGCGTGGCGTAAGACGACCACCGAATAGGGAAGATCAAGCAAAAGAACTTCTGGAATACACAGAAGAGCTTGCTGCTTTTTTGAGAAAGTATATTGAAGAAAATGGCGATGATGGATCGATAAGCGATTTTTTAGAAACATCGGACGAAGCTGACCACGACCATGAATACTCCAATGAAGCTGATGATCTAAGCAATGGTATTGTGCGTGTAAATGAAGTTGCTCAGCATAATCAAGCTGAAACAATCCGTTTAGCAGAATGTGAGGATAGCGAACATTTTACAAGGAATTGGAACAACAATGGTTTGTTTCTTTCGTACGAATCCTATACAAACCTTCCTGACCAACTTGTGATTCCTTTAAAACCCTTCAAAGGAACTTACTACAACTCCTTTAACTCAGGATTCGGCCCACGATGGGGTGGCCAAATGCACATGGGAATTGATTTAGGGTTACGAATAGGTGCTCCAGTCTATGCGGCATTCGATGGAAAAGTCCGGTATGCAAAGTTTAACACTGGAGGGTATGGGAATTTAGTGGTGGTCAGGCATTGTAATGGACTCGAAACTTATTATGCCCACCTCGATGAGATTTCCGTTGAGCCAAACGAAATGGTATCAGCAGGGCAGATTGTTGGACTAGGAGGAACGACGGGACGATCTAGTGGACCTCATTTACACTTCGAGATAAGATATCGAGAGTTTGCCTTCGATCCAATGATATTCATAGATAAGAATACTTGGGAATTAAAGATGGACACTCTCGTGTTAAACCGGGAAGACTTTCATACCCTGAGATGGAGGGGTGATTCAGGATATAGCGGACCTAGTCGATATACGTCTCCAAGGGAAACCGTTCATACCGTAAAAGAAGGTGAAACAATATACAGTATAGCCTCCACGGAAAAAATGACAGTAGAAGATCTTTTGTTCCTCAATGGAATACACAATCCAGATCGGATTTTTCCAGGTCAAAAGCTTAAGGTCGAATAGGGCTTAACTGATACGTAGAAGACAACCAAGCATCGATTGCTTGTTGAAAAGCACGTAAGTCCCTAGCATTCATTAAGGTAATATCTGCTCGCTGCATACATACACCGACTTGCTGTGCTTTAGGGTCATCATTTATCCACTCCGAATCTTCTTGAGCTTGAAAAGTCTCAAAATCAATAGCATCGGTTGATGATGAACGCTCAATAGCTCTTTGATAGCGAAGTTCCTGAGGAGCATCAATTGCCACAAGCTTACTTTTTGCATTCCATCGCTTGAGAAAGTCAATCTCCATAGGATTTCGAATGCTTTCAATAATCACTATTCCAGGATCTTGCTGAGCATGTTTACAAAGAGCTTCTATTATATACGCCCCATGCTGATTGCTTCGTACGGAGTTGGCAAGAGCACGCATGGCGGGACGATCGGTGGGCAATCCTTGCTCCTTTAGCGATTGCACCAGATAATTACGAACAGAATAATGACTTGCTCTATATTGCTCTTTTAGATAGGCCACAAACACACCCTTCCCAGCGCCATTGGTACCCGTCACACCCAGCAATATCTGCTGAGAAAATTCACCAAGGGATACATTCTCTGTATCCGGTTGTTTCATATTTCCGCCGTATGCTTGTAGGGATTCCATAAGTTACCGATTCGCTATTGCTTTAGAAATCAATCCAAAACCCTAATTTAACAGAAGAAACGTTGTCAAGATGAATAAACTGAAATATATCGGAGCACTATTCATGCCATTGTTAGTCTTCGTAAGCCTATTCACTGGCGGCTATTGGCCATTTAATGTAGTCTGTTTCACCTTTGTACTTCTACCGCTTTTAGAGCTTGTACTCCCTATGTCTACGTCAAATATGACAAAACTGGAAGAAGCTATATCGAGAGAAGATTCATTCTATGACGGCTTACTGTATCTAATTGTTCCTATGCAATATGGCTTGCTCTATTACTTCTTATGGATTGTTACGGAGCGCACATTAAATCCGGTTGAGTTGATTGGCTGTATTCTGGCCTTTGGTGTAGCATGTGGCGCCTTTGGAATAAATGTTGCCCATGAGTTAGGCCATCGAAACACATGGTATGAGCAATGGATGTCTAAAGCACTTCTCCTTACCTCGCTAAATACTCATTTCTTTATTGAACATAATTGCGGACACCATCTCAATGTGTCAACTCAAGAAGATCCTGCTTCAGCGCGACGTGGCGAATGGCTCTATTTCTTTTGGTTTAGATCTATGTTTGGAGAATGGATTAATGCTTGGAAGCTCGAATTTAAGCGCCTTAAAAAAGAAGCTAAACATCCTCTTCATTGGTCCAATTCCATGATACAATACCAAATCATTCAAGCGCTATTATGTACAGGCATTGCCTGGCATTTTGGGCTATGGACAATGGTATACTTTATCATTGCAGCCATTATTGGCATTCTGCTTCTTGAAACCATTCAATACATAGAACACTACGGACTTCGACGTTCACGCAATGCGCAAGGAAGTTATGAAAAGACCCGTCCAGTGCACTCTTGGAATAGCAATCACCCTCTAGGCAGAATTTTACTCTTTGAACTTACACGTCATTCCGACCACCACTATATACCAAGCCGCAGATATCAAATCCTTCGGCATTTCAATGAAAGTCCCCAGTTACCAACAGGCTATCCTGGATCTATGTTGCTCTCCTTGTTTCCGCCCTTGTTTTTCTGGGTCATGCATCCAAAAATTGATCAGCTGATGGCAAGGGATCTTCAAGAAGGAAAACCCTCAATTGAACATTAAACATTGCTTGAATGAAAAGAATTCTTATTGCTAATCGAGGAGAAATTGCCCTACGCATAATCCGTTCGTTACGTGAAATGGACATTGAGACGGTAGCTGTCTACTCCGATGCTGACCAATATTCTCCGCATGTTAACGCTGCGGATTTCGCTATTGCATTAGGACCAGGTCCA
>DLYY01000003.1:9882-10048 GCA_003447535.1 Bacteroidota bacterium | reverse complement strand
CCATCTACTTACATAATAGTAAGTACCCGTGGCTGATAAACCTGTTCCAATATCTGCAATAAACTCATCATTGTTTCCTTGCTGGCTGCCAAATGACGCAGCTACCCATGTCCACCCTGAACCCGTAAAGTCCGCCGTGGTTGTAGCATCTGTCGTGCTATATCCT
>DLYY01000003.1:0-9579 GCA_003447535.1 Bacteroidota bacterium | reverse complement strand
GTAGCATCTGTCGTGCTATATCCTATCCAACACTGAACTCCTGTTCCTGCGCCAGCTGCCTCAGTAACTCCAAACTCGTAGCCTTGAGCATATACATCAAATCCACCTCCAAGTGTTATAGCGCCATTCTCTGGAGACTGCAAGTTGGCATAATCCATCGTTAGATCATTTACCGTCAATACTCCGGAAGCGTTCGTCGATCCGTCCCATGCGTTTCCACCTCCAGAACCCGTAGACCCGCTGCTTGTCCCTCCATAAGTATATGGACCAACATCTAATGACCATCTACTTACATAATAGTAAGTGCCAGAACTGCTTATTGAAGAGCCTAAGTCAAGACTAAACTCGTCATTATTGCCTTGTTGGCTGCTAAATGATGAAGCTACCCATGTCCAGCCGGCTCCATCAAAGTCAGCTGTTGTCGTAGCATCTGTCGTGCTATATCCTATCCAACATTCAACTCCCGTTCCAGCTCCAGCTGCCTCGGTAACTCCAAACTCATAGCCTTGGGCAAATACGTCAAATGAACCGCCTAAATCGATTGTACCACCGGCAGGCCACTGTAAATTATAGTAATCCATCTCCGCTGTAGACGCAGATCCTACGCCGCTTACAATTATATTATCAAAATAAATTCCTTCGTCTCCAGAGGTCATATTAATGGCGTCAATTCTGATATCGAGAGTTGTGTTGCCGCTGAGTGCAATGGCGTTTGTAGTAAACGTAGCAAAATCGCTGCTTGAAACAGTACAGCCATGCATAGTGCCAGTAGTAATTGATGGCAACGTGGTGGATGCACCGCAGTCCCCGTCATCATCGAAAGCAATATCTAAGCCTGCCGGTCCATTAGTATTATCACTGGTATTGCTGGCATCTCGAATCATCTGAACCCACATTAGATTTTGATAAGCTCCGTTATCCACGGAATAGGTAATAAGCAGTTCGTCCGTGCTATCCCAATCCTGAAAATGTTTGGCAAGCATATCAATGGCAAAAGTGAATGAAGTCAACCCGGTCACATCAATTTGATCTAAGACAATCCGTCTAGTACCAGAGTTCACATCTTCTGCCCCCCAATAGTAACCACTTTCATTGGTCGTGGGAGTTAAAGAAGAATTGGTTCGGTTAAATAGGTCAGTAAAGCCACTACCGTATGCTCCTGTTGGTGTATACCCAGCATCGGCTGTTTCAAAGTCTACGGTAAGGAGATTCGTTTGAGCTTGAATAAAGCTCGAAAAAATAAATGATGATAAAGTGATTATTAATAAAGAGAGACGGAGAGTTCGCATGGAATTTTATTTGCTATCTAAAATCTTAAACCTCCATTAGTGCACAAAAGATTGCACTTTATAAAATCGTTACCCTTTTCATATCATTTTTCACAAAGCATCGTTGTTTTTATTAGACACTTTTTTCGAGAATGTTAGCAACACTATCTTCTTATGTTACGATAACGTTATGCTTACGTTATCGTAACGTTATTAAGCCATGAAACATTCGCCATAAGGCGTATGGCTGAAAAGTTATGCGAAGGTTACGAAGACAAATTTGAGCTAACTGCCTCTTCTTTAGCGCTGATCAACACCCTTTTTTTTGCGATTGACAAGGAAAATTCCTGCAAAAATGCAGACCATACCTACAGCATGCCACCCATCGATTAATTCTCCTGCTATATTGCCCCAAAACAAGGCTACAAGAGGCATCATATAGGTCACCGTAGACGCCGCCACAGCAGATGTTCGTTGGATCAAGTTGTAAAAGAGAAACAATGCTAAGGAAGTGCCAAGCCCACCCAAAACCGCCATGGATGCAATAGACTGGAAATGCATTGTCCTATCAATGCCATTAGACAACTCACTCATAGGAAGTTTCCAATGCGGACTAAATGCCAAATACATCACACCCAAAAGCCCCAGTTGGATAAACATGGCCATAGTAATTGCCAAGGGATTGATATGACCCAACTTTGATTTGATCACGTTGGTGCTTATTCCATAGCAAAGAGGCGCGAGCACAGCGAGCAGAGCATAGCTCACCGTGGTGTCTGAGCCTGAAGGACTGCCAGCCAAAATCAAAAGAGATGCCCCAAGCAACCCTAGCAAAACACCAAGACCCTTAAACAAGCTGAGTCTCAGCCGAAATATGGCAAGGCCGATACACAATGTAAAGAGAGGGGTTAACGCATTGATTATGCCGATAACCGAACTATCTACGTACTGCACTGCCGTAGGATAAATTATGCCAGGAAATCCTGTGCCGACAAAAGTCACCACCATGATCCAAGGCCAATCACTTCGACTAATCTGAGATAACTTCTTAAAGGCAAAAGGAGCAATGGCTAGTAATGCAAAAACATATCTTAATGCCGAAACTTCATAAGGAGTAAAGGACTTTAACCCTATAGACATTAAAATATAAGAAGAACCCCAAATCAGCGAGAGCACGCCAATCAAAAAGGGGATGAGCGTTTTATCTGATAAATTGACCACCGCTGCGAATATCTTTATTTTTCAGACGTAAACGAAAGAAAGCATGTGATGGTTTTGGAAACGATTTATATCCTCATTATATCTAGACCCTTCTCTTAGCCTGCTTAGTGGTTCATTACACGCCACAAAACATCTTTTAATGGCGCCACTCCCTGCCCTGAAACTGAAGAAAAAAAGACTACATCTAGGTGCTCTGGCAAAAACTCTTGAAGCTCTTGCAGAATTAGCCCTTGAAGTTCATCGTCAATCAAGTCCGTCTTAGATATACCCAAGACGCGCTCCTTTAGAACAAGCTCAGGATTGTACGCCTCTAATTCAGCAAGCAGGACCTTATAGGCCTCAACAATATTATCGGCGTCAGCAGGTACTAAAAACAGTAAGCAAGCATTTCGCTCAATATGCCGTAAAAACCGAATACCAAGTCCTTTGCCTTCTGAAGCGCCCTCTATAATCCCAGGAATATCCGCCATAACAAAGGACTGATCGTCCCTGTAGGAGACCATGCCGAGATTAGGAGTCAACGTAGTAAAAGCATATGAAGCAATTTTTGGTTTAGCGGCGCTTACCACACTAAGCAAGGTAGACTTACCCGCATTAGGGAATCCAACCAACCCAACGTCCGCCAATAACTTTAATTCAAAGGTGACCCAGCCTTCTTGGCCCGATGTGCCCGGCTGCGCATAGGTCGGTGCTTGATTTGTAGATGTTTTAAAATGCCAGTTTCCTCGTCCGCCAAGACCTCCTTCAAAAAGAACCGCTTCCTCATCATGCTCGTTAATTTCCAAAAGCACCTTGCCTGATTCTTCATCTTTAATCATCGTCCCTAGAGGAACATCTAATATGATATCTTCTCCACTATGACCCGAACAGCGCTGGCCTGCTCCCGGCTGACCATGCCCCGCCTTATTGTGTTTTTGAAACTTCAAATGCAATAGGGTCCAGCGATTGCGATTACCGCGGATAATAACATGTCCACCACGACCACCGTCCCCGCCATCAGGACCACCTAAAGGGACAAACTTCTCCCGTCTAAAGTGAGATGAACCTGCTCCACCATTACCACTTTGACAAAAAATGCGTATCCGATCAACAAAATTTTGATCTGCCATAATCAATATAAATTATAGGCGTTTAACTAAGGCTTCCAGGCTGACATAAATAGCCTCTATACCACCCTCTCCTGGAATCTTGTGAAACTTGCTTTGAGCGGAATAAAAATCCGCGACAGGTGCTGTCTTTTTGTGATATACGGCTATTCTATGGCGAATAACCTCTTTATTTTGGTCGTCCTCTCTACCACTAGTTTTCCCGCGCTCAAGAAGTCGCCGAACCAATTCATCTTCTCCTACTTCCAATAGAACCATTGCAGCAATGGAGGTACTGCGACTTGAAAGAAAGGCATCTAGCGCCTCAGCTTGGGGAGCTGTGCGCGGAAAGCCATCAAAAATAAACCCTTTAGCATCAGGGTGTTTCTCAACCTCTGACTGCAACATTTCAATGGTTAATACATCTGGCACAAGATTACCTTTGTCCATGTAAGCCTTTGCTTTCTTGCCTAACTCGGTAGAATTACCTAGGTGAAAACGAAAGAGATCTCCTGTGGAGATTTGTCGTAAACCAAGCTTAGCTTCAAGCTTTTGAGCCTGTGTTCCCTTGCCACTGCCAGGAGGGCCAAACAACACGATATTCGTCATATTCATAGTTTCAAATATATATAATGCCCATATTGAACACAAAGTTTTCCCACTAGTCGAGGATTCCTATTATATTCAAAGGTAGAACACAGACAAATGCAAAAGATTAAAATCATCGATTTATACGGAATCAAGTTCGATAAAATGGAGGAGTCCATCAATGATAAGTTAGCCGAAATGCAGCAAGATGGACTAAATCTGAAGGAGATAAAAGTTATCGGAGACAAGCTCAATCAGTGTGCAGTTTTCGTAATTTATGAGGACTAAATAGCCCTCCTAGTCTTCTAGAACATAGATTGCGGGAAGATTCCTGCCCAGTTCACGGTAGTCCAATCCAAATCCTACAACAAAAGCATCGTCAATATTTTTGCCTATGTAATCAATAGGCATATCATTAATTCGTTGACTTGGCTTATGAAGAAGGGTAGCTGTCATTATTTTTTGTGCCCCTAAGCCCTTAAAGTGATCATACAAAAAGGCTAGCGTCCTTCCTGTATCGACTATGTCTTCTACTAAGAGAACATTCCTTCCGCTCACTTTAGCCTTGACATCAAGTAAAAACTCCACCTGACCACTTGATTGCAGCCCTCCATGGTAAGATGCTAGTCGCATAGTATCAATTTCCCATGGACGTTCGATGCGCTGCAACAACGCCGTGGCAAAAAACATACTCCCATTGAGTACGATAACGACCAAGAGATCATCATCATCTATTTTGGCAATATCGCTGGCCATCTTATCTATTATCGCCTCGACCTCTTTGCGATCTATATAAGGCTTAAAAACCTTGTCGTGTAAAAGTATGCTTGCCATAGTAGTCTATCTCGGTTCTACAAAAAGCTTTTGACCCACTTCAATAGTTACCCCATCTAGGTCATTCCACTGCTTCAGATTCATCAGTGTTAAATCATAAAGGCGGGCTATTGAAAAAAGTGTCTCTCCTCCGGACACTGTATGAAAGGACCGCTCCCTTGTTTCTACGACTTCGGATGAAGACTCAGATATAGCTGTTTCTGTAGGCGCTTGGTTAATATCAGGGACGATAATCTCCTCATTTACAGATGTTGGCTCTGCAGGTTCAGTAACTTCCTGCTCAACCCCCTCAACTAGTTCAGGCATTGATGATTCGTCCTCTACAGAAGCTAAGGAGTTACTGCCAGGGACCTGTACTGCGACTTCAGTTGCAGAACTTAAATCAGAAAGGGCTTCCTCATCAGAACCATTATCAGATTTGTCGCCGGAATTTTCAGCAGGCTCAGACTCATCTAATGCATCCTGTTCGTTTTCTACGTCTATTTCTACTTTTTTGCTAGCTACCTCCTCAAGGTTTACCTCGATGTCATCATCTTCCACTTTAACTTCAGTAGCCTGATTAGTCTCCACGCTATCTTCCGACTTATCGCGCAAAGTAGGCTTATTCTCAGATGGCTTACGCAAATGCAACACCTCGCCAATTGCAGGTTCTTCTCCTGGAATCATATTGTTTAGAAGATACAGCCTTGTTAGGCGAATCCCGTGCCACTGACTAATCAACCACATATTATCACATGGTTGAACTGTAACTGTCTTTTCAAGGCCTTTTTTCTTTTTAGGCTGCCTGTAAATAGGACTGCCTAACGGGATGGATCCCGCCGCTAACAAATCATTATACTTTGAAAGCTGCAGAATACTCAGATCTAACAAACTAGCAAGAGAATCCAAGGCTTCTCCTCGATAACCTACCGCCTGAATGCGATTTAGCAGAAAAACCCCATCGTTTTCGCGGAGATCGGGATACGAAGTACTAGCTTCTGCCGAGTTGTTGTTGTTCGTTGGATCGGACGAACTGCCGTTTCCATTTGCACTTACCAGACTACTGTATGGACCCTCCACCTCATATTTCCCTTCAGCAAATTCATCAAATCGCTGCAAATTGGCACTTTCAATAATGCTTATCAAGAGTTCTGGATATTTAGGATTCGTTGCATATCCGCAGGCTGATAACCCATGAGCCCAAGAGGTATAGTCCTTTGTATCAAAGGTAAATAGCGTATCATAACGAGACCTTGTAGTCAAGAATATGCTATGATCCTTGTAGGATGATTCTGCGTCCTCATATACTCTAAAACATTCATCAGGGGCATCATCATCCAATAACATAGAAGGTCCCTCCCAGCCCGCATGGCATTTTATGCCGAAGTGATTATTCCCCTCAGCAGCCAATGCTGACTTTCCTCTACCTGACTCCAAAATGCCTTGTGCTAGCGTAATGGAAGCTGGAATTCCATATTGGTGCATTTCACGCACGGCAATGGGGTGATAGATATCTACATAACTCAATTCCTGTGCTTCAGCAGAATTGAAGAATATGCACACACAAAGAAATAATCCAAAAAAATAACGCATCATGGTCACAAAAAAACAATGACTTAATATGAAATAAAACGTCAGTTTTGCACGGTTAAATGTGCTCAAAGGGCGTATTGCCTATGTTCTTCTCCAAAATGAAGGAGTTAGTACAATAATTACAGTAAAAATTTCCAAGCGCCCAACAAGCATTAATAGTGATAAAAAGAGTTTGCTAAAACTTGTTAGCCCCGCATAATTACACGTTGGGCAAACTTTCCCGAGGCCAGGACCAACATTTCCTATCGCCGAGGCACTTGAGCCAATAGAGGTTAAGAAGTCCTCACCACTTATACTCATAACAACGGCTCCTAATATGAAAATCGTAAAATATACGATCATAAATGCCATCGTATTGAAGAGGATTTTACTACTTACGGAACTTTGATTAATCCGCACCGGAAGGACAGCATTAGGGTGCATCAAACGACGAAACTCCAGCGCGCTATTCTTTAAAATCACTAAATGGCGAATCAGTTTCATTCCCCCGCTAGTAGAGCCTGCCGATCCACCGAGAAACAACATCATAAAGAACAGCGTAATAAGCATTGGATGAACTGTGAGGTCGGCGGTAACAAAACCTGTAGTTGTTATAGTGCCAAGCACTTGGAACAATGCATCGCGCAAGGGGTAGTCCCATCCCTCAGCAGGTGGATGAGCCAATACATTCCCCGTAATGACAAGGGTCATTATGACCACAATCAGCGCATAGAACTTAAATTCTGCATCCCCGATCATCTTTTTCCAAGAACCCCGAAGAAAGTAATAGATTAAGGAAAAATTAATCCCTGCTAAAAACATAAATACAATGATGATCCATTGAATAGCATGGTTGTCATTCCAATAGGCAATACTGAGATTTTTAGTTGAAAACCCTCCAGTCGACACCGTGGCAAAGGCATGATTCACCGCATCGAAGGTTGTCATACCTGCTAAGCGCAAGGCAAAGGTTTCGGCAATTGTCATCCCAACATAGATTAGCCAAAGCCTTTTAGCGGTTTGTGTGATTCGAGGGTGAAGTTTTTCTCCTCCAATACCAGGAGCCTCAGCGCTGTATAGCTGCATACCTCCAATGCCCAAAAGCGGCAAAATCGCAATCGTCAAGACGATAATTCCCATACCTCCAATCCAATGAGTTGTAGAGCGCCACAAAAGCACTCCTTCTGGCATGGATTCAATATCATTTAAGATCGATGCCCCCGTCGTTGTGAAGCCCGAAATGGATTCAAAAATGGCATCAGGAACATGGCTTATAGATCCAGTCAAAAGAAAGGGTAAGCTGCCGAAGATCGACATAACCATCCAGCCCAAGGTGACAATTAAATACCCATCTCGCTTTCCAATATTACGTGAGCTTCCGCGGTTTAAGAGATATAAAAGCCCTCCACTACAAAAAGTGGCTACACTTGCAATCACCAATTGCAAGGTTACTCCATCTTTAAAATAAACAGAAGGAATGATGGATAATGCCATGAGGAGACCACTGAGCATGAGCAGGAGTCCTAAAAAACTGAGAATAATCTTGTGATTTAATCTCATCGGAAAAAGCGTTCTACCTTATCCATGTTATCTGGCATCGTAAACACCACAACATGGTCATCGGGTAGGATAATAAAATCTCCCAAAGTAACCTTGCCTATCCCCTTCCGAATAACGCCTCCTATTATAGCTCCTGCAGGAATATTCAATTCCCGGATGGGCTTATTGATAACTTTTGACTTCTCACTAACCTCAAATTCAAGTACTTCAGCATCTACTCCATGTATACTTGCCACAGATACAACACTTCCTTTTCGAACAAAGCGAAAAATACTGTTGGCTGCAATCAACTTTTTGTTCAGCATAGTATCCACACCTACGGCTTGAGAGAAATTCATATAGTCTATATTCTCGACAAGGGCAATCGTCTTTTTGACTCCTTTGCTCTTCGCTACTAAACACGACATAATGTTCGTCTCGGTCTGTCCTGTAACTGCAATAAAAAGATCCGTTGCTGAAATATCTTCTTCTTCCAGAAACTCAACATTGCGTCCATCACCATTTAAAATCAAGGTATTCGGCAGCTCGTCAGTTAAACGAACTGCTTTGTCTCGATCAATTTCAACAAGCTTAGTGAAAAATTCTTTCGATAAAAGTTCAGCTGCTCGTGCCCCAATGCGACTGCCCCCAAGGACCATAACGCGCTCTGTATCGACTTGGTCAATACCGTCAAGCGAAGCGACTTTATCCAACGCCTCCGTAATGCATACGAAATAGACAAAATCTTCAACCTCTAGAATGGTATTCCCTTGAGGAATAAGAGTCTCAGTGCCCCGTTTGATCGATACAGGAATAAATCGAACATCACCGGATTCTCGCATATCCATTAACGGATGGCCTACATAACTTGAGGTAGACGCCAAACGAATACCCACTAGGTGAAGCGCATTGTCTCCAAAAATGTAGTGATCCGTAAATGACGAATGCTCTACAAGGCGTAAAATTTCCAGCGCAGCCAACTCTGTCGGCGAAATCATGATGTCGATTCCCAATGCTTGATAGTCAATATTTTGCTTATTTCGGAGATGTTCCAAATTGCTAATTCGAGCAATGGTACGCTTTACCCCTAACTGTTTACCAATAGTACAAATCGTCATATTTCGTGCCTCCAAATTCGTGGCAGCTACTAAAAGACTGGCCCCAGAAACACCAGCTTTCGAAAGCGTATTGGGGCATGTTGCATCCCCTTCGACAGTTTTTATATCCAGTGTATTAGAAGCGTGTTCCAAACGATGGCGGTCTGGATCAATTAGGACAATATCTTGCCCTTCCATGGCTAGATCTTTGGCAAGATGAAAACCTACCTCACCAGCACCTGCAATGAGTATTCTCATAGTGCAAATGTATATTGCTTTTTATTGAAAAGAAACTTAGAGTCAATTCTTTTAGGATTGATGTATGGACATACAGCAAAAAATTATAACTTTGGCGTCCCTAAAAGAGAGGAACGGTAGCTCAGTTGGTAGAGCAAA
>DLYY01000083.1:10002-10971 GCA_003447535.1 Bacteroidota bacterium | reverse complement strand
TTTTATGGTACATACCCCAAAAGTCTCTTAGATACTATGACCGTATCTCAGGGGTTATCTCTTTCCGAACTGCTCCAAGATCATCTACCTTACAATGCTATTCTTCGGCTTGAAAAACCACAATATGAAGAAGTACCGTCATTGAAAAATGTTTATCCTGGTCAACAATTTGCTGTTCTCCGTGATTCGACTGATGAAGTGACTCATGTTTTTGTCGAGCGCGATGCACTCTCCTACTATAGCTATGAAATCTATTGGGAAGATGTGGTGGGAGAGATTATTGAAGTCCCAACCACGAGTCGCTCTAAAGAACTTGGAGGTGTAATCAAGTCATCTCTATGGGCAACCATTGAAAATCAAGGAAGCAATGGAGTGCTTTCTGTCAAGCTGGCCAATATATTTGCATGGTCCATTAACTTTTACCGAATACAAGCCAATGATACGATCCGAGTACTCTTTGATGAAGTCGTTGCTCAAAACGGAAAGGTCCTTGATGCACAGAATATAACGGCTGTTAAGTTTACGCACTTTGGAAAACCCTATTACGCCTTTGCATATGGAGATTCTCTTAGTGGCTTTCAATATTTTGATGAAAAGGGGCACACTATGAAGCAAATGTTTTTGCAAGCCCCTGTTGAGTTTTCGCGTATCAGCTCGCGATTCACCCACAGCCGAAGGCATCCTGTAACTGGACGCAACTCTCCCCACCTTGGCACTGATTATGCCGCGCCCACGGGGACCCCTATTGTTTCTACTGCTAATGGGATTATAGAAACCTTCGGATATACAAGTGGTAATGGTAATTACGTCAAAGTCAAACACAACAGTACATATTCCACACAGTACCTACACATGTCTAAATTTGCGGAGGGGTTAACCAAAGGGGCTCCAGTGCAACAAGGGCAAATCATAGGATATGTGGGGAGTACAGGACTTTCAACCGGCCCTCATGTTTGCTATCGTTTTTGG
>DLYY01000083.1:0-9689 GCA_003447535.1 Bacteroidota bacterium | reverse complement strand
TCATGTTTGCTATCGTTTTTGGAAGGATGGCGTGCAAATTGACCCGTATAGTGAGATTGGAAGGGAAAGCTTACCTATGCCAACTGATCAAATCCAAGATTATTTAGAGTATATTCATTCGCTGAAGAAGAAACTCGATGCAATCGAGATTCAATAACTACAAATAACAACGAAAAATTAAAAATGCATACCATGAAGCGTTCTTACTTTACCATTTTTTCTATCCTTATCTGTTTACTCATTAGCCAACACTCTTTTGGCCAGGAAATGAGCAGAAAGGAACGTAAAGATTTAATCAAGCAAATCAATGAGCTAAAGAAAAACCCTGAGCGGTATAAAAACCTCATTGAAACCAACAAATCCTATCGCGTTGAGGTTGAAGAACTCTACCAAGAAGTCGACAACGCAAATGCAGAAATTGCTCAGTTAGAAGAAGTTGTTGCCTTCCAAGACGAACAGTTGAAAAATTGTAAACAAGGGGGCATGGGGGCTAACAATGGTATCATTGGTGACATTGCAAGTTCAAGCGAAGGATCCGAGGCAGGGTCGATGGCTGAAGGTGGTGATGGTTCCAATGCAAGTGGCGCCAATGGAAACCAAGGAAGCGGAACTGTGGCTGTAAACACAAATGCACCATCCGGAGAATCCTATCGAATTCAAATTGGCTTTTATGACAAGCGCGACATGTCGCAATTGATCGAAAATGGCCTTGTCATGCGTTACGAAAATGTAGATGGGACTATGCGTTATTCATTAGGTGATTTTTCTTCACCTGAAGAAGCTGCGGAATTTATCCAAATCATTCGTCCAATGCGCTTCAACGATTCTTTCATCTCCAAATACAACAGCGGAGTGAGAGAGATGTCATTTGACTTCCCGGTCAAGTAAATCTATTTTCCATAGACTGCGCAATCTTTTGGGGCTATTATTCTATTAGTTCTCTCTCATATCGTACTTTTGTGCGCTAAACTTTTATATCATGACAGTAGATAGTCTTCTGTTTGCCGTACCGGCAGTAGCCTTATTAGCCCTAGTTGTAATGTACCTTAAGTCTTCTTGGGTTAACAAACAATCTATAGGGAATGAGCGAATGGCTGAAATCGCTAAATATATCCGTCAAGGTGCACTTGCATTCTTGGCAGCAGAATATCGTTTGTTAGCCATTTTCGTAGTGGTTGCTGGAGCCCTACTTGGGCTTTTGAGTACGGTGGTTGAAACAACCCATTGGTTTATTGTAGTAGCCTTTGTCATTGGCGCGGTGTTCTCTGCATTAGCAGGAAATATCGGTATGCGTATTGCAACTGCAGCCAATGTCCGCACGACAGAAGCAGCTAGAACTAGTCTAAGCAAAGCGCTAAAAGTGAGTTTTAGCGGAGGTATGGTAATGGGATTAGGAGTTGCTGGACTTGCCGTGTTTGGTCTTAGCATCTTATTTATTGTATTGTTGAAGACATCTATTATCCCCGGAGTCGAAAACTTTAGCGGTGAATCGCCTTCGGAAAGATTCCATCTTGCCATCCTAATATTGGAAGCACTAGCTGGTTTCTCTTTAGGCGCCGAATCCATTGCTCTATTTGCTCGTGTTGGTGGGGGTATCTACACCAAAGCTGCTGACGTAGGGGCTGATCTTGTAGGTAAAGTAGAGGCAGGTATTCCAGAAGATGATCCACGTAATCCTGCAACCATTGCGGATAATGTTGGTGACAATGTTGGTGATGTTGCAGGGATGGGTGCTGATTTGTTTGGATCCTATGTTGCTACAGTTTTAGCTGCTATGGTACTTGGGAACTACCTCGTACTTGGCGAAGGCTATGAAGATGAATTTGGTGGTTTAGCGACTATGTTGTTACCTCTTCTTATTTCGGCTGTAGGAATTATCTTTTCCTACATCGGGGGACTATTTGTGCGAGCTAAAGACGACTCTAAAGAGAGCGGTGTTCAAGCCTCGCTAAACCTCGGCAATTGGATTTCTATTGGACTTACCGCTATCGCCTCATTCTTCTTAATCAGAATGATCCTGCCAGAAACCATGATGATGAACTTCTTTGGAGAAGAGAATGCACGTCAAATTGGCAATATCGATGTTTTTTGGTCTGTTCTTATTGGACTTGGTGTTGGTGGAGCAATTAGCTACATGACAGAATATTATACAGGTAAGGGTAAGAAGCCTGTCATGGACATTGTAGCAAAATCGGCTACAGGCGCAGGAACTAATGTTATTGCAGGGTTGGCCACAGGCATGATTTCTACTTTCGGTCCAATAATGCTATTTGCAGGAGCCATTTGGGCAGCATACGAATGTGCAGGATTTTACGGTGTAGCAATTGCCGCATGTGCTATGATGGCCACTACAGCCATGCAGTTAGCTATTGACGCCTTCGGACCTATTGCGGATAATGCAGGAGGAATCGCCGAAATGAGTGAGCTACCTAAAGAGGTACGCGAACGTACAGATATTTTGGATTCTGTTGGAAACACAACAGCCGCTATTGGTAAAGGCTTTGCTATTGCCTCAGCGGCATTAACGGCTCTCGCCTTATTTGCAGCCTACGTTCCAATGGCAGGAATTTATGAAGAAGGAATTAACATCTTTAAAGCCAAAGTACTTTCTGCACTTTTTATAGGTGGAATGATCCCAGTTGTCTTCTCGGCATTAGCAATGAATTCTGTAGGTAAAGCTGCCATGGAAATGGTCAAAGAAGTTCGTCGTCAATTCCGTGAGATTCCAGGTATTATGGAGGGAACAGCAAAACCAGAATATGATAAGTGCGTTGAGATTTCTACAAAGGCTGCTCTTCGAGAAATGCTTTTACCTGGTGCACTCACCCTAGTTATGCCAATTCTCATAGGTTTCACCATGGGTCCTGAAGCATTAGGAGCATATATGGCAGGTGTAGCTGTAAGCGGCGTTCTCTGGGCTATTTTCCAGAACAACGCAGGAGGGGCATGGGATAATGCCAAAAAGAGCTTTGAAGAAGGTGTAATGATTGATGGGGAGATGACTTATAAAGGATCTGAAGCACATAAGGCAGCTGTTACTGGTGATACTGTGGGTGATCCTTTCAAAGACACCTCTGGACCTTCAATGAACATCTTAATCAAATTAACTTGTCTTTTAGGTTTAGTTATCGCCCCTATTCTCAAAGATTTCTGGGGAATGGAGGATGCAGAAGGTCATGGCACTCCAACAACAGAAGTTGAAACTACTGTTAAGGAATCTACTAATCCTACTCTATCTGATGATACATGGGCAATCGATGAAGCGCTGAATCAAAAGATTCGTGAAAGCCAAGAGCCCGTTTAATACAAGAATTTTTAATTGTTTGCATGCCTTACAAATCGTTACCAATTGGGTGTCTTATATTCCTCGCGTGCCTCGTACAATGCAAGGATGAAGAATCAAAAGAAGTCACCCCTGAGAATGATCAAGTAGAAACTCCAACCTCCCTTGCCGGAGAAAAGCTCATCAGTGGTGAAGCACTTGACAAGTACGACATCATAGCCATTGCGCAGCATATTCAAAGTAAAAGCCCTGAAGTTATCACAACTCCCCTCATCGAAGTGGGTGTTAATGCATTGGCAACAATGACGCCAGCGCTAGATAGCTTTATAGCCTATGATTTCCAAGGAGCTTTCGATCAAACAGGAAAATACATCGATTCCTTGGCATATACGGACCTTTTACCCGCCCAGAAAGCTGTATTTGACTACCTAAGTTTTTGTCGGGAAAAGAAATATAAGGAAGTCGCTAGGCACAGAGCATATACTGGAAATGATGAATCGCGCATTATGCGCACCAGCCTTGACCCAGGAAAAAGCATAGAGTACAAATCAGCCATATACGAAGCTGAATATGTAGTTGATGAAGTGGGTAAATCTGGAGGACTTAGTTTTAGTAATTATTCTCAGCTACAAGATCCACAGAGCGGCATGTTCTTTTATGAAGTATATGTTGGAACAGAATCTGGAGATATCCTTCTTTTTCAAATGATAAAACCAGAAGATCGCTTTCTTGTCGTAGAGATGATTCCTATTCCCACATCGAACTAAGAGGATTTAGCCTATTATCATCCCCGCGATCGTAGCGGATAACAAAGAGGCAAGGGTACCGCCAATTAACGCTTTCAGACCAAACTCCGACAATGTTTTTCGCTGTCCAGGAGCTAAAGAACCAATACCCCCAATTTGGATACCAATCGAAGCGAAGTTCGCAAATCCACAAAGCATATAAGTAGCCATAATTACCGACTTCTGGTAGCTGAAATGCACTTCACTTGCCATATCCTTCAAAGACGATAACTGTATATATCCCACAAATTCGCTTGCTGCAAGCTTGATCCCAAGCAGCTGACCCATCAACGCCATGTCCTGCAGAGGAACTCCAATAAGCCACATCAATGGAGCAAAGATGTATCCCAAGATAAACTCAAGTGAAAAGGAAGAATACGTAGTATTTGCCGCAACCCATGTATTTAAGGAAGTGACATCACCTAGTTTACCTAAGCCGAAATTCACCATGGCAATAAAGGCAATGAATACTAAGAGCATAGCACCTACATTCGCCGCTAATTTGATTCCCTCCGTCGTTCCGTTCGCGATGGCATCCAAAAGATTTGATCCTATGTTATCGTTGGATACCACAATATCATTGTTCACTACTTGTTCCTGAGGAAAGAGAATTTTAGAGACCACAATCGCTCCAGGAGCAGCCATTACCGACGCTGTTAGAAGATGCTTTGCGTAAAAGAGTTCGAGTTCAGGATCACCGCCTCCTAAGAATCCGATATAGGCTGCTAGAACGCCACCTGCTACGGTAGCCATACCTCCAACCATCACAAGAAGAATCTCCGACTTAGACATATCTTCTAAGTAGGCCTTTATCATTAAAGGCGCCTCGGTCTGTCCTAAGAAGATGTTACCTGCTACACTAAGACTTTCAGCACCAGATATACCTAACAATTTCGTAAGAATCCAAGCCATAAACTTTACGACCTTTTGAATAACACCAAGGTAAAATAAGACTGAGGTCAAGGCTGAAAAGAAGATGATAGTAGGCAGAACTTGAAACAAGAATATGTAGCCAAAAGGAGCCGATGGTGCATCGTTCATCATATTTCCTAAAAGAAATGTACTGCCCGCTTCCGTGAATTCTAACGTCTTAACAAAGAGCTTACTTACAAATTCAAAGACGCTTTGTACGATCTTGACCTTTAACACCCCAACAGCCAGAACTAATTGAGCAAAAAGTCCAATGCCCACGCTGCGCCAGCGAATAGCCTTACGGTTACTACTAAAGACAACGCTAAGTAGGATAAGCATAGCCATTCCTAACATTCCCCTTGCAAGGCCTGTAAAGGTAAAGCCCTCACTTTGTATTATCCCTTCTGTACTTTGCGTAGCCATATCCTCTTGAATCGCTACACCTGTTGAATCCTCGGTAGGTGTATTGTCAACCTCTGGTTCAAGAACATCCATAGCGGAATCCATATGACCATCAGCCAACAATTCTATACTCAATAAAGAATCGGCATCAGCTGCAACAGAATCTACATCTTGCGACCACAATATTAAAGGGAGACAAAGGAAGAGTAGAAATAAGGTTTTGTTGGTTCGGTGTTTCATGGTCTATCGTTTGGAGAGTTCGTCGCGAATAATTGCCGCTCGCTCATAGTCCTCTTGATCAAGGGCCTGTTGTAATAACCCTTCAAGCTCATCAACTGATAGCTTGGATAGGTCTTGTCCTGTATTATCGCCAAGAAGCTTTTCCTCTATATCGGACAACTTATCTTCTAATTCCTCCCCTGTGTCGACTTCATCAACCTCCTCTTCTTTAAAACGAACTGCGATCTCATCGAAAAGCTTTTGTCCAATGTATATCGCTGCCTTATCACGAATAGCCAGCGCAAGTGCATCAGATGTTCTGCTATCAAGCGAAGAGACCTGCCCGTCATGATCAATCGTTAAATGAGCATAAAAAATCCCATCAATAAGATTCTCAATAGAGACTTCTTTGACCTTAACATTGAGTTTACGTAATACTTGCATAAAGAGATCATGAGTCAGCGGCCGAAATGGCTTTAAATCATCCATGATTATGGCAATGGCCTGAGCTTCCATCTGCCCAATAGTAATTGGTAAGCGTCTTGGGCCATCCTTTTCGCCAAGGATAACTGTGAAAGAGTTGTTATGCGCCAAACTATTGGTTAGGGCTAATATTTCTAGCTCTACACGTTTCATGTGCCTTGAAAGTAAGGATTAATACTTACAAAACCTTGGCAAAAACCTCACCATTGCGCTATGCAGCGAAATGAGTCCTAAGGGCTGCATTTAACTTTGGCACAACATCAAAGGCATCACCCACAATTCCATAATCAGCGGCCTTAAAGAATGGAGCCTCAGGATCCGTATTGATTACTACAATGGTTCTACTCTGATTAACTCCAGCCAAGTGCTGTATAGCACCAGAGATACCAATGGCAAAATAGAGGTTTGGGCGCACCGTTATACCCGTTTGGCCAACGTGCTCGTGATGAGGTCTCCATCCAACATCTGAAACAGGACGGGAGCAAGCTGTAGCAGCACTTAATGTATCGGCAAGCTCTTCAATCATACCCCAGTTTTCTGGACCTTTAAGCCCACGACCAGCGCTTACCACACGATCAGCTTCTGTTAATGGAATAGTTCCTTCCATTTTTTCCACCTTGACCACTTTAACCAAAAACGCATCATCGCTTAGCCCTGGGTCAAAAGAAGCTAGACTAGCCTCAGCTGATTCATCGAGCAGTCCCGCGGCATTGCTCATGACAGCTAAGACCATACCTGACTTGTTTGCCTTTACATGCGCAAAGGCTTTCCCTGAGTTTACTCCGCGAACTACGGTACCGTCTTCAGCAGGAAGTGCCATAGCACCAGGCACATAGGTTAGGTCAAGTCGAGCAGCCACTCTCGGCGCTAACGCCATACCGCGATGGTTAAATGAAAACACGACATGAGCACATGGATTCGCTTCGATAAATCGGCCTATAGCCATTGAATAGGCACGGCTATCAAAAGAAGAAAACCGAGCATCATCAACATGGTGAGCTACATCAAGACCGTATTTACCCAATGATTTAAGATCAGCTTCATCGGACGCTCCTAAAACAAGACCGTGCACTTGCCCTCCTGCGGATTGAGCTAACTTTTTGGCATAGCTAATGGCCTCATAAACCGGCTTTTTAACTCTGCCATCAGCGCTATCAAGATATACTAATACATTCATGACTCTTCGTTTAAATTGCTTTTGCTTCGTTTTTCAATAAAGTGATCAACTCATCAATGTTATCCGCATCAATTAGTTTGACATCACCTTTTTCTGGAGGCAGAGCATACTTTGCTACTTCGCTAGCTACTGACGCATCTTCTGCCTGGATCACGTTAAGTGGCTTTGATCTCGCCATCATAATACCTCGCATGTTTGGAATACGCTGCTCGGCCATACCCTTGCTTGCTGAAACCACAAGCGGCTTTGACACTTCGATATCCTCATGTCCTCCTTCAATCTCACGAGATAAATGAAATATATCTCCTTCTACATCAAGACGTGTAGCCTGCGAGATCAAAGGCCAATCCATGTATTCAGAAATCATTGAAGCCAGTTGGAAACCATTGTCATCAATGGCTTCTTTACCTGTAATGATAAGATCAAAAGCATTGTCTTTTGCGTAGGCTGATATCGCTTTAGCGCAAAAGTGTGCGTCCCGAGCGTCTCCTTCAATCCTTACCGCATCGTCGCCACCAATGGCAAGGCCTTTTCGAATGATTTGATCATTATCAGCATCTCCCACATTGATAAGAGTAATCTTACCGCCGAGACTCTCTTTAAGCTCAATGGCGCGCACTAGGGCATACCACTCATCGGTAGGATTCATTACAAATTGTACTCCATTGGCGTCGAAAGACTTACCATCTGGTGTAAAGGCGATTTTTGCCGTTGTGTCAGGCACTTTACGCACAGGAACAAGAATATTCATTGCTTATTTTTTAATGTTTTCGAATTGTTCTGTCTAGACGAGAAAGATACATCAGAGACTATCATCTTGAAGTCAAAATATCAGGAACTTGTCCACGACTCTTCTAATTTACCAAACGTTTGGTCAAATAACAAAATAGTATCCATACAATCTGCTGTATCTTTGGGAAGTGAATGCAATTCATAGCACCATAAAATCACGTTTTCCATCCGATCAAGATGTCGTCCTCGGTGTTAGTGGAGGCATGGATTCATGTGTACTTCTCCATGCGTTATATAAGCAAAATATCCCCTGTATTGTTGCCCATGTAAACTATGCCATGCGTGGAAAGGATAGTAAGCAAGATGCCCAGTTTGTTGAGCAACTTGCCAAATCCTATGACTTTCCGTTTGTACTACGAGAGGTGAATGGAAAAGAACTTAAGTCCTCTGGTAATTTTCAAGACGTAGCGCGCCAAATACGCTATAATTTTTTTCAAGAAGTAGCCGGCGACCATAAGGCAGATTGGATTGCCACAGCTCACCATTTAGATGATCAAGCAGAAACTATGTTACTCAAACTCTTTGGTGGATCAACGATCAAAGGCCTAGCAGGCATGGCTGCAATAGAAGGAAATCATTGCAGGCCCCTACTCCATATACCCCGTGCCGATCTGCTTGCTTATGCTAAGCAACATGGTCTTTCATGGCGAGAGGATATCTCGAATTCCTCCTTAGAGTATGATCGAAATCACCTGCGGCATGAAATACTACCCTCCCTGCGTGAGCGACATCCTCGATGGTTTAATGGACTAGCACGCCAAAGCGAAAAACTTCTGAAATGGAGTGCATTTACCGAAGAATATGCTAAGCAATTGATTGCAAAAAAGATTGAAATCCATCATGGCCAAGAATGGCTCAATTTGTCCTGGATTAAAACTCATGAGCATCGATACATTCTTTTATCAGCTTGGCTTAAGCACTACGGATATACAGCCAAGCAAATCGAATCTCTACAAAAGATGATGGATAAATCATCCTATGGGGCTGTGCTTGAGGGTCCCGATGCACGACTACTTATTGATCATCGCCATCTAGTGCTCTCCAAGAATCTATCCGATATTACTAACCCGATCCTCATCCACAAAGATGGTACTGAAATAGACCTTTCCGCGCAGGGGCTTATATCACTTCGACTACGCGATGGTAAACGAATGAAGAGTGTTTATACCCGTGATGTTATGCACTTTGACGCCAATAAGATTTCTTGGCCACTTTGTCTCCGTGTTCGAAAGCACGGCGACTATCTTTACCTTCCCAACAAGGATGGCAAGCCTAAAAAGCGAAAACTAGGCGCTTACTTTAATGACCAGTCCACTGCATTGTCCCTCAGGGAAGGTCGCATTGTTTTGTGTGATGCAGAAGAACGAGTTGCCGGTATTCTAGGTCAAAAGGTAGACGCACGATTTACGCCAAAACCAAATGCTCCTACCTTGGAGATTCGCTGGAAAGTGTAGCTAACAGCTATTGCCGCAAGAATACTTTGCTAACCTGTTGACCGTTAAGATCAACAATAACATGATAGACCCCTGGTTGAATCGATTCTAGATCCAATACAACTGATGGCGCATTAAGCCATCCTTTGAGCATTTCACGACCTAAGGCATCCACCATGATGTAAGAAGCCCCATCCATAGGA
>DLYY01000224.1 GCA_003447535.1 Bacteroidota bacterium | reverse complement strand
ATCTCCGCCCAATGGCTTTACCGTGGTGAACAACGATGCATGTAACAGAAATGCTGCCGCTACTTTTCCTAACAACAGTTGGGTAGTTAACACAGATGGTACTGACACTTTCGCAGCGGCTCAGTCATGGTCCAACCCGGCAGGGTGTACCTCGGACGACTGGTTAATTACACCAGCTATCAACCTTTCAGCTGCAACGGGCTCAATTGCTCTAAACTGGAGAGCTCAATCTTTTGAGGGGGCTGCTGGGGAATTCCCAGAAAGTTATGAAGTTCTTCTATCTACTACTGGAGCGAATGCACCAGCTGACTTCACAACTACTTTGTTTAGTATTGCTCAGGAGGCTGATGATTGGACAAGTCGTTCTGTTGATTTAGCGGCCTATGCAGGGCAGACTATTTATGTTGCTTTCCGTTTGACTTCAACGGACATGAGTCAGTTATGGGTTGATGATATTTCTGTACGCGAGCCAGCACAGTATGACTTGCAACTAGTTTCTTTTCAATCCGATGCAACGCCTCAGGTTACTGCATTAAATGCTAATACCATTTATTCAGTCCTTGATTATTCAGGCACAAGTCTTTTCAATGCTTCTGCTACTGTTCTTAATGCTGGCCAAAATCCTGTTGACACTGTAACGCTTCTTTATTTTATTGTGGACGATCTTAATAACCAAACAGCAGGGTCTGCTGTTTCTAAAGATTTTCCTCAAAATCCAGCATTAGCGCCTGGAGCACAGGTTACGTTAAATTTAGATGCTATTGGATTAGACACTCTCTTTCCAACTCTAGCTACGAACCAATCACTTGATCTTTATGTAGAAATTGATTCTACTCAATTTAATCAAGTATTGGATGCAAGTGATGCCTATTTCTCTTTTCTCATTAACCCTCGCGAGGCATACACTGTACCATACTCATCGTCATTTGAGTGGGTTGTAGGCGGAACGGCCTTCTCTTTCGAGCATGCTGATTGGGGCTGGAAATTTATCGATGCCAATGCCGATGGTGATGGTAGTTATGTTGCTGGATTTACAAACTTCACAAGTTATGATGGAGAATACCATGTATTCTCGGCATTAGTTCCGCCTAATTCTTTGGCAATTGGTGACGCGGGCGACTATTTTGAGACACCAGAGCTTTCTTTAAATGCAGGTGACTATGTAGTGAGTCTTTATGGCAAGCCGCTAAATAACGGGGGCACTCCCCTTGCAGGTTCAATGACAGTTGAACTTGTAAGTGGTTCGGGAGCTACCTCGGCTATTGGGACGTTCTCAACAGGGCAAGACACCTTAAATTGGAATCCCAATTCAGGTGTGGTAACTGTGCCGTCAAATGCAAATGATTGGAAAATTAGATTTACTGACGCAGGTGGAGGGTTTGGAAGCTGGGATCTTATGTCACTAGATCAGCTTTCTGCACCTGTTGCTTCTGGAGCAATTGCAGGAACCGATGAGACTAACCCATTCGTAGAGTATTGTGATGGAAATGTCATCCTTTCAAATACCTCAACTGCTAATGGTGGAACGTGCACAGTAGATTGGGGCGATGGAAGTGCTACAGTTACTATCGCTTCTGGCGCTTCATTGCAGCATAATTATGCCTCTAATGGTTCATATACTGTAACCTTAACAGCTACTAACCCTGCAGGAAATGATCAGGTGACTTTTGATATTCTTGTAACAGATCCTCCAGCACTTGACGCATCATTCGTTATCGTTGATCAAGGAAATGGCAATGTTTCAATCACACTTGAGAGCACATTCCCATGTGGTGGTGCTCAAACTACAGTGAACTGGGGTGATGGTACGTCAAATAACTTGACAAGTCACACCTACACTGCTGACGGAGACTATACAATCACGGTTACACTTCAAACAGCCACTGATATTGCTCAGTCCACTGGAACAGTAACTATCACAGGACTAAGCACAGCCGTTGGTGAGCTAAGCCTCGAAGATGCTATGACTGTAGTACCTTCTCCAGCGGTAAGTGATATAAATGTATCCTTCAGCTTATTCAGTGTTCAGGATATAACAATGACGATTTCAACGATTGAAGGTCGCATTGTAGAATCAAGAATCATTGAGTCAGCGAATACTGTTAACGAGGCCTTTGATGTACGAAGCCTTGATAACGGAATCTACATGATTAATGTATCTACAGAGGCAGGGTCAACAAGCTCTTCGTTTGTAGTTTCGCACTAATCATAACATAATGTCTGAAAGAAAGGCTCCGCATTGCGGGGCCTTTTTTTATTTTCAAGATTAGGCAAGAAGAAACTCTATGGCGGATAATCGACCTCGTTTATTTTTATTGGATGCATATGCTTTAATATACAGAGCGTATTATGCATTTATCCGCAACCCAATTACTAATTCAAAGGGAATTAATACATCAGCAGCCTATGGATTTACGGCAACCCTGAACGATTTGATTGAGCGGGAGAAACCAACACACTTAGCGGTGGTATTTGATGCTGAGGGTGAAACGGACCGCGCGTCTGAGTTTTCCTATTATAAGGCTAATCGAGATGCCATGCCGGAAGACATCCGTAACTCGCTGCAATCCATAAGAGAGATAATTAAGGGGTTTAATATTCCGGTTCTTGAGTTAGCAGGATATGAAGCGGATGATGTCATAGGAACTCTTGCCAAGCAAAAGGAAGGAGAATTTGACGTCTACATGGTTACGCCCGACAAGGATTTTGGTCAGTTAGTTTCAGAACGCATCTTCATGTATAAGCCTAGCCGACAGGGTAAGGGGCATGAAGTATTAGGGATTGCAGAAGTATGCGCACGTTGGGAGATTAAAGATCCCCTTCAAGTCATTGATATTTTAGCCATGATGGGTGATGCTGTCGATAACATTCCAGGAATAGCCGGTGTAGGCGAGAAGACGGCCATTAAACTGCTCAAGCAGTTTGGTAGCTTAGAATCCCTATTGGAGAACACAGACCAAGTAAAGGGCAAGTTGCGGGAAAAAATAGAAACTTGTCACCAACAGGCTCTGGACAGCAAGTTTTTAGCCACAATTATTACGGATGCACCGATTACAGCAGATAATGATGCCCTAAAATTGGAGCCTGTCGACAAGGAAGTATTAACCCCAATTTTTCAAGAGCTTGAGTTTAGGAACCTTGCCATGAAAATTCTCGGCTCGGATTATTCGATGGTAAGCAGCGCGTCAAAGAAAACCGGGAATCCCAACCAAATGGATCTGTTTTCTTCTAATCAGACTACGGAAGAGAAAACCATACAAAAGCAGGCTTTTTCAGAAAACTATTCGCTGTTAAACGACGAGGACATTCCGGGTCTAATCTCGTCAATTCAAGCCAAAAAACAATTTGCTTTTGATACAGAGACCACAGGCCTTAATGTGCGTGAGGCGCATATTGTAGGGATTAGCTTCGCTTGGGATAAGGGTCATGGGGCCTATTACTCCTTAAGCGAAGAGGCTGGGGAGGCCAAAAAGCAGCTGGCCCAGTTTACTGTTTTGTTTGAGGACCCTGCTCTTATTAAAGTAGCGCAGAATATTAAGTTTGATACCCACATTCTCTCTCGTTATGGTATTGAGGTAGCCCCTCCGTATAGGGATACCATGTTGGAGCACTATCTGTTAGAGCCTGACCGACGCCATGGCATTAACCGACTTTCAGAATCCTATTTGCAGTATGCTATGCAGCCCATTGAGGAGCTCATCGGTAAAAAAGGAAAACATCAAAAATCATTTCGAGAGGTAGAGTTGTCGGCGGCTAAAGATTACGCTGTAGAAGATGCTGACATTGCGCTTCAATTGCACGAGGTCTTCACACCCAAGCTTGCTTCAGCGGAGTTAACTTCATTGTATGATAATATTGAGCTTCCCTTAGTGCCGGTTTTACGTCGTATGGAAGGAGAGGGCATTAATCTAGACACTGACTTCTTGGCAAAATATAGCACAGAACTTACAAGCGATATTTTAGAGGTAAAGACTAATATCTTCCATCAATCGGGTCAAGAGTTTAATCTTGATTCCCCAAAGCAATTGGGAGAGATCCTTTTTGGGGCTATGGGAATTCCATATAAAGGTCAAAAGACTAAAACGGGTCAGTTTAAAACAGGGGAGGATGTGCTTTCTTCGTACCGAAAGGACTACCCAGTGATGGAGGATATTATGACCTACAGGGAGTTGAGTAAGCTCAAATCTACCTATGTTGATGCCTTACCTCAACTTGTGAGTCCAAGGACGGGACGCATACACACCACCTTTAATCAGGCGATAGCTGCAACCGGTCGCCTAAGTTCTAATGAACCAAACCTTCAAAATATCCCTATACGGACTGAGCGAGGGCGGAGGGTTCGACAAGCTTTTATTCCAAGAAATGCAAACCATTGGCTACTATCCGCTGACTACTCTCAAGTAGAGCTTCGTCTAGTGGCCCATATGGCTAGGGAAGAATCCATGCTTGATGCTTTTGCTCAAGGAAAAGATATTCACAGTGAAACCGCAGCACTTGTATTCCAAGTGCCCGTGTCCGAGGTCACTCGGGAGATGCGAAGCCACGCAAAGACAGTAAATTTTGGAATTATCTATGGCGTCACAGCCTTTGGACTAAGCCAACAAACTAGCCTCAGCCGTTCAGAAAGTAAGGAGATCATTGAGCAATACTTTGTAGCCTATCCGGGTATTCGAAAGTATATGGATGACAATGTGGCCTTTGCTCGGGAGCATGGTTACGTGAAAACCTTGAAGGGTCGACGCCGCTATCTGCGGGATATCGACTCACGCAATGCCGGATTGCGGGGCCATGCTGAGCGTAACGCAATCAATGCACCTGTTCAGGGTTCTGCAGCGGATCTAATCAAGTTGGCCATGATTGATATTGATCGCTTGTTAATGGAAAGAAAACTGCAGTCAAAAATGCTTCTCCAGGTGCACGATGAATTGGTATTTGACGTGCCATCAGAAGAACGAGAAGAAGTTGAGCAGTTAGTCAAAGAGGCCATGCAGAACGCAATGACTGGTTTAGATGTTCCTTTACAAGCTGATTTGGGATGGGGAAGGCATTGGTTGGAAGCTCATTAATAAAAGACAGCAAGCGTACATGGCATATAGATTATCACAGACTATTGAAGAGGCGGTACAGGCCTTTAAAAAGCTTCCAGGGATCGGTGAGAAAACCGCTATGCGTCTTGTGCTTGCTACTTTAGAACAGTCGTCCAATGATGTCAAACAATTTGCCCAAGCCTTGCACAACCTAAAGACGAAACTTAAAAAGTGTTCGGTTTGCCATTCTTTTGCTGATGAGGAATTGTGCTCAATTTGTGCTGACAATAAAAGAGACAAGACGACCCTATGTGTTGTGGAGTCAATTCGAGATATTGTGGCCATTGAAAGCACTCAAACCTATCACGGTGTGTATCATGTACTGGGAGGACTTATATCTCCCATGCAAGGTATCGGGCCAGAAGATTTAACCTTCATAAGCCTTTTTAATCGCATAAAAAATGATCAAGTGAAAGAGGTTATTATGGCACTAAATCCCAATATGGAGGGAGACACGACAACATTTTACATCAGTCGTCAACTAGACCTTGAGTCGACTTCCCTAACCTCGCTCTCCCGAGGCATAAGTTTTGGTGGTGAGCTAGAGTTCGCTGATGCTATGACGCTGAGCAGGTCGCTTGCGGCTAGACAGCCATTTGAGCGCTACCTTTCTCGATAGCCGCTTCAACTATTCTTCTAAAGCCTTTGTGGAGAGCGTAAATCCGAACGTTGTACCGATGTCAATAGTAGACCGCACATGAATCTTTTCTTTATGAGCCTCTACAATATGTTTGCAAATGGATAGCCCTAGACCTGTTCCTCCATGCCCTCTAGAGCGTGCTTTGTCCACACGATAAAAACGCTCAAAAAGCCTGGTAAGGTGTTCGCTGGCTATGCCTGGGCCGTTATCACTTACTTCAATCAGCAGTTTGTCTTCTACATCATAGAATCCAATTTTTGTTAAACCATTCTCATGGCCGTACTTGATGGAATTATTGACGAGGTTGGAGAGTACATGATGAATATGCTTTCTGTCGGCAAAGATCTTGCGTTTAGAGTTAGTATCCTCTTTGATAACAAGTTCAATATTTTTTTTACTTGCCTGTAACTCTTGTTCATCCATTACCTGTTTGGTAAGCTCTGAAATATCAAAGGGTTGGATATTAAGTTGCATGATATCTGTCTCATATTGGTTGAGCATGATAAGATCTTCAACGATGTTGCCTAATCGGTCAAGATTTCGGGTGGCTTTTTCTAAGTATTTCATATTGACTTTCCCATCTTCCATCCCTCCATCTAGCAGAGTTTCTATATAGCCTTGTGCATTGAAAATCGGAGTCTTTAGCTCGTGGGATACGTTACCAATAAATTCTTTTCGGTAGGTCTCCATTCGTTTGAGCGCTTGAATTTCTGACTGCTTACTTGTGCTATATCGCCGCATTTCTTCTTCGACGGCTTCTAAAAAGTCATCATTTTCTTGCAGGGTACCACCCTCTTTTAGCTCTTGTCCGCCCTTTTCGTTGCTCACCAATTTGTATAAGACCTTTATTCTGCGATAGATAAAGAGATCTACTAAGTAGTGCACAATAGGGAAGGTGGTCACTAACAGAACAAGAGGAATAAGGACCATGTAGGTTTGAAAAGTCCATCCATCGACAATGGCCTCTACGCATAATGCGATGCCTGATACAGCAGCGACAGTGAAGCTAATAAGCAGGGAGACCTGCCGCAGTTTTAAATTTTTAAACGCCATTAGCTTCCAAACTTGTAGCCTACGCCTTTGATAGTTAAGAATAAGTCCGGGCTGAATTTTTCTCGAAGCTTTCTAATGTGCACGTCAATAGTACGATCGACTACAATGGTATCAGTACCCCATACTTGCGCTAAAATTTCCTCTCGGGTAAATACTCTGCCCGGCTTAGACATGAGTAATCTTAGCAGTTTATATTCTTTTTTTGGCAGACTAAAGATCTGCGCTTTATAGGTAACAAGACGTCGCTCGGTGTCTATAGTAATTCCGTTGGCTTCAACGGATTCTATGCCGTTTCTGCTATGTAAACGCCTGAGTAAGCTTTGAACTTTTTTGACTAGTAATCTTGGTTTTACAGGTTTGGCGATATAGTCATCTGCTCCTACGTCAAGTGCAGCAATTTGACTGTAGTCTTCATGTCTTGCCGTTAAAAAAGTAATAATGGTATTTTGAAGATCATGAATTTGTCTTAGCTCACGGCAAGCCTCTATCCCATCCATTTGCGGCATCATAACATCGAGAATAATCAAGTCTGGAATATATTTTTTTGCGGAATCAATGGCCTCAAGGCCGTTGTGTGCGGTTTGCACTTCATAGCCTTCCCGCTCAAGGTTATATTTCAGAAATTCGAGCACATCCTCTTCATCATCTACGATGAGGACTTTATTCTTATTGCTTGGACTTATCATGTTGTTAATGTAGGCAAAATCAAGTATAACTTTTAAACGGTTCATTTAACCTTAACAAGCCAGCCCAAAGATTAACCATTTCTTAACAATGAGATTCCTTGGAGTTAAAATCGTTGGTATTCTTTTACATACTAATGTTTAACTACATGAAAAATTTATTTAACTCAATTTTCTTTTTTGCTTTAACAGGAAGCTTGATTATATTGACTTCTTGCGAGGAGGATGATGGAGGCGGTTCAACAACACCTCCAACTAATCCTGGTACTGAAACAGTAGTGGTATCAGGATATGTTAGTCAAAACACAACATGGTCAGCGGATAAAATTTATGAATTAGCCGGCTATGTAGTTGTAGATTCTGGTGCTATGCTCACCATTGAGGCAGGTACTATTGTTAAAGCACGCACAGGATCAGGTGCAGCCTCTTCTGCCTTGTTAATTGCTCGCAATGCAATGATTAACGCACAGGGTTCAGCTTCAGCACCCATTGTATTTACTTCCGTATTGGATAACATTCAGCCAGGCGAATTGGTAGGATCTTCTCTATCGGTTGATGATGCTGGATTATGGGGTGGTATTATTATCCTTGGTAATGCTCCAGTGTCTACTGGGTCAGGAGATACTGAGGGCCAAATCGAGGGAATCGCTTCAGAATATACATTCGGACGTTATGGAGGAAGTGATGTAGCAGATAATAGCGGTATTTTCTCTTACGTGTCGATTCGCCATAACGGAACAGAAGTCGCTCCTGACTCTGAGATTCAAGGACTAACGACGGGTGGCGTAGGTTCAGGAACTCAAATTGATCACATCGAAATCGTAGCGTCTGATGATGATGGCGTAGAGTTTTTCGGAGGCACACACGATATCTCGCACCTTCTTGTAATAAATCACGCTGACGATGGAATCGACTTAGACCAAAACTATGCAGGTACGATTTCAAACTTCTTTGTAACGCATACCGGAGGTAAAGGATCGAATGCAGGATTTGAATTTGACGGCCCAGAAGGGTCAACGTACACCGCTGGAAAATATACCGTTCAAAATGGTACGCTAAAAAATACTGGAGGCCTTGGACGTGCTATGACACTAAAGTCAGGCTCTCAAGGAAATATTTCAGGAGTATGGGTCACTGGATATGGCGAATTTGTAACGGTTGGAGGAGGTTCAGCTAATGCGAACTTGGCTGCTGGCGAGCTTACTGTTTCTGGATGTGAGTTTAACTCGGCGGACATCTCAGATCTTTTAATGGGCGCCATCGTCCCAGAAGGAGCTGATTCTGTAGCGAGTATTTCTTCATTTGCAGCGGCTAATGCCACTGCTGCTGCACCTGGTAATGCAGGGGCAACAACTTCTGAGTTCGATGGTTGGACTTGGGGCGCTTCGGCAGGTTTAGTTGAAAACTAGGGTTGAAGTACATATCAAATGATTTGACAACTTCTTACCGGTAAAATGGCGAGAGGTTTTCAAGTAAATAAAAGACACGATGAAATATATCTTTCTAGTTCTCACTTTCTTTTTCGCCTTAGCGTCGGTTGCTCTGGCTGAAGATCCTAAAATGGGTCTCCTTAGTGGCACGGTCATCGATGATGATTTTGGCGACCCTGTTATGTATGCTGAAGTTCGTGTCGAAGGATTAGATGTTGTTGCGTTAACCGACCTAGAGGGGCAATATAGTTTAGAATTAGTCCCAGGCACCTACACCTTGTCTATTGAATTTTTAGGTTATGCCAAACAAGTGGTTAGTGAAGTGGTTGTCAACGAGGGAAGTACTGAATTGGTGGATGTCCGTCTTACTGAAGAGTCAGAAGTCATTACAGAAGTTGTAGTCACGGCAACGCAAAGCAGAAACAACGAGACGGCTTTGCTAACCATTCAAAGAAAGTCAGCTGTTGTACTCGATGGTGTCTCGGCCCAAAGTATCAGTCGAATTGGTGATAGTGATGCGGGTCAGGCCATTCAGCGCGTTTCAGGCGTCTCTGTCGAAGGAGGAAAGTACATCTACGTTCGTGGCTTAGGCGATCGTTACACTAAAACCACGTTTAACGGAATGGACATCCCTGGCCTCGATCCCGATAGAAACACCGTGCAAATGGATGTCTTTCCAACGTCTCTAATCGATAACATTATTGTACGTAAAACCTTTTCGCCCAGCATGCCGGGTGACTTTTCTGGTGGGGTCGTAGATATTGCGACGAAGGCTTTTCCAGACAAAGAACAGTTTAATGTGAAGTTCGGCCTTGGCTACAACACGAATACAAGCTTTAATAAAAACTTTTTGACCTATGATGGAGGTAAGCTAGATTGGTTGGGTATTGACGACGGTGGCCGTGCGTTACCGAGTGGTTATGACTATACTGATATCAATGGCTATCCAACAGCTCTTCAAGAGATTCGGGAAGATCCAAGTATAGAGGCATTTACCAGGGAATTTAATCCGACCCTTGGCGTTCGAAGAGCTCCTGCGTTTTTAAACACGTCGCTTAGCACAAGCTATGGCAATCAATATCAGTTGGGGGAATCCAACCAAACCCTTGGTTTAATAGCAGGGTTCTCTTATCAGAACAACAATCAGCACTTTGAGGACGCCCGCTATGGGGAGTATTTTAAGTCACGTGACGCGAATTCATTTGATTTAGATGACGAGCAGTATAGAAGTTCACAAGGTCCGTTAAGTCAAAACAATGTGTTGTGGAGTGGATTGGTAGGCTTTGCGTTAAAAGGTCAAAAGCACCGACTGAACACTCAGCTATTCCATACTCAAAATGGAGAGAAAGGCGCATCAACTCGTTATCAAGTGGATGGCTGGGATGACCAAGAAAGTGAGTTTACGACCTTGACCTATTCTCAGCGATCGATTACTAATTTCCTCGTTGGAGGCAAGTCAACATTTAATCGTCTTGAGCTAGAATATAAAAATGCGCTGACATGGTCTGAGATTATTGATCCCGATTTACGTACGACATCACTTGAAGTTACAGGAGGTGCGATTCCAGCGTTGAGTGGGGGAGGAGGTTCTGGATCAGATCGTCTATGGAGAGATTTATCAGAATTTAATGAAACATTTCGCATGGACGGAACTTACCTCTTTTCTCAATGGGATGGTTTAGAAAGTAAGTTTCAATTTGGAGTGAGTAATACCTATAAGGTTCGAGATTTTGTGACAACACGTGCCGAGCACATTTACCAAGGCTTGGTTCCCAATGGCAATCCAAATATCATTTTAAGCGATGATTTAATCTGGACGGCGGGTACTTCACTATCGGATACAACGACCATTATACGAGCGCTTCAGGAAAAGCAAAATTCATATAATGGTCGAATCAACGTTTTAGGAGCCTATATCATGAATGAATTGCCGTTAGGTCGCAGAATGCGTGTTATATATGGAGTACGCATGGAGAAGGCGACGAATTGGTATACGGGAGAACCTAGCCAACCTCAGTTTGCTCCTATTCCTTACTATGATGATGAAAAAGTGCTCAATGAGTTAAACATCCTGCCTTCGGTTAACTGGATTTATGAGTTGGCGAGCAACATGAACCTTCGTGCTTCATTTAGCCGTACCGTGGTGCGACCAAGCTTTAAGGAGATTTCGCTTGCTGAGATTTTTGATCCCCTCACAGAAACCACCTTTATTGGAAACATTGACGTTCAACAAACGGACATCGACAACTTTGACTTGCGTTGGGAGTCTTTCTTTGGACGCGGTGAGATGATTTCATTGTCTGGTTTCTATAAGCGATTTACCAATCCTATTGAGTTGGTGAGCGTCTCGGAATTTGGTCCTCGTGAGATTACGCCACGAAATGTAGACGAAGCCTTTTTGCTTGGAGCAGAAATTGAGTTGCGTAAGAACTTTGCCTTTATTCATCCTGCTTTAGAGAATTTAGCGTTCACAGGAAATGCATCGTACATCAAAAGCCAAACATTGTATACCGATGCTGAGTACGCGACACTCTTAGCAAATGCTAAGCCAGGAGAAGATATTTCACAAGAGCGTGTAATGTTTGGTCAATCACCCTTCTTAGTTAATGTGGGATTAAGCTACCGCGATACAGAAAAAGGATTTGATGCCATGGTATCCTACAATGTGCAAGGAAAGCGTTTAGTACTTCTCGGCATTGATAGGGTACCAAATGTTTACGAGCAGCCCTTTAACAACCTTAAGGTTAAAATCGCACAGAGCTTTGGAGAGGACGATCGCTTTAAGTTAAGCGTAAGTGCTTCGAATCTGCTGAACGATGACCGTGCCCGTCAGTATGAGGTCTTTCAAGGCGATCCTGGATTCTTCTCGCAAACACGCGCAGGACGAACGTTTACGTTAAGCTTCGCCTGTACGCTGCAGTAGGGTATTGGTTGGACATGCGACGGATTTCTTAGAGCGCAATTTTACTCTGCAAGTATTCAGACCAGATTGTGGTAACAATATCTCCTGCGGGTAGTATTTGATTCATATAGCCACTTACTTGACCAATTTCAAGTTCGCCTTCCTGGAGATCACCCAACTTCATTCCTTTTTTTGATCGGCCTTTCCCAAGAAGTTGCTCGAGCTCTTCAGGACTTGCTCCGCGCTCTTCGGCTTCTTTAACTTGTTCTTGAAACTTACTTTTTAACAGTCTTACCGGGGTTACAGCCTTTAGCCTTAATTCGGTATCCCCTTCATGGGCGTTACATACCGCTTGCTTAAAGTTCATGTGCGCACTTGACTCTTTGCTTAACACAAACCTCGAACCGATTTGAACGCCACTGGCACCAAGCGCCATGGCGGCAAGCATGCCTCGCCCACAACGTATTCCTCCAGCGGATATCACGGGAATATTTACCGCATCGACTACGGAAGGCGTTAAGACAAGCGTTGTGGTTTCCTCTCGTCCATTGTGTCCACCGGCTTCAAATCCTTCCGCGACAATGGCATCGACTCCAGCTGCCTCTGCTTTAAGGGCAAACCGCACGCTGCTCACAACGTGGATGACTTTGATTCCGTGGTTTTGCAGCTCTCTTGTCAAAGTTTTTGGGTTTCCCGCTGAGGTGATTACAATGGGCACCTTGTAATCGATAATACACTTGACATGCTGTTCAATATCGGGGTAGAGAAGGGGTAGATTTACCGCAAAGGGCTTCTTAGTAGCTTTCGTACATGCCTTGAGGTTTTCTTCAAGTTCATCAGGATACATACCCCCTGAACCAATTACTCCTAAGCCTCCCGCATTAGATACCGCTGCGGCAAGGGGCCAATCTGAACACCATATCATGCCGGCTTGGATGATTGGATACTTTATATTCAATAATTGGTTTAGGGAGTTTTCCATAGGATTACGCTTGGGATTAACTGCATTTTGGTCCTTTTCTAAGGTATGGCTTTCTATGGACTTACCTCCTTCTCTTATGTGGAGTATAGTGGCAACATTTTAAAACATTGAGGCGTTCTTTTGATATATTACTGAATGCGGGTGTTTATGAAAGGTTGGAGATTATGGATATTGGGACTACTATGTTCTGCTCAAGGTTGTGCCTTTAATGCTCAAGGGGAAGAGATGGTTTATGAGGTAAAAAAGGATAAGTCAAACAAAGAAATTATGGAGTCAATGAAGGCATTAGATACAGCAACATTTGGAGGAGGTTGTTTTTGGTGTACTGAGGCAATTTTTCAGTCAATAGAAGGGGTAGAGCAAGTAGCTTCTGGATATAGTGGTGGTCGCTCTGCAAATCCTTCTTACGAGGAAGTATGCAGTGGGATGACGGGTCATGCCGAGGTGATTCAAATTGTTTTTGACCCATCTATTCTCCGTTATGAGAAACTCTTGGAAGTTTTTTTTGAAACCCATGACCCTACCACGCTCAATCAACAGGGAGCCGATAAGGGAACGCAGTATAGATCGGTGGTGTTTTATCATAGCGAGGATCAAAAACTTGCTACCGAATCGGTTATCCAACAATTGGAGGGAGAAGGGGTTTGGCCGAATCCAATCGTGACGGAGGTCAGCCCAATCACAACCTTTTACAAAGCGGAATCCTATCACCAGGATTACTACCGCTTAAATGCCCGCTCCAATGGGTATTGCCAAATTGTAATCAACCCAAAACTGGCAAAATTTAGAAAGGTGTTTAGCGATATTCTTAAAGAGTAATGTTAACACCGTCCATTTATTAGGCTTTTTAAGCGAGTAATCCTATCTTCTCAGTTAATCTATTGGGAAGTGGTACTCGAAGGGAGTCTAATCAAAACATTAACAACGCTTGAGCTTAAGGAGGGGTTTGGCCGAAATTTCTATTCGGACCTCTCACTTGCATCAAAATACCTCGACGGTATTCTTGACAAACTCAAGGAACCCCAGGATGCTTTCACGATATCAGAGCTTCGGTATAACGAAGCATCCTATCACATGATAGCTTTTGATTTTAGAGCGTCTAATAGAGCTTCTCTTCAGGCACTAGAATACGCGGTCAAGGACGGTGACAAGGAAATGATAGGTATGTGTTATGGCCTACGAGGAAGTCTTTTGCGTTACTTAAATCTAGTAGGCCTTTCCATTTCGTCTTATAATCAGAGTTTAGCCTATGCTCAGTCTCACCGTAGAAAGGCCTCTTCTTTAAATGGCCTAGGCGTAGTGTGGACCGTTCTAGGCGACCACAATAAAGCAGAGGAAAAGTATAAGGCGACACTTGATGTGCTTGAGAATAATGGTGAAGAATGGAGCCCTTACTACATTTTATGTGCCTTTAATCTTGCCCATCACTACTTAGACCAAGGACAGGGCACAGCCTTTGCTAAAAAGGTAAGGCAACATTATATGGAAATGATTAATCTCGATGCATCAAACATTCACACCTTTGCGCGTTTTTATCATTTAGTGGCCAAAATTTGCATGCACAATGAGGAATGGCAGGATGCAATTACCTACGCTAAGAGCGCGCTGTACCTAGTTGAGGAAGGCAACATGCCGTGGGACAATACAAGGTTTAGGTTGCTTATGGGTAAGGCTGGCATGGCATTGGGTGATATTGATTTTGTGCAAAAGACCCTCGCTCCGGTGCATGGGCGTCAGGAAACAGCCCTACCACACTTTCACTTAGACTACCTCAAGCTCTCTATGTTTTGTGGTTTTTCTGAAGAAGAAATTTCAGCAAGACTTAGTAATGCCAAACATCAATTGCAGTTGATTCAAAGCGAAGTCTTAGAAACAAGTCAAGCGTTTCTTATGGACTTATCTGCTCCGCGCGAAAGTAAGCCTACTGCCTTCAAAAAATCAGAAGACCTTAAAGTCAATGTCTCCTTTCTAGACACGCACTTTTTAAGTAATGCTCTAGCTTCTGTTCAGCACTTTATCTTGAAAACAGACTCCATTACTGGAGGAATCTATGTGGGTCAGTTCAGTGAGTATATCCGTCAGTTGATGTATGCAGCAAGAGATGCAGAGATTTATGTGGAGCAGGAGATTGCCCTAGTTGAGGCCTATCTTAAGCTGGAGGCACAACGCCTCGGCTTTACCTATAAGATTAATATCAAAGACGTACAGGGGAGTTTTGCCACTCGATATATACCTAGTCTTATTGTTCATCCCATTGTAGAGAATGCGATTAAGCATGCAATGGGTCCCAATGGTGGAAACCATATTGATGTGTACTTCAGAACTAGTAATAATCGTTCTCTTTATGTGCACGTTCTAGATAATGGTCCTGGCCTGAGCAAACTCAGCTTGGAAATCTACGATCAGAGCCGCGGAGTGGGCAATGAGTTGATTCGGGAAAGAATTCGAATCTATGAGGAGCACGGCTCTTGGAATGTATCCTTACGCCGAAGAGAACTTGAACAAGGATTACAAGTAACCTTCAACTTTACCAAAACCTAAACCCATCTTGGAAGAGAGTATAAAAATATTTGTTGTTGAGGATTCAAGAGAAGCTGCTGAGTCTTTGGAGATACTATCAAAAGTTCTTGAGGAGGATATTCAATTTGTCTATCACGCAATGTCAATTCGAGAGGCCCTCCAAGAAATATCCAAGCAGTCGTTCAATGTGCTTGTTCTTGATGTCACCCTCCCGGATGGATCTGGGTTTGATTTGTTAGAGCAGTTAGGTCCTGTATCCTATCCTGTAGTTATCATGACAGGTGATGACACCTCTGCCATCAAAGCCATTAGGCATCAGGTTTTTGACTATTGGGTAAAGCCAGTAAAAATTGATGATTTAAAGCAAACCTATCAAAAGCTTAGTGACTACCTTTTTTTGAATCCAATGAAGGGAAAGCTCTTAGTTAAACATAAAGGGTCAAGCGAAATCATACATTTCCAGGATATTCTTTATGTCAAAGCGGAAAGTAATTATGCCAGAATAGTGCTGAATTCCAGCAGAGAAATTCTAGTGACTCGAACACTAAAATCCATTGAAGAAAGCCTTCCGGACCTTGCTTTTTTCCGTACACACAACAGCTATATCATTGCAACAGCGGCCATCAAAAAGTTTGACTCCGTACATGCACAGGTAGAGCTCACTAAAGCGATTAAAATCCCCGTGAGCCGCAGCAGAAAGAAAGCGCTTCTCAAGGTTTTTAGTAAACTATAGGGTTAGCAACCTTCTCCGTAGTCTACGTACTTGATGGTGAAGTCCTCTCCGTAGTCGACAAATTTAATCTTATAGTCTTCTCCGTAGTCGACAAACTTCCATCGACCTTCATAGTCTTCCCCGTAGTCTACTGTTTTTACTTCAAGATCCTCTCCGTAGTCAACTACTTTAACCTTGTAATCTTCTCCGTAGTCCACGACTTTTATTTCGCCATAGACATGGCAGTGGGAGGGAAGCGCTGACGCTTCATAAGAAGCATCGTTGTCGCTTGGAGCGTGCATAAAGGCATAGGTAGAAAGGCTAATACTTGCTAGAGCAAGTATACCTGAGGCATAGATGAATCTTTTTTTCATAATCGGTCTACGGTAAGATACTGCATATCAGTGAACTTTGGTCTTTTTAGAATTCTGTTGCACGATCGAAAAATGCTGCCAGTCAGCCGCGCAAAGCGAGCCCATGCTTTGACAATTTTAGCTCAATAGTGTTACGAATTCTAAGAATCTACGTATACTATTTTTTATAATGTGTTTAATTTATGGCAAATGTGCTTGACATCCATAGTAATAGTGCGTTACTCGATCGATTACGAGACGAGGTAGAAGCGGTTATTGTTGCAGATCAAGTAGAAGGTCTTAAGAAGAGCAAGGCCTATCACAAAGCTGCTGAAGAGGCAGCAGATGCAATGCATCAAGCTCTAGCCTTAAAATATATTGCCTTTTGTTTCTTTCACAGTCGTGAGCTGGACAAGGCCCTGTCGTTTGGAAACAGTGCAAAGCAAGTGGCGCATAAAAATGGCTTATCTGGGATTGTTCAATCTATGTTGAGTTTTACAGGGATGGTTTTGCGCCATCTTGGTCGTATTGAGGAGAGCATCCGAACTTTAACAGAAGCCGTATCGTATCCAGGTGATTCTCCTGAAGTTTTAGCGGGTTCTTACAATAATTTGGCAGTAATCTATGATACAAAAGAAGCTTTTGATAAAGCTTTAAAATTCTATAAAAAGGCTTTACAACACATGGAAGACAAAGCCTCACCAAATTATCCTTTCATCTTAGGTAACATTGGTAGATGCTTGTTGAGCCTGAAAGATTACAATGAGTCAAAGATAATGCTTGATGAGTCATTGTTACTTAGTAAAAAGTGCAACAATACAATTGCTGAATCAAGAAGTCATCAATATTTAGGGCTTTATTATTTTGAACTAAAAGAATTTGTTCATTGTAGAGCCCATTTGGAGGAAGCCCTTAGATTAGTAAACAAGGCTGGACATATCATTGATAAGTTGAGGATTTCTTTTCATCTGTCGCATGTTTATGAGCATACAAACCAATACTCACAAGCGGAGGAGCTAATAAAGGAATCATTAGATGTATGTAAGGAGCTTCAACCAATTCATAAAGAGTTAGTCATAAAGAGAGCGCTTGATTTTTATCAAAACCAGGGGAAACCCCTTATTGCTCTGGGCCATGCCAAAGACTTATTAGAAATCGTAGGGGCTCGAGAAATTGATAAGCGTGAACGGCGA
>DLYY01000081.1 GCA_003447535.1 Bacteroidota bacterium | reverse complement strand
TTGCACCCACCGAAGTAAACTCTTGGAAGGTTCCAGCCACAGATATGGTGTCTGGTACCGACGTCTGAGTATTCATATCGACTTGGAAGGTCACATTATAGGTCTGCGCCTGAAGAACAGCACAAAGCATAATGCCTGCTATAAGGGTTGAGAAAAAAGTTTTCATAGTGTTTGATTTGGTGTTTTAAATGAAAATTTGATCGGTTAGAAACAGCTAAGTCTATATATAAAGGTCCCATCCGAGACATCATTGGAGTTGATTACATTTTGACGTAATATCCTGAATTCAAGTTGACGAATGACACTTCCTTCAGGTAAGTTAAAGAAACGTATTGGCCAAAAAGAAAATTGAAAAAGTCCTTTGCCCATGTCACGCATAGCCAATTCAGATTGATTGCCTACTTGGGTTATGGGAGCATATTCCGTAGTGTTTTGAGTACCCAAATAATCAGTCCATGTTGCTACAACATAAACGCAAAGATCATTGACGCCTTGCATAGAGGGTTTCTCTTCGTAGTTGTTGTCATAAATCAACGTAAACACGTCATTTGACCCTATGCGTACTAAAGAATCTCCTGTAGCAATCGATGGGAATGATCGCGCCTTGGTTACAGGAAGAGCCGGTGGATCAATGGGAACGAGCAAGTCCTCTGACTTTATATCCGGATCGCCGTAACCTCCTCCATCTTTTGGCTTCACTAAAAAATGAATGTCTTCGTTAAATACATCCGAGGCTGAAACCTCATAAAAGTCTGTAGGAACAATGGTCCAAGAGAATGTACCATCAAAATTGTTGGTCATAATCAGATTAGGATTGGAGTCCTTCCATGGTTGAGTTCCAAGACCATTGACATTGGGGTGTCCGTCGGGGTGTTCCGCAGGCTTCCAAGTCCACACATAGAGATCTTCACCGCTCGCCACGGCCGCTTGAAGAGAAGCAACGTGATCGATTGACCCATCCATATCGGCAATATTAACCGTGATCGTAACGGGTTGCGTTGGATCTTCAACCGAAGAAGGCAGGGTCGATACTTGGCCATAGATTGGGCTAATACATACACCGAGAAGTACAAAAATTGATGGTAATAATCGTTTCATATAGCGCATATTATTGACGTACGAATTTGAATAAATAGCCATATCCTTGATTGTCTTCTGGACAATTTTTTCGAATGGTAAATTGGAGATACTCATCTTGAGGTCGCACAGGCCCAGCAAGCGCTAATTCTGTGGTATCCCCTCCAGCAATAAGATGTAACTCATCGGGATAGTTTGCACTCCAATCATTGGTTGATGTGTTAACAAAACGCCAAGTCCCTGATTCGGGCAAAAAGGATGGATTATCTCCTCCATTATAAGTAAAGGTGAAGTCCGCTGAATTGAAAGACATCGCAGTGGGTTGAGCTACTTCGGTAAAGACGTATGAAACATCAAGGTTTCGATCCGAGATGTTAATGGCCTTATAATCTTGCATCTCCACAATGGAAAGCACCCAATCTCCTTGAATACCGTCGTTCTTCAATGGCTCATTGTCCAAGACTAAATCATCTTGGCAGGCGGTTATTGCAAGCAACAAGATGGCAATAGGGAGTATAAAAATCTTCTTCATAAGGATAGGTTTAGCATCCGCCTTCTTCATTGGCAGACATGCCAGGGTTTCCGTTAAGCTCATCATCGGGGAACTGCACAACCATACCTGGACAATCCCATGATGACCCATTAATAGAGAGGTTAGCGTTTTCAGACACAGCAATACGTTTCAAATCGTGCAATCGATTACCCTCCCCTACCATTTCAAGTCGACGTTGCGTTCGAATAAGATTAATTAAGTCAGTACCTGACAGCCCTGAGACAGGGGTCATACCAGCACGTGATACAATTTGGTTAACATCGTTTTCAGCCTCAGCCGTTAAGCCAAGAATTGCCGCGGATTCAGCCTTAATCAATAAAACCTCGGTGAGGTGTAAAACCGGATGAAACAAGTCATTCGAGCCATTGGCCTTATTTAAAAAGATGTTATTCCCACTTTCCGTAAACCACTGCTGACCACGAAGATCAAGCGTGTTCGATGTGGCTTCTGAATACACCGACTCTGACATTCGGATAGTAGGTGTGCCATTATCATTTCGATAATGACCTTGCCAATTCGCGCCGCTATTAAACCCGCCACCATCAGGTTGGACAAGGATATCTTCGGTGGTCATAATTTCATCAAATCGATCACCAATGGAATCAACAAGTGCATACGGTCCCATGTCTACAATCTCCTGTGCTAAGCCATGCGCATTAGAGTAATCATTCATCTGAAAATATACCTGCGCTAACAAAGCCTTTGCCGCCCAACGATTGGCATGCGCAGCACTTATTGAACTCTGACTCGGAAGCAGGGAAATAGCCGTCATTAAATCTTCAATAATTTTAGTGTAGACTTCATCGACGGTCAGTCGAGGCTGAGGATCCACGCTCCAAGTATCGCGATACGGAATACCCAAATGGCTATTATCCGATGTGTAGCCGTAAGGCTGAGCGAACAAGCGAACCATTTCAAAATGCACAAAGGCACGGACAAAAAGGGCCGATCCTGTGATCTCATCATCTAAGGCCTGGGAAAGGTTGGCATTAGCCTTTCCAGCAAGAAGGCGATTGATTTCACCCACAGCCGCAAAATTCTGCTGCCAGATACCTCGTGTAAAGCCAATGAAAATTCCCGTATTATGACTATGGTAGGCTTTAAAATCACCCGATAGATTAGTCCCATTAATATTATCGGCCATTAACTCACTGGCCAACCAGGTATTACCGCCCATAACCTCACCAAAGGCGAGGATACGATACCCCTCGTTTAAGGAAGCAAGTACTTCTGCTTCGTTTTGGAAGTAGGCATCTTGATCAAGATAAGGAGACTCGGTTTCGACTAACTTCTCGCACGACGCCCCCCATAATAAACCAAGTAATAGAAAAAGAATAGAATACTTTGTCATGGCTTAGAAGTTTACGTTTACAGAAAAGTTAAAGGTGCGCTCTTGAGGCGGTGTGAGGTAGGTCACATTAGGACTCAAGTTCATAGCCTGTGGGCCATCAAGGTCACGCACGATTTCCGGATCGCGACGGTAAGCCGCAATAGTAAATAAGTTGATGGTGGTAAACCCAACATCACAGCCTGCAATCCATGATTTATTGGCAAAGAGCTTATTGGGTAAAGAGTATTTAATGGCCAGTTTCTTCAAGCGGAAATAACTCGCATTATACAACCACTGATCAGTATTATAGAACCACTCAGACCCCATCCCTCCATAGGTTGTAGAGTTTCGTGTGAGGCGAGGATAGATAGCATCACCGTCACCTGGGCCGGTCCATCGATTTAAGATATCACGCTGCATATTCCATTCGGTCCATACACCTAGTTGACGTTTGGCTGCATCATCATAAATATTTCCTCCGATGGTAAAGGTTCCCAAGATTTCAATTTCTAGGTTCTGACCAATGGTAAAGGTGTTGGTCAATCCTCCGACTACTTTAGGCTGAACATTCCCTAAAGGCACTCGATTTTCTTCCGACCATTCATAGGTCTCATTGCCATCTGCATCGAGGAATACTGGCAATCCATTATCGGGATCAACGTGAGAGAATCGTACAAGATAGTTTACTCCCATAGGCATTCCCTCGATGACTCGAGTATCTCCACTTCCTGCCAATGCATCGGGTTGGGCTGTTCCTACATCAATCACCTTATTGCGGTTATGCGTAAGGTTTAGATCGGTTCGCCAGCTAAAGCGATCGCCGACAAGGTTACGCGAAGTAATCATAAACTCTACCCCGCGGTTTCGAATCTGTGCAATGTTATCAAAGTATCCCGCCTGCCCTGTAGAAGTCGGTACACGCACAAAAATGATGGCATCACGGGTAATCTTATTGTAGTACCCTAACTCTGCGGTAATTCGATCACGAAGGAATCCAATTTCGATCCCGGCATCGGTTGTCCAAGTCGTTTCCCATGCAAGCTGGCTGTTAGGAAGGCTCGCATAAGACACAATCGGCTGACCAGCATAAAGATTCGATGAACTTCCTGGACTGTATCCCCCAAATTGAGCATCGTAAGGAATGTCAGCATTTCCCGTACGTCCCACACTAGCTCGCACCTTAAGAAAGTTAATCTTATCGGAGTTGGCTAACCATGAATCTTCCGACATAATGTAGGCGAGTCCCAATCCAGGGAAGTGTCCTGTCTTTCGATCCTTACCAAACTTCGAAGACGCATCAATACGATGATTCATATTGACAATAAGCTTGTCTTTGAAATTATAGTTTAGGCGAAAGAGGCTGGAAGCAAAACGCCATTGGTTATCATCGTATTCCGTAACTGTCGTATCCGCATTCGGTGAATCATATACCTCCATGGTATTGTAGATATGCCCTAATGCATTTTTTATCTCCGTATACTCTCCTACGGTGGTTGACTGCTGATACTCCCACCCTCCTAAAAGAGATAGTGTGTGACTCTCCCAAAAGTCGGTGCGATAGTCTACCGTTCCATTAACCATATAATTGGTGATATTTTTCTGATCAAGCTTGGAAAAAATATCCGTCTGCGTCCATAGAGAATCCTCTAGACGGCTATCACGAAGATCCATATAGTCCAATCCGCCAAAGACCTTAATCTGTAAATTTTGGACCGGAGTAAGGGCGAGAGTTAAGTTATTGATTGTACGAAGTTCAAGCGTATTCCAATCGAGATAGTTTGTCTTAAATAGTGGATTGCGCTGCCCAGTAGCATATTGGAATGAGTCTACCGAATAAAATGGTAAGAGCGTAGATTCCGCAGTCCCAAGACCACCATCCCATGCTTGAGACACTCTGTTATTTAGTCCTTGCGAAAGAGAGGAACGAAGGTTTATGTTAAACCATTTGATTGGAGTGTAGCCAAGGTTTAGACGTCCTGCAAGTCGCTCAAAATTATTACCCACCTGATAACTTTCCGTATTGAGATAGTTAAAGCTCGCATAAACATCAACTTTTTCTTTTCCAAAGGCCACTGATAAGTTGTGTTCTTGCTTAATTCCTGTGCGTAATAAGGCATCAAACCAATCATAATCCTCGGCAGGCAAATCATCATAAGACATTCCACCAGGTAGCGGAGCACGGCCTACATTGCCATCATTTTCCCAAGCCTCT
>DLYY01000109.1 GCA_003447535.1 Bacteroidota bacterium | reverse complement strand
CAGCGGAGGGGGTACTGGAACCTCTGCTTCCTTAAGCGCAAGTAATGTTACGCCTAGTACCTCAGTTACTCTTACTGTTACGACTACGGGAGCATCTTCTGGCACCAACACCTTTACCATTAGTGGCAATAGCACTACGGGAACAAAAACCCTTGATGTTGTTCTTGATGTTCTAACAACTCCTGCCACACCTACCCTGATTTCACCTGCAGGGGGAGCAACAGCTTCGAATCCAACCATTTTCACCTGGTCATCTAGCCTTGGATCAAGCTATGATGTAACTATCTTTTCTAGCATCAATCCTAATACAATAACGGAGTCTGCCACGGGTCTTGGAAGTGCCAGTTATACTTCCAATAGTCTTGCCAACGCAACGACCTATTATTATCAGGTTACGGCTACTAATTCCTGCGGAAATGCTACCTCAGTGATTGATTCCTTTACGACCTCTAGTTGCCTGACGCTAACTAATACAGCAAATTATGTAGGGTCAAACAATGCCAATACCGATGTCCTATCCCCTATTACCGTGCCTGTGAGTGCCACCGCTCAGGTATCCTCTGTGCGCATACCCAATATGCAAGGTTTTATCACCCGCATCAATGATATTGATATTCGATTAGTTGCACCAAGCGGCACAGAAATCATCCTCTTAGACTACATCAACTATTGTAATCTAGAAGATGATTGGGACCATGGTGTAGAGGATGGTGGCCTGAATCTCAATGGTCTACCCTGCCCTCCTACCGATGGTTTAATCTATGATCCAGAAAACCCTCTCTCAACCTTTTCCAACGAACTTGCGGCAGGCGACTGGAATCTTCGCGTCTTTGATTTTGTCAATGGAAGGACTCCAACGATTGATGAATGGACCCTTGAGATTTGTTCGTTTGACCCATGTGGAGCACCAGTGACAACCAATCAAACCCTTTCAGGTTGCGCCCCATATACCTTCAATGGTCAGGTGTATAACACATCGACAACAATACGCGACACGCTAACCGCATCCAATGGATGTGATTCTATTGCGATAATAAATCTTGTGCTTAGTCCAAGTAGTCCGGGTAATCAAACGCTATCAGGGTGCAGTAGCGTAACCTATAATGGCAATACCTATACAAGCAGTACAACGCTGACAGAAAATCTCACCGCATCGAATGGATGCGACTCCATTCTCACAACAAATATTGTGGTTATCCCTCCGGTAACTACAAATCAGTCCTTTTCAGGGTGTGATTCCTACACGTATAATGGGACTACATACACCACGTCAACCTCCCTCACAGAAAACCTAACAACGACTCAGGGGTGTGATTCTATTGTAATTACTACGATAGACATCTTTCCTTCGTACAACATTGGTCAGGTAATTGAAGGATGCGATCAGGTAGTATTCAATGGCACAGTCTACACAAGTTCTACTACGCTTGGAAATACATTTACATCGGTCAATGGATGCGACTCTATTGTTGGCACGCAAATCATTGTCTACAACTCGGTATCCACCACACAAAGTATTATTGGATGCGGTAGCGTTAGTTTTAATGGTAATACCTACAATGCAACTACTGGTCTTACCGAAGTGCTTGCCTCCACCACAGGTTGTGACTCCACGGTCTACACGCAAATCATCGTAGAGAGTCAGCCTACCGTAAATCAAACCGTTTCGGGTTGCGACCAAGTGGTATACAATGGTCAGACCTATACCTCATCTGCCTCCGTCACCGAAACGCTGCCTAGCATTGGATGTGACACCGTTCGTATCACAGACATAGTTATCAATAACTCAACAAGCTCTAACCAGGCGATAACAGCTTGTGGCTCATACAGTGTAAATGGCAATACCTACACGCAAAGCCAATTAATCAATACCTATTACACCAACCAGTTTGGATGTGATTCCATCGTTCAGATCGATTTAACTATTCTGCCGGAAAGTTCTAGCATCGAAGACATTACCTCATGTGGCCCATTTACCTGGATTGATGGCAATACCTACAATGGATCTAACAATACAGCGAGTGTTGTCCTAACCAATGCGCTTGGCTGCGACTCTACAGTTTTCCTAAACTTTACCTTAGACTCCTTTGAAACAGACATCTACTTTAGTCAAAACGGTTTTTTAGCTCCGACAGCATTAGGCGATAGCTACGAGTGGTTACTTTGTGATTCCGTAGGATTTACGAGCCTAGGAGAAACGGGACCAACCTATACTCCATTAAGCACCGGATCCTATGCAGTCCAGGTTATTACTAGTCAGGGTTGTATTGATACTTCAGCATGTTTACCCTTTTATGTAACCGGCACTGGTATTATAAGCACCTTACCCATATTACCTACTCTGCGTCCCAATCCAATCAATGAATCCCTATCCATTGATTTTGGAATGCGTTACGAAGCGATCGACCTGCTTCTTATTGATGCGATTGGACAGAATGTATTCAAGCGTAAGTATTCCAATGTTCAGAGCCTTAATGAACGACTAGACCTCAGTACCGGAGTATATTTCCTTTGGATAGAAAGTAATGATGGAAGAGCGCTAATGCGGATTCTTAAAAAGTAATGTACACCAGAGGGAAGTGAACCTCATAGAAAGTATACAGATAGGTTTGGACTAAATATGTCCTAAGAGAGATTGGTAAAAAGAGGAGGAGTCAGTTGGGTAACGAGTTATCCAGCAGCGTTTGACTTAGACTGCTTAAACTTCGCTTTGATCATTTCCTCGCGACGCTCTTCAGATGGCTTAGTGAAATGCTTACGCTTACGCAATTGTTGCATAGTCTTTACATCTCTGTGCTTACGCTTGTAACGCTTGATTGCCTGATCTACCGTTTCGTCTGGACGTACTTTAATGATTAGCATACGAGTTATTCAAATTTTAAGGACTGCGAAGTTAATCAAATTATCGAAGTATTTACCCTTGTAGCAAAGAATTACTCATAGCACACTTAAATGTCCTTTTGTTCCAAGTAACGTGTTAAACATTACCCAAATACCTGACGAGCTACTCGATAGGTATTGGCATGCGCTTCTATAATATTGGCTAGTCGTTTAGAATACCCTCCTCCCATACTGACGCAAGGTACAACGTCATGCTGCTTACAATAGTCAAAAACTAACTCATCTCGACGACGGCATCCCTGTATACTGAGAGCTAGACGTCCAAGTTTGTCTCCTGCTATTACATCCACTCCGCTGAGATAACATACGAGATCTGGCTTTACGCGTTGAAAAACGTCCTGTAGGGTTTGCTCGACGATGGCTAGATATGCCTGATCTTCGATGCCATCGTCCACTCCTATGTCCCAATCCGAGGTAGTCTTGCGTAAGGGATAGTTCTTTGCACCATGGACGCTCAACGTAAACACTCGGGCATCCTCTTCGAAAATCGATGCTGTGCCATTTCCTTGATGAACATCGAAATCAATGATAAGAGCTTGTTGAATTTCACCCGTATGCAAAAGCTCATTAATAGCAATCGCAAAATCATTAAGTAAACAAAACCCTTCGCCGCGATCTCTAAATGCATGATGTGTGCCCCCAGCGATATTTAACGCAACGTCTCCTTTAAGTGCATAACGTGCACATTGAAGCGTACCCCCAGCAATATGTAAACTTCGTTTAATAAGAAGGGGTGTATAGGGAAAGCCCATTGCCCGAATCTCATTCCGCGAGAGCTTGCCGTGTTTCAACTTCGTCCAGTATTCTTCAGAATGGGTACGTAAAAGCGTTTCTTCAGAAAGGATATCAGGCGAAAAAACATCCTCCTCGGTTATTGTCCCCTCGTAGATGAGCTGTTCGTAGAGTACATCATACTTTTCCATCGGAAAGCGGTGGTTCTCTGGCAAATGAGGATATCGGTAAATAGGAGAAAAGGCAACGTGCATTCAGACCACTTAATTATTCAGCAATACAACACGCTATTGACTGACTTAGTTGAGAGTGTAATCGAAAGAGTCTACCTACAATTCGTTGCATACCATTCCTGCAAAACAGCAAGGTTTTTCTCTGAGAAATTATCTTGAACTTCTGGAAGACTAATTAAGGTCTCAAAATCACTTAATGCAAAGGTTTTATACCCTGATTCATCAAAAGATTGTCTAGCCTTGGTAAAGCCATAAGTAAAGATCGCACCAATTGCTACCACATTAGCTCCTGCCGCCTCGAGTGCCTTAGCTGCTTGAATTGAACTGCCACCCGTCGAAAACAAATCCTCAATAACCACAACATCGCTTCCTGGCTCAACTCGCCCTTCAATCATGTTTTGCATTCCGTGGGCCTTTGCCTTAGAACGAACATAGCAAAATGGCAATCCCAGAACATCAGCCACCAACGCTCCATGCGCTATCCCTGCTGTAGCAACGCCTGCAACACTCTTAAAGTGATAGTTTTCCAACATAGTGCAAAAGGCCTTTTTGACTGATGAACGAGCTTCATTATCACTTAATAAAATCCGATTATCGCAGTATATTGGAGAAAGCATTCCAGAGGACCACTGAAACATTTTATCAGGTCTTAGCTGAATTGCTTTATTTTTAAGAAGAAGATGAGCGATTAATTGGGACGATTGTGATGTATCATTCATGAAAGAAAATTACAAAATATACCTCAACGGAATTTCTGTATATCTATGTCAGGAAAAAGCTCCCTTCGTGGTGCAAAAAAAAGATAATCCTGTGGAGATTTATCCTGTTAGTGGAAAGGCTTCTATCAAAAAAATCATTACAGCCATTGAAGTAGGATCACTTCGAAGCAATGTAATCCTCTGTAGCGAGGACATTAAAAAGCTTAAAAATCAATTCTTTTCTTGTTTTAAAATGATTGAAGCGGGCGGAGGCTTAGTACGCAACAAAAAGAACCAATACCTTCTTATTCACCGAAAAAAGAAATGGGACCTACCAAAAGGGAAACTAGAATCCGATGAATCCCCTCGCGGAGGTGCCGTTCGGGAGGTCGAAGAAGAAACCGGCGTAGGCATCATAAATATCTATGACAAACTCTGTAAGACCTACCACACCTATAAGCTCAAGGATGAGTGGATCCTTAAAAAAACGCATTGGTACATGATGAAGGGTGATGTGTCGAGCAAGCTTGTCCCGCAAGAGGAAGAAGGAATCTCTCAAGTAGAATGGGTAAACCGTGATACATTTAGAGAGCGAATTAAAGCCTCCTATCCAACCTTTAATTGCGTACTTATTGAAGAAAAGGCTTGGAATAAGCGATATAACGAAGCAGTAGCCATTCAAAAGCTCTAAACAGCTTCAGGTAAAGATAAACAGAGGAAATTCCAGACACTAAAGGGCAAAGGCCTCTTTAAACCTATCGACATAGTCTAGCTTTTCCCAAGGGAATAAGGTTACTTCCTTCTCCAATACTCGACCTGATCCATCCACAAAATGCTTGGTTACGACTTCTGAAGATCGTCCCATATGGCCATAGGCCGCCGTTTCAAAGTATATAGGATCCCTCAATTTAAACCGCTGTTCAATATCATAAGGGCGCAATGAGATAAGTTGTTGGACTTTATCAGCAATTTCACCGTCAGTCAACGCTGTAGTTGACGTCCCATAGGTATTGATAAATAAACTTACTGGATCAGCGACTCCAATGGCGTAGGCCACCTGTACCAACACTTCATCACAAAGACCTGAAGCCACTAAATTCTTAGCAACATGCCTCGCCGCATAGGCTGCTGAGCGGTCAACCTTAGATGGATCTTTTCCAGAAAAGGCTCCTCCTCCATGGCCTCCTTTACCACCATAGGTATCCACAATAATCTTTCGACCTGTCAACCCCGTATCTCCGTGGGGACCGCCAATCACAAACTTTCCTGTAGGATTCACATGATAGATAACTTCATCATCAAGCAATGCTCGAATCTCTTCACCAAAATGCGCCATGGTTCTCGGAATCAAGATTTCCTTGACATCATGCAGGATACGCTGAAGCATAACGGAATCATCTCCATTAAATTCATCATGCTGGGTAGAGAGTACTATGGTATTTATGCGGAGTGGCTTGTGATCATCGTTATATTCTATAGTCACCTGAGCTTTAGAATCTGGGCGCAAATAATGCATGGTTGGATGACCTTCCTTTCGAATGAGTGCTAGCTCTTGAAGAAGCTTATGGGAAAGGGCCAGCGCAATAGGCATATATTCTTGAGTTTCAGAAGAAGCATACCCAAACATAATACCTTGATCTCCTGCCCCCTGATCTTCAGGGTTTGTGCGTTCTACTCCTTGATTAATGTCTGGAGATTGCTCATGGATAGCGGATAGCACTCCACAGCTATCAGCCTCAAACATATATTCACTTTTTGTGTAGCCAATCTTTCGGATGACATCTCTAGCAATATTAGGCACATCCAAATAGACCGTTGATTTTACCTCACCCGCTAAGACAACTTGACCAGTTGTCACCAATGTCTCACAAGCCACTTTAGACTGAGAGTCAAAGGCAAGAAAATGATCAATTAATGCATCCGAAATTTGGTCAGCAACCTTATCGGGATGGCCTTCAGAAACAGATTCAGAAGTAAACAAGTATGGCATCGCTACATTTTGTATCCAAAGTAATACTTCTAGAGAATCTCACAAGTAAAGTTCAAGGATTCAGCGAGGAATCCCTGCAATTTATCCCCGATCTCAATGGGCCCAACTCCTGCCGGCGTACCTGTGTATATCAAATCACCTTGTTGTACCGTAAAGTATTTACTCACTTCGGCAATGATTCGAGAAAAGTTAAAAAGCATAAGGCTCGTATCCCCTTGTTGAACAACCTCCCCATTTTTATGTAATGAAAAATGAATGGGCTTGCTTAAATCAAACAAATCCACTGGTTTTAAATCACCCAGTAATGCAGATTTATCAAAGGCCTTAGCAATCTCCCATGGATGACCTTTGTCTTTGAGTTCGCTTTGTAAATCTCTTGCCGTAAAATCGATCCCTAGGCCTATACTGTGAATAAAGCTATGAGCAACACGCTCAGGAATGGACTTTCCATTTTTTCCAATGCGCAAGACAAGTTCACATTCATAATGAATACTTGAATCAAAATTGGGTAGAAAAAAGGGTTTGTTATCCTGTAGAAGAGCTGTTCTAGGCTTCATAAAAACCACTGGTCTACTCGGAATTTTGTTACCTAACTCTTCCGCATGCGCTGCGTAATTTCTTCCTATACAGAAAATCTTCATGGGTTAGGCTTTGTATTAAAGACATTCATGGTGTTGGCCAACCCTCTGAAAATAAAAGATTCTGTAGCATCTGCTGCTCGCTCTATTCCAAAAGACACCTCTTCCTCTTCTTGTTTATCCCATTTTCCTAAGACAAAATCTACCTGCCTACCTCGGCTATAATTGCAGCCAATACCAAAACGTAGACGAGCATAGCGAGGAGTATTGAGTATAGTATTGATATTCGCTATCCCGTTGTGGCCTCCATCACTTCCTTTTCCTCGTAAGCGCAATACACCGAGATCTAAAGACAAATCATCTACAATAACTAAAACATTGTCTAAAGAGACTTTTTTTTGCTGCATCCAATGAGCAACTGCCCTCCCACTTCGATTCATTAATGTGGTGGGCTTAATAAGCGTGACTTGGCGGCCTCGATAAGTGCTTTCTGCTACATCAGCAAGCTTTCCAGCCTCGTATGTGACCGACCAACGTTTAGCAAGACAATCAGCAACATCAAAACCTATATTATGCCTAGTATTCTTATAGGCATCCCCGATGTTGCCCAATCCGACAATGAGGTACTTCATACACTGCCAAGATAAAAAAGAAAGGCTTAAGCCTCCGCTTCCTGTGTTTCCTCAGTAGAAGCTTCTTCTGATTCAACCGTAGCTTCCAAGTCACCTGACTTAGATGCTTCAGAACGCATAGATCGTGGAACAATAACTTGGGCAATTGGATTTCCAGGAGAATTCATGACTTCCACACCTGCATTGGCATCAATATCTTTAACTTTCACTGACTTACCCATTTCAAGGTTTTCGATGTTAACAGTAACCTCATCGATGAGTTTTCCAGCATCTAGTTTTACCGTTAATTTCCGTAAGCTGGTTTCTAGCTTACCCCCTGCCAAAACTCCTTTAGCGGTGCCATAGGTGCGAACAGGTACATCAATTTTAACTTTCTTGCCAGGTACTAACTCTTGATAATCAATATGGATGATATTACTCGTTACCGGATGTAAATCAAGATCCTTGACAATACAAGGAACTGACTTCCCGTCAACGGTAATATTTACCTGATAGAATTTGTCGGTAAAGATTGCTCTTCCCGCTTCTACAGCATCTACGGTAATATGATGGATACCATCACCGCCATAAATTACTGCGGGAATCAACCCCTCTTTTCGAGCTAGTTCAGCACTTCTTGCTCCTACTTTTTCGCGAGCTTGGCTTGTCAATTCTAAAGTGTTCATTATTCTTCTTTATTATATTGATTTATAAATAACGAGTTAATCGATCGATGTTCGTGTGCATTGCGGATCGCAGTAGCAAAAAGCTCTGCGGTAGACAGCACACGTATTTTACTTGATTGTTGTTTCAGTGGAATACTATCGGTCACAATCATTTCCGTTAGCGAGTCTGCTGCATTAATACGCTCATAGGCTGGGCCACTCAACACAGGGTGAGTGCAAATCGCTCGGACGCTCCGTGCACCGCTTTCCATAAGAAGATCTGCCGCTCGGCACATAGTGCCTGCCGTATCAATCATATCATCCACCAAAATGACGTTTTTATCTTCCACATTTCCAATAAGACGCATCTCACCAATCTGATTGGCTTCACTGCGATGCTTATCGCAAATCACAAAGTCTGTATTAAAAACTTGACTATAATTTCGAGTTCTCTTAGTGCTTCCCACATCTGGAGAGGCAAACATTAAGTTTTCTAGCCCTAAACTTTTAATGTGGGGTATAAAAATGGGTGCACCTTCAAGGTGATCCACTGGAATATCAAAAAATCCCTGAATCTGGCCGGCATGAAGATCGAGCGTCATCACGCGATCAGCTCCTGCCGCAGTAAGCAGGTTAGCCACAAGCTTCGCACCAATTGAAACTCTTGGACGATCTTTACGATCCTGGCGCGCAAATCCATAGTAAGGAATAACTGCTGTTATGTATTGAGCAGAGGCACGTCTACACGCATCAATCATCATTAACATCTCCATCAAATTGTCAGAAGGAGGATTAGTAGATTGAATAACGAAACAATATGACCCACGTACCGAATCATGAATGATTGGCTTGAACTCTCCATCGCTAAAGTGCTGAACTTCAAAGTCAGCTAGCACTTCATCTGGAGTTAGTGATTGCCGCCCTTCATGCGAAAGAGTGCTGTAGCTCTCTGCAATAGACTTCGCTATTACTTCGGAGTTTTCTCCATACAAAATATGTACTGGTGAGTTTGCCATGCTTACTTAGGGAGGGCAAATGTACGCAAACTATTTCAAGAATGCGCAACCCTAAAGGCCAAAAATCGATTAAAGGTGTATCACCTCATCGTAGGCAGCAGCAGCGGCTTCCATGACCGCTTCACTCATTGTTGGATGAGGGTGTACTGCTTTGATAATTTCATGACCAGTTGTTTCCAATTTTCGAGCAACAACTACCTCTGCAATCATCTCGGTTACATTTGCTCCAATAAAGTGTGCGCCTAACCATTCCCCATATTTAGCATCAAAAATCACTTTCACAAAGCCCTCCTTGGCGCCTGCTGCACTAGCTTTACCAGAAGCCGAGAATGGGAACTTGCCAATCTTGAGATCATAGCCAGCCTCTTTCGCCTCTTCTTCAGTCATACCTACAGAAGCTACTTCTGGCACACTGTAAGTACAATTTGGAAGATTGCCGTAGTCAAGCGGCTCAACATCATGGCCTGCTATCTTTTCTACGCAGAGGATTCCTTCTGCACTAGCTACGTGCGCTAGAGCAGGACCCTTTACAATATCTCCAATAGCATAGACCCCTTGAGCTGAGGTTTGATAATAATCGTCAACCTGAACGATACCTCGCTCCACTTTGATTCCTGCTTCCTCCAAACCAAGATTATCGGTGTTTGGCGTAACGCCTACCGCTGATAAAACGATGTCGGCTTTTAGAGTAGAGGTGCTTCCTTTTTTCAAGTCCTTAACCTCTACAGAACATCCTCCTTTAGATGTCTTTACACCAAGTACTTGGGATTCTGTGATCAATTTGATGCCTTTCTTTTTGAATATTTTGGCCATCTCTTTGGAGACATCCTTATCCTCGCGAGGAAGGATACGGTCTTGATATTCCACGATGGTTACCTCAGTTCCAATAGCAGCATAGAGGTAAGCAAACTCAACTCCAATAGCACCACTACCTACCACTACCATTGACTTTGGCTGTGTTTTAAGCGTCATTGCTTCACGATAGCCGACAATATGCTTTCCATCTTGCTCAATTCCCGGTAGCTGTCGTGAGCGCGCACCCGTTGCAAGGATAACATGCTTTGCTGTGTAGGTATGTACCTTGCCATTAGCATCTTTCACCTCGACAATGCGATTCGATTTGATGTGCGCAGATCCCATGATGGCATCAATTTTGTTCTTTTTGAATAAAAACTGAACGCCTTTACTCATACCCCCAGCCACATCGCGACTGCGCTTAATTATAGCATCAAATTCAACTTCAGCGCCTTTTGTTTTGATTCCGTAGTCTTCGCTATGACTTATGTATTCAAATACTTGCGCGCTTTTTAACAGCGCTTTGGTCGGAATACAACCCCAGTTTAAACAGATACCTCCTAGCTCTTCACGCTCAACAACACCTACTTTAAACCCGAGCTGAGAGGCACGTATAGCTGCGACATAGCCACCAGGGCCAGCACCAATCACGAGAATATCATATTGTTTCATTGGTTAAATTTTAGACAAAAATACAATTCTTACTAACCAAAAGACAAGGCTTCATGGGATGAAGTGTCCTTGCCAAACATCAAAAAATAATCTTGTTAAGCAAAGTGTAAGATCTGGCGCAAAGGCAATGCTATTTTGTGAGATCCACAATGGTCACACCAGGATAGCTTGACTTCGTGAAACGATAAGCATCCATCGACGGCGCTTGATTTAGCTCAAAACGGTCAAAGGTGAATTTGTTTTTTAATCCATCGGTAAGCACCATAGTGGTCGCGACTAATTCTAGACGTTTCGTTGAAATTTCCAAGGTAACTTTTTCTATGTCAGGGTTCACGGTTCGGGGCTTTAAGACTATAGTCTGAATATCCCCCGACGCAGACGATGAGATAATCTCATAGGATTTATCCTGATACACATTAAAAAGTTCCATCGGGTTCATGGCAGGATCCATATCCTTGTACCACATAATCTGGGCTTCATTAAAATCCTTCATGTAGGTCCAAACTTTCACACCATCTGAAGTAACATGCATATCCTTGTTTTCAAATTGAAAAGCCGAGCCATTGCGACTTGCTTCAATAACATCTTGAACTTTTCCGTTGCCCGGAATATCCATTGTCCATTGAAGGATAACACTGAGCTTATCTAAATCCCCATACTTGTCCATTACTTTTTCCAATAAAGCCTCGCTCTCTGTAAAGGTTGAATTAGAAACTTGTCCTTGCAAGGACGTTGCTGTAAGGGCTAAAAAAAATAGAAAAAGATATCGCATACTGTCTATTGTTTCCGATGTAACAAATATTGTTCCAACTCTTGTTCACTTGAATACATAACTTCTCTTGGTTTACTACCCATATTAGGGCCGACAATACCCAACTCCTCCAATTGATCCATGATTCGGCCAGCCCGATTATACCCTAACTTCAATCTACGTTGTATCATGGACGTTGAGCCACTTTGATTGCCAACGACAATTCTTGCAGCCTCTTCAAACAATGGGTCCATGTCGTCAGAAGATAGACTTCCCTTATCCCCTCCCTCGTTTTTATCTTTAAACTCCGGCAATTGGTAGATCTCACCATATCCTTGCTGGTCTCCGATAAATCGACAAATCTCATCAACCTCAGGTGTATCCACAAAAGCACACTGTATTCGCACCATTTCACTTCCCATTGAGAAAAGCAAGTCACCACGACCAATGAGTTGATCAGCTCCTCCGGCATCTAATATGGTTCGAGAATCAACTTTTGAAGTAACCTTAAAGGAGACCCTAGCAGGGAAGTTTGCTTTGATAATGCCCGTTATAATGTTTACCGACGGACGCTGCGTAGCTAAAATGAGATGGATCCCAATGGCACGAGCTAATTGTGCTAACCTCGCTATAGGTGTTTCTACTTCCTTACCCGCTGTCATGATTAAGTCAGCAAACTCATCAATAACGAGTACAATGTATGGAAGAAATCTATGACCATTTTCGGGGTTTAACTGGCGCTTTTTAAATTTCGCATTATATTCTTTAATATTTCGCGCTCTTCCTTTTTTGAGTAAGTCGTAGCGATTATCCATTTCCAAACAGAGGGCATTGACGGTGCTTACTACTTTTTTAACATCGGTAATAATCGCCTCCTCCTCTCCAGGCAAAACGGCTAGATAATGGTGTTTAATCGAGTTAAACAGCGAAAGCTCAACCTTTTTAGGATCGACTAAGACAAATTTAAGCTCAGAAGGGTGAAGCTTGTACAGTAAGGATACAATCAACGCATTGATGCCCACAGACTTACCTTGCCCTGTAGCCCCTGCCATGAGCAAGTGCGGCATCTTGGCTAAATCGGCTACTACATATTCTCCAGCAATATTTTTCCCTAATCCAACAGGAAGTGCTGCCTTTGAATACTTAAACAGTTCTGAGCCCACCACCGAACGCATGGATACCACTTCTTTGTGAGCATTAGGCACTTCGATTCCAATCGTCCCTTTGCCTGGAATCGGTGCAATAATTCGGATGCCTAGTGCCGCTAAACTCAAGGCAATATCATCTTCTAGATTCTTGATTTTTGAGATACGTACTCCTTTTGCCGGGACAATCTCATATAACGTAACCGTCGGACCAACTGTAGCTCTAATGGATTCGATTTCGATTTTGTAGTCCCTGAGGGTCTCTACGATTTGCTCTTTTTTCTTTACGAGTTCGCCCTCGTCAACACGGACATCTCCTGAGCCATGATCAGCTAACAAATCGATTGTAGGGAAGGAATACTTTGACAAGTCTTTCCGCGGATCGTACTCATCGCCTGATGGCTTTTTGGCAGCAGGAGTGGGTGAAGAAGTCTTTACCTCTTCATTTTCCTTTTGAACGATCTCAAAAGAAGTATTGTCCTCTACTTCTTTGGCATCTGATTTTTTCTCAGTCTTTACGGGCTTCAGATCATCCTGAATATTCCCACCGACTGCGATGGTCAAGTCATCCTTTAAATCAACCGTTTCCTTAGACGATTCATCGACCGCTTGCTCCTCTCCTGAAAGATCGATGCCATCTCTTTCGAAAGCCGTTTCGGCGTAAGTTATTTCCTCTTCATCCTCTTGCTCCTTCTTTTTGAGAGACGGTAGCCATCGAAAACTAAAAAAGCCATCGATAAGCTTAATGACATTCAATCCTAAACAATGAGCTACATACGCAAGCGCAATGATAACAGAAAGACCAATAACTCCGCCATAGCCTATCAGATAAGTAATTAACCCAGATTCACCAAAAAGCGAGGCACTTATTCGTCCATCAATCGGGTAGGAAACCTCCATAAGGTGGCCACGAAAAACCCCAGACGTCACCATCGAAAACGTCATAAAAAACAGAAGCTCTTTGAAAATCTTGACATAGGATACAACAATTGAATCACGAACAAAATTTAATCCCACAAAACCCATAGCCAATGCAAAGGCAAAGGCCCCACCAATACCAAAACGCATTTCAATAAAGTAATAGCTCAGCTTGGCCCCAATGCCTCCCATTAAGTTTTCTACCTCCGAAAAGTCTGGATTAGATGACGTAACAATGGAATGATCATTAGCAAATTGATGGATTGAAGACCCAAAAGACAACAATAAAAAAATAGAAAGGATAAGCATAATAATACCTAACCCCTGACGATAGGAGGTACGTTGTTCAGGTGAAAACCAGGTTTTCATCCATGCCCCTCTTTTGCCTGACTTTTTCTTTTGTTTTTTCCTTTTGGCCATACTGAGTTAAATTTCGCCGAAGTACTACACTTTTCACATGCTTCTTTCCAACACCTTACCGTGCATAATGCATGAAATGTCATGGAAACATAGCGGTAATCCACACAGAAATCATCATTCCACTATCTTTTGGGTTTGGCAGTGCTTTACGATAGAGTTAATTTTAGGCTAAATATTTATTATGTCTAACGCTCACCACGAAGTACCTGTTGCTTATAACGAAGAAATTCGAAGCTACGCTCCAGGCACTGCAGATCGATCAAAACTAAGAGAAGCACTCGTTCACCTTAAAGGCCAAACCATGGACATCCCTATGATGATTGATGGTCAAGAAATTCGCACCGATAATCTGATATCGATCCATCCTCCAGCAGAAACGAGCCATTTGTTAGGCCATTTTCATATGGGTAATGCGCACCACGTTTCCGATGCCATCGATGCCGCCATGCGCGCTCGTAATGCTTGGGCGGCTATGCCTTGGCAAGACCGAGTTGCCATCTTCTTGAAGGCAGCCGATTTGGTGACCGGTCCGCATCGATACGCCATGAATGCAGCGACTATGCTCTGCCAATCAAAAAACGTGTATCAGGCTGAAATTGAAGCTGTAGCTGAGCTTGCAGACTTCTTTCGGTATAATGCTCAATATATCACAGAGATTTATGCCGAACAGCCTGAATCTGTTCCGGGAGTCTGGAATCGAGTAGATTATCGTCCATTAGAAGGTTTTGTCTTTGCCGTTACACCGTTCAACTTTACAGCGATTGCAGCAAACCTTCCCGCTTCAGCTGCCATGATGGGAAATACGGTCGTATGGAAGCCAAGTGACACCCAAGTTTATTCAGCGTGGATGACCATGCAAATCCTTCGAGAGGCTGGTCTGCCTGATGGCGTAATTAATCTTGTGTACTGCGATGGACCTGAGGCAGGTGAGGTTGCCTTAACGCACCATGATTTGGGAGGCGTTCACTTTACAGGATCCACCAAAACATTCCAGTATATGTGGAAGACCATCGGAGAAAACATTGCTAATTATAGAAGCTACCCAAGAATTGTAGGGGAAACTGGAGGGAAAGACTTCGTATTTGCTCATCCTGATTGTGATGTCGAAGGACTGAATATAGCCCTATGCCGTGGAGCATTTGAATATCAAGGACAGAAGTGTTCTGCCGCATCAAGAGCCTATATTCCTCGATCGATTTGGCCTCAGCTCAAAGCCTTGCTCGTCGATACCGTAAAGACCATGAAAATGGGACCAACCGACGACTTTAGCAATTTCATCAACGCAGTAATTGATGAGCGCTCATTTGATAAAATCAAAGGATACATTGATCAAGCAAAAAAGGACAACATTGACGTTCTTATCGGCGGAGAATGTGATAAATCAAAAGGCTACTTTGTAGAACCCACCATACTGGTATCCCAAGACCCTAAGTACCGAACCATGGTTGAAGAAATTTTTGGGCCGGTTCTTACCATCTATGTATACGAAGACCAAGACTTTGAAGCTGTCTTTGATTTGGTCGACGACTGTGAGTATGCGCTTACGGGTGCAATTTTCGCTCGAGATCGCGCTGACATTGAATACATGACAGGCCGCTTGGAAAATGCTGCTGGAAACTTTTATGTCAATGATAAACCATCGGGAGCTGTTGTAGGACAGCAACCATTTGGTGGTGGAAGAGCCTCTGGTACCAACGATAAGGCTGGATCCAAGTGGAATTTGATGCGCTGGGTATCCATAAGGACGATTAAAGAAGTTGCTGTATCACCAAAAGATTATCGGTATCCTTTTCTGTCAAAGGATTGAGTATTAAGCAAAAAAAAGGACCTGACGTCAGGTCCTTT
>DLYY01000039.1 GCA_003447535.1 Bacteroidota bacterium | reverse complement strand
TGGTGTTCTTAGTCTTGCTTTTTTGTTTGTGACCCAAAGGCTCGCAAAGCGTAAAGGAGGCGTTTTTGCTAAGGTATGGGATCTTATAATAGCTCTTTGGGAGGGTATTCTGTCGGTAAAAAAACTTAAAAGACCCTTTCTATTTGTTGCGCTGACTCTGTTGATTTGGTCCTCTTATGTTCTGATGCAGTACTTGGTGTTTTTTGCCTATCCACCCGCATCAAAATTTGGATTTGACGTAGCGCTTATTGTCTTCATATTTAGCTCTTTTGGTATTATAGTTCCTACTCCAGGGGGCATTGGTTCCTTTCAATTTTTTGCACAAACAGCCCTGGTTATCTACGGGATGGCGAGTGCCTCCGCTCTGTTTTTTGCCAATATTATGTTTTGGCCATTTGTGATTTCTAATATAGTTTTTGGCACTATTGGGTTCTTAATCCTTTCGAACACTCCCGATAAATCAAATCCTATTGAAAATGCCGAAGTATAATGAGTAAATTCTTTAGGACACTAGATTTAGCTATTGAGCAGGTGCGCTCATGGCGGTCAGAAGAATCAATTATTGTCTTCACAAATGGATGCTTTGATATTTTACATCCAGGGCATATCTATTGCCTTCAGCGTGCCAAATCACTCGGTGACTACCTGGTTGTTGGCATAAACAGTGACGACTCTGTGCGCCGCTTAAAAGGAGATACAAGGCCTTATCACGGGCATGATGAGCGTGCTATGCAATTAATGGCGCTAGCTTGTGTAGATGCCGTGGTTCTGTTTTTTGAGGACACACCTGAAGAAGTGATTTATGGTCTAAAACCCAATATCCTCGTTAAAGGAGGAGATTACATAGAAGAAGATGTTGTTGGAGGGAATTTTATTCGTTCGCTTGGAGGAAGGGTAGAAATTATTGATTTATTACAGGGACATTCTACAACGAAGATTTTGAACTTTGTACATTCACAAAAAAAGGATAATCATGACATTTAAGCTCACCGAAGAACACTTAATGATTCAAAAGGCAGCTAGAGATTTTGCTGACAATCGATGTAAAGAGGGCGTTATTGAGCGCGACCGTGATATGATTCATCCCACTAAACTCATCAAAGAGCTTGGAGAATTAGGCTTTATGGGAATGATGGTCGATCCCAAATATGGGGGAAGCGGATTGGATACGCTGTCGTATGTTTTAGGGATGGAGCAAATTTCGAGAGTAGATAACTCGGTTTCTGTAGCTATGTCGGTCAACAATTCTTTGGTTTGCTGGGGTCTTGAGACTTTCGGCTCAGAAGAGCAAAAACAAAAATATCTACCCGATTTAGCCCAGGGAAAAGAGATTGGCGCTTTTTGTTTGAGTGAACCAGAGGCAGGGTCGGATGCAACGAGCCAGCGGACTACCGCCATCGATCATGGGGATCATTACTTGCTCAACGGTACGAAGAACTGGATTACCAATGGAGGATCTGCTAGTGTCTTTTTAGTCATTGCTCAGACTAATGCGGAGAAAGGTCATCGTGGGATTAACTGCCTCATAGTAGAAAAAGATATGGAGGGCTTTGTGGTAGGTGCGAAAGAAGATAAGTTGGGAATCCGCTCGTCCGATACACATACTTTATTGTTTAATGACGTCAAGGTTCCTAAAGTAAATCGGGTAGGGGAAGACGGGTTTGGATTTAAGTTTGCCATGAAAACCCTCTCAGGAGGACGAATTGGTATTGCTGCTCAAGCCCTAGGTATTGCTCAGGGAGCCTATGAATTGGCCCTAGCTTACAGCAAAGAACGAAAAGCTTTTGGAAAGGAGATTCACAAGCATCAAGCGATTGGGTTTAAGTTAGCTGAAATGGCCATGGAAATAGAGGCTGCCCGATTACTAGTATATAAAAGTGCTTGGCTCAAAGATCAAGGTGAAGATTATGACTTGGCAAGTAGCATGGCCAAGCTCTATGCCTCAGAAGTTGCCATGAAACAAACCGTAGAGGCTGTCCAAGTCCATGGAGGTTATGGTTACGTAAAAGAATATCATGTGGAGCGTCTGATGCGTGATGCAAAAATCACGCAGATTTATGAAGGAACTTCAGAAATTCAGCGCGTTGTGATTTCTCGGTTTATTACACAGTAGAATTAGTGAATCGCTTCCTCTAAATCATCGATTGTCAACTCAAAATCAAAGGCATTGTAGACTTTGTAATAATTATCTGGGTCTGCGCATTCACGGTAAGCATAGATTGCAAAATCTAGACGGTCGCTCTCGAAATCAAAAGCCAACATAATTTGCTTGATTTGGTCAGCTGTTAAGCAGTTTGAGCGAGACACCTGTTTGGCGATGGCCATTTTTGAATCGGAGAAGGACTTGTCTTCAATCGATTCTAAGGCATCATTGAAATCACTATTTGACATTGTACAAGGCGGCGCTGCAGGAGTTGGCGCCGTTATGTATTGGGTCTGCTGGGGGCTTGTCGTTGTAGTTGTCGTTGTTGTCGTAGTAGTAGTAGTGGAATTACTAGAATTGCCTGAGCTCGTAGAAGGCATATCATCATTGATGTTTATATCCATATCAAATTCTACGCCGCCAACATTCATATCCATAGAGACATTTTCCTGATAGACATCGTCACTAGATAATTGTTCAACGACTTGAACATTTGTCGTAGTTGTTTCTTGGACGTTCATTGAGGTAGAAGAACCCATTGAGGAACTACTCTCATTGACATTGATATCAATATTCATATCCATGCCCATTCCTCCCATATTTACGTCCATTGAGATATTCTCTTGGCCCTGATTTGCTGGTGTATTGGGTTGATTATTTGTAGTCGTTGTTTGTTCGGTTACTTGAACTGTAGTTGTCGTCGTTTCCTGTGGTAGCGGCGTACTATGGTATTCAATAACAGTCACCTCAGCGCTCTGAGGGGTTGCAGTTTCTATAGGAGTAGCAGCAAAAGCTCTCAAAATAAACTCACCTTTTCGATTAGCTTTTATCCGATAGCTTGTAGCGCAATATGATGGACAATCAATGCCTTTTAGCATTAAGTTTCCTCGCGTAATTGCTGGATAAAGGCTATTGGCAAATTCAATTCGGACAGACGCCAAATCAAACATTAACCCGTCAACTTGAACGTTGGTGGAGGCGGTGCCGTTTTGACGTATCCCATTTACTTCGAGATAAAAAGGTTCGCCAACTTCGGAGAAAACAGTCAGTTGGTGTTGGGCAAAACTTTGCATAATGCCCAAGGATAAAATAGTTAATAAAAGATTTCTCATAATTGTAGGATGTTTAAAAAATGGAGATTGGTGTTGTAAAGCCTTAGTCAAGGCTTCTTCCTGAAACGGATCTTGTATTTACACGGCTTCTTCTAAACTCCCGCATTTTAACACTGATCGTACAGTTGTAGTCCCTCATATCGTTAGGAATCACTTTGGCATTGAATTCGTCTCCGTGATAAATGACCTTACCGGTACCCCTGTTAAACGAATTGATGGCATGTAGATAGAATCTACCTTGCATGGTATCTCGCGGATTCACTACGTTGGGTTTCCGCACAAAAGTTAGGTAATGGTTGTCGTCCTTTTCAAAACTTACACGAAGTGTGTCCCCATTAGAAGAATAACCTACCAAAAGTCCTTTCGTTTCTTTTGGAAAAATCACACGCTCGGTAGCTGTAGCACTTTCTGCAGTAATTCTTCCAGTTTGTACTTGAGCTCCTTGTTCTGTCTCTTTTCGTTCAAGTTGAACTTCATGAGATAAAAGGAAATAGATGTTCTCTAAGTCGACATAGCTCAGATTAGCATTGGCCCGTAGATTTTTGTCATAGGGGACCTGGCGAGCACAGCTAGTGACGATCAAACCAATTAGCAGTGATCCAAAAAAAGTAAGTTTAAAATTCATAGGAAAATTCATGGCAATGAGCGTGTTGTTTTCAAATTATGTGCCAAAAATACTCAGAATTAGGACTTGCCGTATTTTTCTTCAAAAGCTTTTTCCCATTCAAACACCTCATCACGAAGACGGGCAGCTTCTAAAAAGTCCATGTTCTTTGCAGCCTTGCGCATGGCCTTCCTTCGATTTTCGATTTCTTTTTGCCACTGTTTTCGGTCAAGTGAAGCCCTTGAGGTGGTCTCTACCAATTCTTCTTGTTGCATAGAGTCCGCCTTGGGTTTTCGAAATTCAAGCACAGAAGTTGACTTCAAAATATCGGCCTTCGACTTCTTGACGGAAGTCGGAGTGATATTGTGTTGTTGATTATACTCAGTTTGAATCGTTCTACGACGTTGGGTTTCGTCTAGCGTAGCTTGCATCGATTTCGTTATCTTATCAGCATAAAAAATTACTTTTCCATTGACGTTTCGAGCAGCACGTCCAGCGGTCTGAATCATTGACCTTCGATCTCTAAGAAAGCCCTCTTTGTCTGCGTCAATAATAGCAACAAGAGAAACTTCGGGTAAATCAAGTCCTTCTCTAAGAAGATTTACTCCCACAAGTACATCAAATTTTCCAATGCGTAAGTCACGTATAATTTCAACGCGATCTAAGGTGTCGATGCCCGAGTGAATATAGCGGCAGCGCACACCTGCTTTAGCTAAAAACTTGGCCAATTCTTCTGC
>DLYY01000152.1:5920-6085 GCA_003447535.1 Bacteroidota bacterium | reverse complement strand
ATTATGAGTGCACCTAATGCTGATGGAGTTACGGAAATAAACCTCACACCGCATAGAGGATATGTAAATATTCGATTATCGGGAGAGGGCTCTGTTATGACAACGAAATTGTTTGTCAAATAAACAAGTAGTATACAATTGAAAGGGGAGCAATATGCTCCCCTT
>DLYY01000152.1:3974-5646 GCA_003447535.1 Bacteroidota bacterium | reverse complement strand
GTTCGTGGTAGCCTACGAGTTTTAGGAAAGGGGAGCATATAGCTCCCCTTTTTTGTAGGTTTTTATCTTTGGACTATGATCAGTGAAAAGGAGTTCTATAAACATCTTATTCAAGAGCTAGGCATGGAATTGAATGATGCTGAAAGAGATTTCAACTTTCGTTCAAGTTCCTTATGGTCCTCGATGTTAGCCTTAGTTACAATAGCCTCAATAGATGCTCAATACGGCGTATTAGTCTCCTCATCACAAATGAAACAAGCTCAAACCCTGGGAGATTTGTTTGAAATTGTTGTACAAAACCAGGGATAATGATTCTCCAAAGCAGTTCTAGAATATGCGGCATTGAGTCGATTTTGCCAAAGGACCAAGTCCTTAATGAGGATATGGGTTATGATCAAAATTGGATTGATAGAATTGGAATTAATAGTCGATATATTGCCCAGTCATCTGATCGAATCGATCATTTCGCTAGGCTTGCTTCGGTTAATTTGTGTAATAGATTGTCATGGTCTGTGACCGATATTGATGTATGTGTTGTAATCAGTCAAACTCCTGACAGTCAGCTTCCTGGAACAGCTATTCATCTTCAACATTTGTTGGGGTTGCGGGAAGATGCAATATGTTTTGACATAAATTTAGGATGCTCAGGCTACCCTTATGGCCTTTATGTCGTGGGTTCGCTTTTGGAAAAGACAAAAGGGAAAGGCTTGTTGATTACGGGTGATTTTTCTTCTAGAATTATTGATCCGTCTGATGCTGCGACCCTTCCAATTTTTTCGGATGGAATTGCTGTTACCGCATTGTCTTACGAAGCCGAGTCATCCACCATGTTTTCCCTTCATACGAATGGACAGGGCAGCAAGGCAATTCACTGTCCGTATCAAGGTGCATTGGCTATGGATGGTATGGCTATATTTTCCTTCGCACTTGCGCAAATACCCCTGCATATGAATAAGTTTGCAGAGGAAACAGCGATAGAATTATCAGATATTGATCAGGTCTTCCTGCATCAGGCTAATAAGATGATTTCTGAGGGAATTATTCGACGCCTAGATTGGCCACAGGCTTCCTTTCCTACTACATTGATGAAGTATGGTAATACCTCTTCAGCGTCTATACCTATAACGATATGTGACCATTACACAAATGTAGAGAAGGCATCCAAACAGTTAGCCTTACTCACTGGATTTGGAGTTGGACTTTCTTGGGGGAGCGCGTTAGTTCAGTTCGATAAAGATTTGCTGACCAACACAGCCTTTCAATGAAATTTTCTGTTGTCATACCTTGTTATAAGTCAACTGCGGCTCTAGATGTCTTAGTTTCTGATATATTATCTCACTATGAAGATCAATGCCATGAAATACTTCTTGTACAAGATGGGCCAGATGAAAAAACCTCAGCCCGGCTTTGGGATATAGCGTCTACTGCTGGATGTGTAAACGTAATTCAATTGGATAAGAATGCAGGTCAACACCAAGCAACGCTTTGTGGCCTGCAACTTGCCGATTCCGCGTATTCGGTGATTACAATGGACGATGATGGACAGGTTCAAGCCGAAGAGATAAGTAAACTTGTAATCAAGGCGACTCAATCAAAAGCTGATGTTACCTACGGACTTTATACGGAGCGATATCACAGTCGGGTTAGGCAAGTAAGCAGTGAGTTTTTTAGT
>DLYY01000152.1:0-3686 GCA_003447535.1 Bacteroidota bacterium | reverse complement strand
ATATCACAGTCGGGTTAGGCAGGTAAGCAGTGAGTTTTTTAGTAAAACAATAAGTCGCTATTCCAATATACCTTCTCAAGGATCTTCCTTTAAATTAATTGTGCCTAGCGTGGTGAGTCGCTTGAAGACTTACACTGCGTCCTTTGTGTATCTCGACGAAGTGCTTGCTTGGTATAGCGATGCGACTGTTTTTACTAAGGTTAATCATATCCCTCGAAAGGAAGGTTCCTCCGGTTACACTTGGCTGAAACTAATTGGGTTAGGTTGGAGGATTATATTGAATTATACATCCATTCCTCATCGATTGATGGTATACGGTGGCTTGGCCCTCCTGATTGGTACAATCAGCTTTGGCTATGATTGGTTATATCATTGCGCCATGGGACTACTTCCAATTGTGAATATGCCAGTTGATATTCTTGTTTCGTTTACTCTCTCACTTCTAATGGTTGGTTTAGGATTTATAGGTTCATTCCAATGTAAGAAGGGTATGGAATGTGATTCAAAGGGAACAGGCTACCACATTAAGTTGAAGTAATGCAAGCGATTTGGACTAATGAAGTACGACTAGATAGGTTGGAAGAAAAAGACTGCGAGATGGTGCGAAAATGGCGAAACGCGGAGCATATTCGACAACATATGTTTTATCGTGAAACCATTACCCCTGATGCTCAGAAAGCTTGGTTTAATGCTTTGCGGCGCGATATTGATTTTTATTTTGTGATTTCTACTGAGAAACCCATTGGACTAATTCATATAAAAGACTTGCAAAATGGTATAGGGAATGCCGGACTATTTATACATGATCAGTCTTACTGGGGAAGCCCTTTTCCTGTGCTTGCCTCAATGACTTTACTAACTGCCTTTTTTAGTCGCAATGATATCCATACCATGGTGGCATCTATTCGTCCTGAAAACAACATCTCAAAAGAATACAATGAACAGCTAGGATTTCGTTCTATTGCACCTGATGAGATGACCCTTGATAAGTCTAGCTTTTGTAAAAAAGTTAAGTTGTCCTCATTACTTCAGATTCTATGCAAATCCAATCCCATAGTTAGCATTGCTTCAAATGCTCAAGATCCAATAACATATAATGTAGGATCAGGTCCAATGGAAATGGTCCTGCATCGAATAGGGTAAAGTCAATCATTTGTAATTGTACGGACTGATCTTACTACCTTTAATGAGTTACAGGTGTATGAATGTTTTTGTTTTAAGTTCAGGGCGAACGGGTACGGTGACTTTTGCGGCAGCATGTAAGCATATAAAGGGCTACAGTGTAGGCCATGAACAAAATGTTTGCTTAACCGGTGAAGATCGATTCTCGTATCCAGATAATCATATTGAAGTAGATAATCGATTATCCTGGCTTCTAGGTCGTTTGGATAGTTGTCACAACAGTTCGGCATTTTATGTTCATTTGACAAGGGATTCAAAGAAAGTGTATGATAGCTATTACCGCAGAAGAAATCGCTTTAGAACCATCGTTAATGCCTATCATGAAGGTATTCTGATGAGATCGGATGCTGTCTCTCAAGATTCTTGCAAAGATTTAGTGCATACAATTGATGCTAACATTAAACTTTTCTTAAAAGACAAGGCTGAATGCTCTATAACAGTATCTCTCGAAAACATAGAAAGCGATTTCTTTGATTTTGTAGGTCGTATTGGTGTAGAAGTCGACGAGAAAAAGGCATTAATGGCGTTGTGTACAGCTCATAACCCAAGTCCTGGTAACCGTTTGGTCGCTCTAGTAAGAAGTTACGGAAGCTATGTTAGGCACAGAATACTACGAATTCCTACTCCCTATAAGTAACTGTATTACATACCACATTCTAAAACATGACTAAACCGATTATTTGGATTGTTACTTATTACTGGCCTCCGGGAAGTGGTCCAGGAGTACAACGTTGGCTTAAATTTGTCAAATATTTTGATGAATTAGGTGCTGACGTGCGGGTGGTAACCGTTCGTAATGGTACGTATCCCATGACCGACGAAAGTTTGTCGGCTGAAATACCGCCTTCGGTCAGCATTCTGAAGACGAAAACCTTTGAGGTGTATCGTCTATTCAACTTGATACGAGGACGCAAGGGTAAGGCAACGGAAGTGGGTCTTGGCGATCTAACTAAGAAGCAGGGGCTATTCACAAGATTGGCCAACCAAATTCGTTCGAATTACTTCATCCCAGATGGACGAGTTGGTTGGCGAAGGTATGCCCGTAAAGAATTGCTCAAGGCAATCAATTCAGAGGATACTAATGTAATTATTACAACCGGTCCTCCGCAGTCAACCCATCTCATTGGACTAGATATTAAACAGCATTTAGGAGATAGGGTTAAGTGGATAATGGATATGCGGGATCCATGGGTCAATATTTACTACAACAAACACCTTCAGCGAAGTAAAAGCGCTCATCAAAAGGATCAAAGGCTTGAGGATTTATCATTAGGTACGGTAGACAGCCTTGTAGTGGTTAATAATGGTCTTCGTGAAGAGTTTTCTTCACGGGCTAAACAGGTTGAAGTGATTACGAATGGTTGGGATGCTGAGGACTTTCCTGCATCGGTGGCCTCTTCTAAAGAGGATAAATTTATCGTCCGATTTACTGGGAATCTTGGCAATAGTTATGATATTCCGGACGTATGGAATGGAATCGCTGAAGGGTTAAAAATGCATTTAGATCGGGTTGAGTTTCGATTTACGGGACATGTAGGTGAGTTGGTAAAGCAACACGTAGAACAATTTGGACTCAGTCAATATTGTTTTTTTGAGGATTTTGTTCCGCATCAAGAAGCTGTGAAACGTATGATACATGCGGATCTTTTGTTACTTCCGATACCGCCTTCAGGAAATATGGCACGCATTGTTCCGGGTAAAGTATTTGAATACCTCGCATCATCAACTCCTATTCTAGGGATTGGTCCTTCGGACAGCGCAGCTTCAGAGATTTTGATGGCATGTAACCGTCATGCCATGGTCTCCCATAGAAATGCCAGCTTGATTGCTACGCGATGTAAGGAGATCTTTAGTCAATGGGAAAAGGCTTCTAGTCGCGTGAAGCATGATGGTGACGAACATCTAATCTATAGCAGAAAGGCCTTAAGTGCACGTTACCTTAAGCATATTGAAGCGATAGTATAGAAGCTATTGCCTGATTTTGATGACACAGGCATTAGGTGCTGTAGCGTGGATCTTTTACGTAGGGTAGTGGACTACATTGACTAACCTCAAGACTTATGACGCCAAATTCTTCGGTGACTTTTCCGGCAAGGCGGTAAATGCCTAGCCCTGTCACGGGATAGCGTTTCGTTATTTCTGGGAAGTGTATCGTGTCGATAAAGCGCCCTTCCCGATCGAGGAAGGTTCCAAAAAGCATACGGTCCCGATGGATCGTACTTGTGTTTTTTATGGTAACGAGGTAACCATACACGCTGACTACTTTGCCAATATAATTGGGGAGATCTTTTGCAAGAAGCGCAGGTCCCGTGGGGCCTGCAATCAGCTCAAATGGATTGATGAGCGGAAAACCAAGTAACTCCATAGCATCAAAGGCATCCTCTACAGGTAGACTTGGGAGCTCCACGAGATTGACCTGTTGTATAGGTGTTTGGAACATACGTTGTTGGTGCTGATCACCACTGTATTTTGTGGCTTGGTCAATTCGTTGGGCTTGGCATAGC
>DLYY01000216.1 GCA_003447535.1 Bacteroidota bacterium | reverse complement strand
AATCCTTGAGATGAGCGGTTTAGAAAAAGGTCGGGAATACGTAACCCAAGATTCTTACACCAATGAGGACCGCAGTCGAATGCGGCCTGATGTTGTGGTTAAGCTACCTGATGAAAAACGGATTATTATTGACTCCAAAGTCTCGCTTACGGCATATGAACGATATTATACAGTGGATGATGATTCAGAGAAGGAAGTCCACCTCAAAAGCCATATTCAGTCGCTTAAAAATCACATTAAGTCGCTCGGGGACAAAGGCTATCAAAAACATGAAAGCCTAGATACCCTTGACTTTGTTTTTATGTTCATACCAATTGAAGGAGCATATAGCGTGGCCATTCGAGAAGACGATAGCTTATTGGATCTTGCTTTGTCGAAAAATGTCATTTTAATGACGCCGCTAACCTTGCTTTCTGCCCTGCGGACTGCAAACAATCTATGGCGCATTGAAGATCAAAATGCCAATGCTAAGGAAATTGCTCGACTTGCGGGGCGCATCTATGAGAAACTTGCATTGAGTCTAGAAGATTTAGTGACCATCGGAAAGAACCTCGACAAATCCAAACAGGATTACGAGAATGTCATGGGACGTTTAACAACCGGCAAGGGCAATCTTGTTCGGACCGCAGAAGAGTTGAAAAAACTAGGCGCTGAAACAACCAAGACGATTGATCCAAAGATCATCGAAAAAGCAAATGATGCTAGTCTTGACTCGCCGAATACTCTAGTACTAGAAGACCCGAAAGCTTGATTTTGTGGAAATTATTCGAAGTATGATGATAGGCCTTTATCGTCTGCTTGGGTAGCCTTCCATAATGCTATTTCACCTTTGGGGTTAATCACCATAAACCGCGGTATCCACGTTAAGCCAATATATTGTCCAAGGTTGCCTTTCATTCCCTCTGGAAGATAAAGGTGATCCCCCTTTAGATCGTACGTTTCAATGGCATCAAGCCATCGGCTGCGCTCTTGGTCCACATTGACATAAAGGAAGACAATATTTTGTGGGTTTTTCGCCTTATAATCCTTTAGGTATTGAAAGCTCTCTATGCAATCTCCACACCAACTCGCCCAAAAGTCAATCAAAACCGTTTGACCCTTATATCGAGCGAGCACATCACGAAGAGTTATCTTTTCTCCGCTGATTGCTTCCATCGAAACATCAGGAATGGTAGCATCCTCGTCAAATGATGATTTAGGCTGACTGCATCCGACCTGACAAGTCACTAAAACCATTAAGAATATCAAGTGATTTAAAGATTTTTTCATCAACATACCTCGAATACGATTAGCGGGCAACAATAAAACGCTTAACAATTACTTCATCAATAGCCTTTACATAAAGTAGGTATGTACCATCGTGTAAGTCCCCTACACTAATGGTAGCTTGAGCTTGCCCTAATACTTTCAGTTTAACCTTATGCTGTTTTCCACTGACGTCATACACTTCGAATGCCTCAATCTCCTCACCAGACACTGAACCTACACTTCGGTTAAAGTAGATGTGAAGCACATCATTTGTAGGCACAGGGTAAACTGAAACCAAATTTTCTGCTTGACTTACTTCGCCGATAGACGTAGCATCAAAATCGATAAACCCTACGATTTCGTTATTCTGATTAACGATTAAGCCATCATTGAGCCCTATGACTAGAACCTCATCTGTCGAATTGATATAACTCATAAAATTCGATTGATTTTCTATGATGACAACCTCACCTGGAGCCAATGAAATAGAGGCTTGTCCATTATTGATGGCAATAATATCATCAGGTGTAGTAAGAATTGATCCAGCACTTATGATTATGGTATCAAGCACATCAGCACCACCGACGTCACTACATGGAATAAGAACCATCATGCTGTCTCGACAGCCTAATGCATCGGTTATAAAAATTTCAAGCACGCCATCTCCCACGATAATTCCATTAGCATTGGTGATTGAATTATTATCCACGAGCCAATCATATTGATAGGGCCCGACTCCTCCCGTGGATCCATTAATGGCTATAAATCCGTTAGTTTCACCACATTGGGGAGTATCCAAGGCATACGAAATAGACAAAGCATTACAAATGATTTCCTCACAGGATAGCTCGACATTTACCGAGTCACGGCATCCCGAGTTATCAAAAATGACAAGTTCGTAGATCCCTGCATCCAATTGGTCAAAAAATCCTGAAGTTGAGGGAGTTCCATTATTCAATGTATAAGTATATGGAGCGACCCCACCACTGACACTTGTTACCCTTAACGAACCAGAGGCCGTACCGCAATATCCAATGGTAGAATCTAAATCATAAGAAAATGTAGTACAACTAGTTCCTCCCTGACAATCCAAAAAGATAATTGTCGAGTCGAGGCAACCATTGTCATCCGTAACAATAACAGTGTAAAATCCAGAGGCAACATTATTTAAAACTTGCCCGGTACTGCCATTGCTCCAAGCATAGGAGTAAGGAGCGCTTCCTCCGGTTACCCCATTAATAGATATTGAACCATCCGGGCTCCCACAAGTTGCTACACTGGTCGAATAGGTCAGCAGCATAGAATCACAAGCGGTTGGGCCTAAGACTTCTTTTCTTGCAATAACTACAACCACATCCTCATCAAAGGCAACATTGACTCCAGCTGCATCTAAGAGTGATCCAGAGTTTGTAAAACTTGGATGCTGAACAGACATAAACATAAACCGATAATCGGGTGTAAAGGATATTCCCGTCGGCTCGCAACTATTGGGAGTATTGGCAAATATATCTATGGAAGGATTGGTCAAATCATTATGGCCTGCTCGCGCTACCCATACATTCCCTTCCCCACCATCCTGGGTGATGTATAGATTGCCGAGGTTGTCAAAGCAAAGGTTGTCAGGCTGTCCAAAAGACAACGAGGATTGGCCTGAGATGTGATTAATGGTATAGGATGAATTACCGACATAGGTTTCAAAATTTGTAATGCTCAAGCCTACATCATCAAATCGATAAACCTTTCCATTCGTCGTAGAGGTAAAATATACCTGGCCTGTAATGGGATGAATCTCCACATCCTCCACTCGATTAAAATCAGCTGCTCCATTGTTTCCTGAGAAACCCATGGTATTATTGCATTCTGCTGGAGTTGAGTTGGGCACTTGTAGCCAGTCATAGTTACCGCTTCCTATATCTCTTAAAACGTACAGATTGCCACTTCCTAAATCACCTTTTGATGCCATGACTAACTTAAAGAGATAGCCATCTCCTTCATCAGCCCCTGTGTAGGCCACTAAACTATCCTGGGTGAAACATATATTCTCATGCTTACATCGCCCCATAGACCAAATCTTGTCTGGAGTACCGTCATTATTGTAATCCATTATGGTCTTGGTTACAGGATCAATTTCAATATTCCAACCAAAGGTCTGGTATCCGTCTTTGGTGCATGTTGCCTCAGTATATTCTTCACTGGTTATATAGGTACCCCATGGAGAAACACCACCTGAACAGTTACGAAGTGTACCCGATGACCCAACCCCACTACACCCATAGTAGCTAAAGTCTACCTGCTGAGAGCTCGTGGTCTCCCAAAGATTACTCGTTGGATTAAAGGCAAGATCAAAGAAAACGACTTGACCTGGATCCCCTATTCCAAAAATTTGCGGACCTCCCTCAGAGTTTACCCCCAAATAGCCAGTAGTAGAACTTCCATTGGCCGATATAAAACTTGTAAAATCCAAGTTGGGCCCAACGCTACTTCCATCGGTCATGGTCATGCCCCGACGTACAACTTGTTGCCAAATATGTGTACTGGGAATATCTAAGTAATCATCCTGATTTTCCGGAAGTACTGATGTCCACTCAGAAAAATGCTGAGCCGATGCATTTGAAGTGAATAGTAGTGCTAAAAACAGAAGTAGAATTCTCATAAATTTTTGGTTCGCTATTGTACTAAAGATACAGTTTACGCCATGGCTTAAAAAAGAATTCTGAGGGCCGCTAAAGTCATCTACTTTGCCTCCAAAGTTCCCAAGAAGCCTTCGCTTGCCCCTGGAGCATGGTCATTCCATCAAGTGTTTTACCACCTTGTTTTGCTACCGCTTTCAAAAGGGATGTCATCACAGGATTATAGACCATATCAAACACAAGGTGTTCATGACCTATTGA
>DLYY01000196.1 GCA_003447535.1 Bacteroidota bacterium | reverse complement strand
CACCGCCTCGGTATCCACCCTCACGACGATCTCCGCCACCACGGTATCCACCCTCACGACGATCTCCGCCACCACGGTATCCACCTTCACGCTGTGGTCTGTCCTCGGCTTCCTTTACAATGATTTGTCGCCCTTCAATTCGGGCCATATTAAGGCTTTCGATTGCAGCACGAGCACTCTCTTCATTAGGCATCTCTACAAAAGCAAAGCCTTTAGAGCGGCCCGTTTCGCGATCAAGAATTAACTTACAAGATGACACCTCGCCGAACTCTTCAAACAACGCTTGAAGTGTATCTTGAGTAGTGTCAAAATTTAACTTTGTGATAAAAAGGTTCATGAAAAAATTGGAGAAATTCTAGAAAAGATAGGTTGAGACTTGATGATTTTGGTTTTAAACTAAGCGTTTATTTCAAGCGTGAAAATAACTTTCTTTTTCGCGATTGAAGCCAAAATTTCTCTAATTAATGACTTGACATCATCAAAAAAAGCACACAAACCTCTGGAAAGTCTATCTCTAGTATCGATTACCGCCTCCGCGATAGCCGCCTCCGCCTCCACGACGATCTCCACCTCCGCGATAGCCCCCTCCGCCTTCGCGCTTAGGTCGATCTTCGGCTTCTTTTACCACGATTTGGCGTCCATCAACTTCAGCCATATTTAGGTTTTCAATAGCTGACCGTGCGCTGTCATCGTCTGGCATTTCAACGAAACCAAAGCCTTTGGACCGGCCCGTGTCGCGATTAATAATTATTTTACAAGAAGATACTTCACCGTTTTCTTCGAACAGTGCTCTAAGGGTTTCCTCAGTGGTATCGAAATTTAGTTTTGCTACAAAAAGATTCATATGATTTAAAAAAATGGGTTAGACTTGGTAATCTTATTTTCGATTAATTGTTTAAATACAGCGTGAAAATAACTTTCTTTTTCTCGCCAAAAGCCTAAAATTTATTAATTATTGATTTAATCGCATGAAAAACAAGCAAATTAACCTTTGGAAAGCCTATCTAGACAAGCACAAGGATCGCATGCTCGAGGAGTTAAATAACATCCTAAAAATACCTTCTGTCAGTGCTGATCCAGCGTATGCTAATGAGGTCTTTTGCATGGCCAAAGACCTTGAAAACAGACTAACCAAGGTCGGCTTAGAAGAAGTTTGTGCTTATGAAACCGCTGGCTTTCCCATGGTCTACGGGCAAAAAATCATTGACCCTAACCTTCCGACCGTTTTGGTGTACGGGCATTATGATGTCCAGCCAGCCGACCCTCTTGAGTTGTGGACAAGCCCACCCTTTGAGCCGGTTATACGCGATGAAAAGATCTATGCTCGTGGGGCTTGCGACGATAAAGGGCAAATGTATTTGCAAGTCAAGGCCATTGAAGTGCTCATCCAAACGGAAACGCTTCCATGTAATGTAAAAGTCCTCATAGAGGGGGAAGAGGAGGTTGGGTCCGCCAATTTAGAAGACTTTGTTAAAGCCAATACTTCCTTGCTTTCCTGTGATGTCATTCTCATTTCAGATACCGCCATGTTATCCAAAGAACAACCTTCCATTACAACAGGCCTTCGAGGTTTGAGTTATGTTGAAGTGGAAGTGACCGGCCCCAATCGAGATCTCCATTCCGGTGTCTACGGGGGAGCAGTGGCTAATCCGATTAATGTATTGAGCCAAATGATTGCCAGCTTACATGATAAAGAGGGCCGTATCACGGTAGATGGTTTTTATGATGATGTAGAAGATGTATCAGCTGAGGAAAGAGATCTTATGGCGAGTGCACCCTTTAGTCTGGATGAGTACAAAGCTCATTTAGATATACAAGCAGTCAAGGGAGAAGAGGGATTTTCAACCTTAGAAAGAACATCGATTAGGCCTACTCTCGATGTTAATGGCATGTGGGGCGGGTATATAGGAGAAGGTGCAAAAACTGTCCTACCCTCGAAGGCTTATGCAAAAATTTCTATGCGCCTTGTGCCTTATCAAAGCTCAGAGAAGATTACAGAACTCTTTACCAAACACTTTCAATCTTTAGCACCAGATAGTGTTAAAGTGAACGTAACTCCCCATCACGGTGGAGAGCCAGCAGTCACACCAGTGGATTCCATCGCCTATCAAGCGGCATCTCAAGCAATGGAGGCAACCTTCGGAGTGGTGCCTATTCCTCTTCGATCAGGGGGTAGCATTCCTATAGTAAGCATGTTTGAAGAAGTACTTGGTGCGAGTACCGTACTCTTGGGTTTTGGATTTGATAGTGATGCTATTCATTCTCCAGATGAACACTTTGGATTATGGAATTTTTATAAAGGCATTGAAACGGTTCCTTATTTCTACCACTACTTTACCCAATTAAAAAAGAAGGCCTAAGATTATTTTATCCATTAAATGACCGGCAATAGTGCCTATTGGACTTGTATATTTGTGCTCGCTTATAAATGCACAACACCATGTCCAAAACGTCAAAGATTTTATATACGATCACCGATGAGGCGCCAGCACTAGCAACCTATTCGTGGTTACCGATTATCCAGGCTTATTCGAAGCGAGCAGGGATAGATATCGAAACAAGAGACATCTCACTTGCTGCTAGAATCATATCGCAATTCAATGATATTCTTCCTGCAAATCAGCAATTTAGTGATGACTTAGCAGAGTTAGGTGCCCTAGCAAAGACACCAGAAGCCAACATCATTAAACTCCCTAATATTAGTGCCTCTATACCTCAACTCAAGGCATGTATTAAAGAATTACAACAGGCAGGCTTTCCATTACCAGAATACCCCGAGTCACCCAGTAATGCTGAAGAAAAAAAAGTCAAAGGCATTTATGATAAAATAAAAGGCTCAGCGGTAAATCCTGTTTTACGAGAAGGAAATAGTGATCGTCGCGCACCGAAAGCCGTCAAGGCATTTGCTCAGGCTAATCCTCATCGAATGGGTACATGGTCAAAAGATAGCACAACCCGTGTTGCAAGCATGACCCATGGAGACTTTTTCGGTTCTGAAAAAAGCGTCACCATGGAGACAAACGGAGAAGCTTCTATCGTGTTTAAGGCAAATTCTGGAGAATCTAGCGCATTAAAATCAGGCATAACATTATTAAAAGGCGAAGTGATAGACTGTGCTGTAATGTCTATGAGCGCGCTCAAGGAATTCTTATCTAAGGTCCTTCAAGAAATCCAAGGCAATGGAGGCAATCTCTTTTCACTGCACATGAAAGCCACCATGATGAAGGTGAGTGATCCGATCATCTTTGGTGCAGCGGTTGAAGTATACTTTAAAGAGGTCTTATCTGCTCATGCTGATATATTGACTCGAATAGAAGTAGATTTTCGAAATGGTTTAGGCGATCTATACGATAAGTTAAGTTTACTCGATGGCCAAGAACGATCAGCTATTCTTGCGACGATAGAAAAAGTCTATGCCAATAGACCTGACTTAGCGATGGTCGACTCGGACCGTGGTATTACAAATCTTCACGTACCCTCAGATGTCATTATTGATGCCTCTATGCCAGCAATGATTCGTGAGGGAGGTAAAATGTGGAATAAAGAGGGTAAGACACAAAACACAACGGCGGTTATCCCAGACCGTTCATACAGTGGAGTATATCAAGCTGCTATTGACTTTTGTAGACAACATGGCGCTTTTGATCCATCTACTATGGGTAGTGTGAGCAATGTCGGCCTTATGGCTCAAAAAGCAGAGGAATATGGGTCACATGACAAGACATTCCAAATTGAAGGGGAAGGTTGTGTCCAAGTTGTTGTAGACGGAAATGTCATTATGGAACAAGCTGTGGCGTCAGGAGATATCTTTCGCATGTGTCAAGTAAAAGATGCCCCGATTCAAAATTGGGTAAAGCTTGGCGTTGACCGCGCAAGAGCTACCGGCTCCCCTGCCGTATTCTGGTTAGATGCAAACCGCGCTCATGATGCACAGCTCATTGAAAAAGTTAACCGCTATTTACAAGATTACGACACCGCTGGACTTGAGATACACATCCTTTCACCACTTGATGCGACAACCTTCAGTCTAGAGCGAATCCATCGTGGAGAAGATACCATTTCGGTCACAGGAAACGTCTTAAGAGATTACCTGACAGACCTTTTTCCAATTTTAGAGTTAGGGACTTCAGCTAAAATGCTATCTATCGTTCCTCTGATGAACGGAGGAGGTTTGTTTGAAACAGGTGCAGGTGGATCGGCTCCAAAGCATGTTCAACAATTTGAAAAAGAGAACTATTTGCGCTGGGATAGCCTTGGTGAATTTCTTGCCCTAGAGGTTTCCTACGAGCATTTAGCAGAAACAACAGGTAATGAAAAAGCTAAGGTATTGGCCAAAGCACTTGGAGAGGCGAACAATCGATACTTGAGCGAAAACAAGTCCCCTACCCGACGACTTGGGGGAATTGATAACCGAGGCTCTCACTTCTATGTGGCCAAATTTTGGGCTGAAGCATTGGCTTCTCAACTAGACGACGCTGAGCTAAGTCAACTCTTCACACCGATCGCCAAGGATCTAGAAGAAAAAGAAAATCAAATTGTCGAAGAACTTCTTGCAGTCCAAGGAAGCATAGGTGATTCTGGAGGGTATTATTTACCGAATACAGAGCAAGCGAGTCAGGCTATGAGACCTTCTTCTACACTTAATGATATTATAAACACTTTATAATACCATCCTTCGTCTAAAGACGAGTTACTTTTTTGAGAATATCCTAGGGATGCATTAATTTGATGATAAATCAGATTGTCAATAAGTTAAAATCTAGACCTACATTTTACGTGTCTTAGCGTTAATTTAGGGCAATGCAAAAGCATTATACTTTGCTTATTGGCTTAATGCTATGGCTCATCGAGAGCATGGCCCAGCCATTACTAGTTAACGGACCTTACATCAATGAGTTAAGCCAAGGCCCAAGTGGTGCAGAAGAATTCGTTGAAATCATAGTGTATGGTGATGTCAATTGCAACGATACCTGCTTTGATTTACGAGGGTGGATTTTAGACGACAACAATGGGTACTTTGCCAGTGGCAGTGGATCAGGAATTGCCTCGGGGTCATATCGATTCGGACCAGACCCCATTTGG
>DLYY01000204.1:3363-3642 GCA_003447535.1 Bacteroidota bacterium | reverse complement strand
ACATCTACCGTCACGGAATAATCAACAAGCTCTTGAATAACATCTACAACTTTGGTGTTTCTAATGTCGCTTACGTCTTCTTTGAACGTGGCTCCCATAATAAGGACCTTTGATTCGCTCACGTCCTTACCTCCCTTTATCAGCGCTTGAACTAATTTTTTTGCTACATAAGCTCCCATGCTATCATTTATCCGTCTTCCTGCAAGAATTACTTCAGGTTTATAGCCCTTGGACATAGCTTTATAGGTCAGATAGTATGGGTCTACACCAATACAATGA
>DLYY01000204.1:0-3245 GCA_003447535.1 Bacteroidota bacterium | reverse complement strand
TCTGGACAATTTTCTTTAAAAGTTATTCCTAATATTAAAACTTTTGAATCTTTTATACTTAAGCCTTTTTTAATCATTATTTTAACGACTTCTTTGGCTACATAGTCGCCCATGCTATCATTCATTCTTCTTCCAGCAAGTATAATTTCTGGATGATAACCCTTTTCTTCTGCTTTTTGAGCTAGATAATATGGGTCTACACCAATACAATGACCTCCGACTAGTCCGGGAAAGAAGTTAAGAAAATTCCATTTCGTGTTAGCTGCTTCAAGTACATCGTAGGTATTGATATCCATGAGGTCAAAAATTTTAGAGAGCTCATTCATTAGAGCAATGTTCAAGTCTCTTTGGGTGTTTTCGATAATTTTTGCTGCCTCAGCAACTTTGATAGTAGACGCCCGGTGGACGCCTGCGTCAACCACTTGCTCATACATGGTTGCAATCACATCTAAGGACTCATCGTCACTTCCTGATACTACCTTTACGATGTTTTCTAATGTATGTTTTTTATCTCCTGGATTAATACGTTCTGGTGAATAACCGACCTTGAAGTCGTCGATCCATCGGAGCCCTGACGCTTCTTCTAAGACGGGGATACAATCGTCTTCGGTACAACCTGGATAAACAGTGGATTCATACACCACGATGTCTCCTTTAGAGAGTACTTTCCCTACTGTGCGTGAAGCGGATAATACGGGTGTAAGATCAGGTACTTTGTGTTTATCCACTGGGGTTGGTACCGCTACAATGTAAAACGATGCACTTTTTAAATCATCGATGGAGTGGGTAAATTGTATGTCACAACCATCAAATGCCTTTGGTTCTAATTCCTTGCTTGGGTCAATATGGTTTTTCATCATGTCGACGCGTTCGGCATTGATGTCAAATCCTATAACACGTGCTTTTTTTGCAAAAGCAAGGGCGATGGGCAGTCCAACATATCCAAGACCAATAACGGCCAAGGTTTTCTCTTTCTTTAAAAGTTGTTGATGCATGATTACCGTTTATCGTATGATGAATTTTGAAAAGTCATTATGGGCTTGTGTATCTCGTTCTTTTTGGGGTAGGTTTTTAAAATATTCCAAAGTTCGCATTAATCCCTCTTTCCGTTGCATAACAGGTTTCCAATCAAGAAGCTCTTTGGCCTTACTAATGTCTGGTCTACGAAGTTTTGGGTCTCCTTCTGGTAAAGGGTGATAATCAAGACTTATTGTGCGATCAGGAAAAAGTTCCTGTACTTCTTTGGCAAAATGAGCTATGCTGATCTCATCTGGATTGCCAATATTGATTGGATCAGGGCAGTCACTCAAAAGGATTCTGTATATACCCTCAATGGTGTCATCAACATAACAAAATGAACGAGTCTGTGAGCCATCACCAAAAATTGGAAGATTCTTTCCCTCGAGTGCATTACCTAGAAAGGCTGGCAGAACTCTTCCATCATTGAGCCTCATTTTTGGACCAAATGTGTTGAAAATACGTACGATACGAGTCTCAACGTTGTGAAATCTATGGTAGGCCATAGTTAATGCCTCCATGTAGCGTTTGGCTTCGTCGTATACCCCTCTTGGTCCAACTGGGTCTACGTTTCCAAGATATTTTTCTGTTTGAGGATGTTCTAATGGATCTCCGTAGACCTCAGAAGTCGAGGCAACTAAAATTCGAGCATTCTTTGCTTTAGCAAGTCCCAATAAGTTGTGCGTTCCGTGGGCTCCAACTTTCAGTGTTTGAATTGGAATTTTTAAATAATCAATTGGACTTGCGGGAGAAGCAAAATGCATTATATAATCTAAGTGGCCGCTAATGTGCACAAACTTGGTGACATCGTGATTCATAAATGTGAAACGCTCTTTGCCAAAGAGATCTTCAATATTCTTTATTGAGCCGGTAATCAAGTTATCCATTGCAATGACATCAAACCCCTCGTTAAAGAACCGATGACACAGGTGTGACCCGAGGAAGCCAGCCCCTCCTGTTACTAGAACTCTTGGTTTGTTTTGGATGCTCATTTCTTTATTCTACGGTCTTCCTATACTTCGATAAACGATTCCGAGATCCTTGATTCGTTCTTTGTCGTAAAGATTCCGGCCATCAAAAACCAGAGGTAATTTTAGCGCGTCTTTGATCTTGTCGAAGTCAGGTTGTCGAAATGCAGACCATTCAGTTACAATAACGAGAAAATCAGATGCTTCCAACGCATCATACATAGTATCACAAAACTCTACTCGATCACCGTATAGCGCTTTAACATTTCCCATTGCCTCTGGGTCATAGGCTTTAACTTTCGCACCTGCTTCCAATAACTTGTCAATGATGTATAAAGCGGGAGCCTCTCGAATATCATCTGTTTCTGGTTTAAATGCAAGTCCCCAAAGCGCGATTTGCATGCCTTGTAACTCTCCATTAAAGTGGTCGTAAATCTTTTGATAAAAACGTACGCGTTGCTCATGATTCACCTTTATGACGGCATCGAGAATTTTGAATTCGTAGTCGTTGTCCTTAGAGGTTTTGTGAAGTGCGAGTACATCTTTAGGGAAACAACTCCCTCCATAACCTACGCCCGCAAACAAGAATCGTCTGCCAATTCGGTCATCGGGTGCCATTCCAATGCGAACATTATCTACATTAGCTCCAACGATTTCGCAAAGATTGGCTACTTCATTCATGAAGGAGATTTTTGTGGCTAGGAAACTATTCGCAGCATATTTGGTCATTTCCGCAGACCGCTCGTCCATAACAAGGATAGGGTGTCCTTGCCGCACATAAGGCTCATAGATTTGGCGCATAATATCTGATGCTTTCTCTGAAGAGGTTCCAATCACTACACGGCTTGGTTTTAAGAAATCATCTACTGCCATTCCTTCTCTGAGGAATTCTGGATTCGAAACTACATCAAAGTCTACTTGGGTATGCTGAGCAATTTGTGCGGATACTATATCTGCTGTTCCAACGGGAACGGTGCTTTTGTCAACGATCACTCTGTATTCTTTTAGGTTTTTCCCGATGTTGTCAGCTACACCCAACACATAACTTAAATCGGCAGAACCGTCTTCACCTGGAGGGGTACCAACCGCAATAAAAGCAGCTGTTGAACCTTGGATGGCTTCACTTAGATCGGTCGAAAAGTTTAACCGGCCCTTGGCATAGTTGCGCTTTACTATCTCTTTTAGACCCGGTTCGTAAATGGGGAGAATGCCGTTCTTTAGGCCGTCAATCTTCTTCTGATCAATATCCACGCAGGTTAC
>DLYY01000122.1 GCA_003447535.1 Bacteroidota bacterium | reverse complement strand
AAGGTAAATAGGTTCCTGCTTGCTCAAAAGGTATAGCCGTATACTCGCTCAATCTGGGTTGGCTCACGGCCACATCATCAAGGGCAAGGTTGTTTACACGGATTGAATCAATCCCCAGGAGATATTTGTCTGCAGAGTTATTTACAAAGGCAAAGGTTACTGTTTGGCCGGCGTAGGTGTTGAGATTAACTGATTGCTCCGTCCAAGTTGCAGGAGCTCCGACGGTTGAATAAATCGGAGCAGGATTAAAACTTCCGACGGTATTTCCCGCACTTATTGAGATAAACACATTGTATCCATCAGCAAATGCGGGATCCAAGGCGATATCTCTCCAATTAATGTTTAAGTTGCTACCGGCAAGGGTAATCGGGGGAGTAATAAGCCAATCATTTGAGGTTCCCGCCGGGTCATACCAAGATGTACTTAACGCGCAGACACTCCCCCCGATAGCTAATGAATTGATCCAGGCTTTATTAGTAAATGAATCTGATAATCCAATAAAAGCACCATCTAAACCAGCATTTCCAGTCAATCCATCAACATTAAGGACAGTAAACCCTTTGCTCGCAAGTGACCCACCGTCAAAGTCTTCTGAGTACAACGTTTGTGCACTCGCATGGTTATGATGCAGCGCAAAGGCGATACAAAGGACAATAAAGGAGAGGAATCGGTTCATAGTTCTAGTTTCATTTAAGATAGGCAATAGTTGCTAATCTTTAAAAATTAGAAAATCTCCTTCTTTTACCCAATCATTTTAGATGGGTCAACCCAGGCATCGTATTCTTGGGAGCTTAGGTATCCAAGGGCCATAGCTGCTTCCTTGAGCGTGCTTCCTTCAGCATGTGCTTTATTAGCAATTTCGGCTGCCTTATAATATCCAATGTGTGGGTTAAGCGCTGTCACTAGCATTAGCGAGTTGTTTAGGTGCTCCTCAATGCGGTTATGATTAGGTTGAATTCCCTCTACGCAGTTCTTCGCAAAAGACGACGCGGCATCTCCAATAAGTCGAGCAGAATGCAAGAAGTTGTAGACTATCATTGGTTTAAACACATTGAGCTCAAAATGGCCATTGGAACCGCCGATGTTAACGGCAACGTCATTACCCAGCACCTGAGCTGACACCATAGTTAATGCTTCAGATTGGGTCGGATTGACTTTGCCTGGCATGATTGACGATCCTGGCTCATTGGCGGGTATGGTGATTTCACCAATACCTGATCGTGGTCCCGAGGAGAGCATGCGGATGTCATTTCCAATTTTCATCAAGCTTACAGCTATCGTTTTCAATGCACCGTGTGCTTCCACAAGTGCATCATGGGCAGCAAGCGCTTCAAATTTGTTTTCAGCGGTAATAAAGGGAAGACCGGTCAATTCTGCGATTACATCAGCCACTCGCTCAGCATACCCCTCAGGCGTATTAATGCCTGTACCCACAGCGGTCCCTCCAAGGGCCAATTCTGTTAGATGATCCATTGCGTTTTCTAAGGCGATTAACCCATGGTTTAATTGGGAAACATATCCTGAGAATTCCTGCCCTAACGTAACTGGCGTGGCATCCATAAAGTGCGTTCGTCCGATTTTAACGACATCTTTAAAGGCCTCCACTTTTTCTTGAAGGGCATTGCGCAATTCGACAAGTCCCGGGATAGTTACTTCCATTAAAAGGCTGTAGCATGCAATATGCATCGCCGTAGGGAAGGTGTCATTGGATGATTGGGATTTATTTACATCATCGTTGGGGTGAATAAATTTTTCTTGATCGGTGAGTTTCCCTCCGCGATGAACATGGGCCCAATTCGCCAAGACTTCATTGACATTCATATTGGATTGAGTACCGGAACCGGTTTGCCAAACGACAAGAGGAAATTCATCATCTAAGCGGCCGCTTAGAATCTCATCGCACGCTTTTCCGATCCATTCGCATTTTTCTTGATCCAGACCACCGATTTCAGCATTGGTGATAGCTGCTGCTTTTTTTAAGACGGCAAAAGCCCTTATGATCTCAATAGGCATAGTATTGATACCTCTTCCAATCGGAAAATTGCTGATGGAGCGTTGGGTTTGAGGGCCCCAATACTTATCAGCCTCTACGTGTACTTCTCCAATGGTGTCTTTTTCAATGCGATATTCACTCATGATTTTTAAGTCTTAATGATTTATTGTCCCTTAAATGAGGCTTTTCTTTTTTCTAAAAAGGCGGAGGCTCCTTCTTTGAAGTCATCTGTTGCCGTGCACGTGCCAAATCTTTTGGCTTCTTCATGGTAGCCATTAAGGCGCTCGTCATAGACCGCATTAGCACACCGAATAACATGCCCAATAGCAAGGGGTGCCTTGGTAGCAATAGTAGCTAATAGCGATTGTGCTTTTTCCATCGCAGAGGATTTATCTTCTTCAACGTAATTAACTAATCCTAGTGACAACGCCGTTGAGGCGGGAATAATTTCAGCAGTCATAAGGTACTCCAAGCCCTTTCCTTTGCCAATGAGGTGTAACAATCGTTGGCTACCACCATAGCCAGGGATTAATCCAAGGTTTACTTCAGGCTGGCCAAACTTGGCATTGGATGTGGCAATTCGCATATGACAAGCCATAGCGAGTTCGCACCCTCCGCCCAAGGCAAAGCCGTTTATTACGGCAATCACAGGCTTGCTGCATTGTTCAATAAGGGAAAATACCTTCTGACCTTTTAAGGCGAATGCCTCACCATCTTTTGCTTCAAGGTTTTGAAATTCGGAGATGTCTGCACCTGCGGCAAATGCTCTTTCGCCCTCTCCTGTTAGAATAACTCCTTGAACGGACGCATCTCCGTCTATCAATTGAAAAGTGTCTTCGAGGGCTTGAATCACCTCTTTGTTGAGTGCATTTAGGCTTTTGGGCCGATTTAAGGTGATCACTTTTACATTTCCCTGTTGTTCAATTCGCAGTACATCCAAACTCATACACCGATTTTCAGCAAAGATAGTGTTAAATTAAAGGTATGGACCGCAATGATCCTTCTGTTCAATCTGATATGTTTTCCCAGTGGTTTGCTAGAGCAGACAAAGAGTTAAAAGGCGATGCACACGATCGCCAGAACATACATCTTGGTGAGGATTGGCAGACCAAGGCACTTGGAATATCTACTGACGCAGTCTCCTCCTTGGGAGAATTGTCAACCAATGAATGGTCTATTGGAGACGACTTTAGGGAAGGGGATGACGGGGTGCTCAATAGAACACTTCTCGAAGACTTAATGACGGGCCTTGAATCTCCTACGGTTTGGGTACAAAAGGAAAATTCTCTTAATTTTTTAGAAGAAATTTCACTTCCACACATACAACTCCATTTAAGAGATCAAGGAGGTGGACTTAGTGAGCAGTTGGCTCAAAAGCTAAGTCAAAATCATGGGGTGTGGTCAGGTTCATACTCTTTGACTCGGGATAGTATAGTCACTGATAGCGATAGATTTCCAGACAATGTATGGCCCGCATTGGTCCTTGAGACAGCTATAGGAGGAAGGCAATCATTTTCCTCATCATGGTCCGCTATAAGTAACATGTTAGATCAACACGGCCGAATCATTCTCGACCGACCGTTCGACCTAGACTTCTATCGCAATGCTTCATGGAATCGAGCCCTTCTCTATCTGGCGAAGGAAACCTTTGGCGAGCAATGCCTTGTAATCCATCAATATGTCTTGGACAAAGACTTCGAGGGTATTCGTCAAGAGGACGCCTTGATTCGATCTTCGGTAATGGCCCTCTCTTCAATCCTTTCTGGAGCAAAGCTGTTGCGACTTTGTCCAACGCGCTGGAGAAACGATGACAATTTTAGAAGACTTGCTCGAAACATTCAATTGCTATTGAGGCATGAGTCAAACCTAAACAAGTGGCCAGATATTTTGGCAGGCAGTCATACTGTTGACGCCTTAGTGTGGGATTTAATCCGTGTTGCCAATACTAAACCATCTCTGCCCAATGACAAATAGACTACAGGCTCCTGGCATTTTCCCTTTTCGTAGAGGCCCCTACGCCTCCATGTATTTGGGAAGGCCTTGGACCATTCGCCAGTATGCGGGCTTTTCTACAGCTGAAGCATCGAATGCCTTTTATAGAAAAAACTTAGCGGCAGGACAAAAGGGCCTTTCTGTAGCCTTTGACTTGCCCACTCACCGAGGATATGATTCAGACCACCCGCGGGTTTCGGGCGATGTGGGTATGGCAGGGGTGGCTATCGATAGCGTGGAGGATATGAAAATATTGTTTGATGGAATTCCTCTAGATACTATGTCGGTTTCCATGACAATGAATGGTGCTGTGATTCCAATTATGGCATTTTATATCGTAGCTGCTGAGGAAAGTGGCGTTGAACAGTCCAAGCTTGCAGGGACTATTCAAAATGACATTCTCAAGGAATTTATGGTGCGTAACACCTATATCTATCCGCCCCGCCCCAGCATGCGCATTATATCGGACATCTTTCAATATACGTCGGCCCATATGCCGAAGTTTAACTCCATATCTATATCAGGATATCACATGCAAGAGGCAGGCGCTAGCACAGCCCTTGAATTAGCCTATACCATTGCAGATGGTCTAGAATATATTCGAACAGGATTAGCGGCAGGACTAGACATTGACGCCTTTGCGCCAAGACTCTCTTTTTTCTGGGGAATAGGAATGGACTTTGTCAGCGAAGTAGCAAAGCTTCGAGCAGGACGTGAAATATGGGCACAACGTGTCAAAGCCTGTGATCCAAAGAATAGCAAATCGATGCTTCTAAGAACCCATTGTCAGACCTCGGGATGGAGCCTCACAGAACAAGATCCCTATAATAATATTGGGCGGACAACCATCGAAGCGCTTGCCGCATTATTTGGGGGAACGCAATCCCTTCACACCAATTCTTTTGACGAGGCAATCGCCTTACCTACGCCTTTCTCTGCGGAAATCGCAAGAAACACCCAAAAACAATTGCAATCAGATCACGGACTGCTGCAGTTTATAGATGGTCTTGGCGGAAGCACGGTTATTGAAGATAGAACAGAATCTTTGATGGCCGAGGCCAATGCCTTAATCGATGAGATTGAAGAAGCAGGAGGAATGACTAAAGCTATTGAACAAGGCATTCCAAAGCAACGAATTGAAGCGTCTGCAGCAGAAAAGCAAGCACGTATTGATGCTGGCGAGGATAAAATAATTGGCGTTAATGCCTTTACTACTGCGCGTTCACAAGAATCCTTTGATGTGCTCTCCGTCGATGCAGTTACTGTCAGGCAAGATCAAGTATCTCGTTTACAACACATAAAAAATAGTCGAGACGAGGAGGCGGTTAATAATATTCTTCATGCCATGCGAAAGGCCTGTGATGATGGCAATAATCTATTAGAGCTGGCTGTAAAAGCGGCTCGTTTGCGGGCAACTTTAGGAGAGATTTCGGAGGCTATGGAATCGTCCTATACTCGATACACTCCGCAAAGTGCTCTAATTTCAGGTGTATATGCAAAGCAAATGACAAGTAAAGAGAGCTTTCAAAAAGCCCGTGAAGCGGTTTTGCATTTTGCAAAAGATGCAGGCAGACAACCTAGAATTCTCATATGTAAAATGGGGCAAGATGGCCACGATCGAGGAGCTAAAGTAATTGCCACAGGGTTTGCTGACCTAGGATTTGATGTTGATGTCGGACCATTATTCCAAACACCTGAAGAAGCAGCTCGCCAAGCCATTGATAATGATGTACACTTTTTAGGGGTGAGTAGTTTGGCTGGAGGGCATAAGACGCTAATTCCTGAACTTATAGAGCTTCTAAGGCAGCAGGGTGGGGGCGATATCAAGGTAATTGCGGGTGGTGTTATACCTTCGAAGGATTATCAGGCATTGTACGACTCGGGCGTTGCGTTGGTTTTTGGTCCGGGTACTAAGCTTGCCGAAGCCGCAATTGAAATTTTAGGTAGAGAATAAACTAGTCCTTGACTGTGTGGTAGGCATTGGCTTGTGCGGTGGCTGTCATGACCACTTCATTCAGACAGATGTGCTTGGGTAAGTTGAGCAGGTATAGAACTACGTCTGCCACATCTTGAGCCACTAAGGGCTGAAATCCGCGGTATACCTTTTGGGCCAATTCTTTATCGCCTTTAAAGCGAACTTCTGAAAACTCGGTTTCTACCATGCCAGGCGAAATGGCACTTACCTTGATTCCTAGTGGCAGAAGATCGATTCGTAAGGATTTTGTCAATGATCGCACGGCAGCCTTTGTGGCACAATAGACATGTCCTCCAGCGTAAGATTCCATGCCTGCTATGGAGGCTATATTTATGATATGGGGATGTTTAGAAACTTTGAGTTTGTGCATTATGCCATGGGTGACGGTGAGAAGTCCTGTCACATTGGTGCTGAGCATAATATCCCAATCTTCAGGTTGACTTTCTTGGAAAGGTCCTTTCCCGAGGGCAAGGCCTGCGTTGTTAATTACAGCATCAATTGCACAGGTATCCGGCAAGGAGTTAATCGCTTCCAAGGTTGACCTGCGATCCTGGATATCAAAGGCAAGCGTTGTACAATCGACATTATAAACGTTTGTGATTTCTTTTTGCAGGGCGGCAAGTCGATTCTCCCGTCTACCCGTTAGTATAACATCATATCCATTGGCGGCTAGTGTTGTAGCACATGCGGCGCCAATGCCAGCAGTTGCTCCAGTAATCAAAACGCTTCGTTTGCCCATAACCATAGTTTTTCAAGGCGAAAATACACTTTCAGGGTAGCTTGATTTTCAGGGTACAATGGATGATAAATTAGTTTGGCTTAAAAAACCGACCTTTACCAAAGGAATACATCCTATGCAGCATAAAGTTTCAGATTGGATCACACGGCTTTTAGAAGGGGATCGTGCCGCATTAAGCAAGACGATTTCCTATGTAGAAAGTCAACGTCAAGACCATAGGGATTTTGCTTTGGAAGTTCTGCAAGGGCTCTCCACCAGTGCGCCTGATACTGCTTGTCATCGGCTTGGCTTCACAGGAAGCCCGGGTGTTGGGAAAAGCACCCTCATTAATGCCTTTGCCCAAGATTTTTTAGCAAACAATCCTCAAGATAAGCTGGCTATATTGACCATTGATCCAAGTAGCCATCGACATGGCGGAAGTATCCTGGGAGACAAGTCTAGAATGCCTGATATTGCTATTGATCCTCGCGTCTTTATAAGGCCAAGTCCCTCATCGGGGGCTTTAGGAGGAGTTAATCGAAATACTGCTTTAGTCATGCAGTTGCTCTATCTCGTAGGCTATAAAGAACTATGGATTGAGTCCGTGGGTGTTGGTCAAAGTGAAGTGTCAATTGCTGACTTGGTTGATACCCTGCTATATCTCACACAGGCAGAGGCTGGCGATGGTCTGCAGGGAATAAAACGAGGGGTTGTTGAAACAGCTGATATCGTAGTATTTACTAAAATTGATGATCAAGATGATGGCTTGACCCGAGAGGTAATGCGTCAGTGGAAGCAGTCAATGTCCTTACACCAACATGAATCTTCGGGATGGGATATTCCTCTTGTAAAAACTTCTGCTAATAACCGGTTAGGACTTGATCGGCTGAACAGTGCAGTTGCTCAATTCATTCAGCACCAATTCAAGGGGGGATTTAAAGAAGCCCGCCTCAATCGACAACGTAAAGCAAGAATTCGTGGCCTGGCAGAAGCTGCCTTACTTCGACAATTTTGGGAGAATCCATCCGTAGCCAAATCTCTCGAGGCGATCAACCTTTCTTTCTTATCTGAAGAAGCTATGCATAAGGAAGTACTAGCCTTGATTCAGCAATTTAAGGGGTAGTGCTATCGCGATTTTGGATCAAGTGCCGAGGCCAAACCTTCTCCTAATAGATTAAACATAGTTACCGTCAAGAAGATGGCAACCCCAGGGAATACGGCAAGCCACCAACCCTCGGGATGAGCTCTTGAGTCAGCCAGCATTTTACCCCATGTGGCCGTTTCTGCCTCAACTCCAATACCTAAGAAAGAAAGTGAAGACTCGATTAATATGGCAGAAGCTACGCCAAAGGCAATGGCAATAAGCACTGATGTCAATGCGTTGGGTAATGCATGGCGGAGAATAATTCTAAAGTTCTTAAATCCAAGAGCCTGTGCCGCTTCAATAAACTCAAGATTACGCACTCTAAGCAATTCTCCTCGCATGAAGCGGGCTATACGTGTCCATGTGGTAAATCCAATGACTGCCATGACAAGGAGAATTCCACCACCCCCATCTTCGGATTGGTATACGGCAACGGCAGCCAAAATCAGAAGCAATCGAGGAATAGAAATAAATACTTCGATGACACGGGAAATCCATAAATCAACAGGGATATTCATTTCACTATTAACCCAATGTCCTCGATCAAATCGCGCGGCAATAAGACCACCGAGTTTTGTCGGAATTTGAAAGAGTAAGAATATAACAAGTCCTGTAATCAGGAGTTTGAGTTTACCCATCATGGAAGACAGTTGGCAAATATTACCAAAATTTGCCCATCCACCGTCTTGAGATGGCGTCTTAGCGCAGCTTGTTGCATCTACATCATACTGAAAATAAGAGGCTAGCCACAGGGCAAAGACGGGTAGGAAAATAAGGTTGAGTGCCCACCAAAATCTTTTGTTTCCATGATTTTCATCAGTAAAGTAAGCTTGAATAGAAGGAATATGTCGCAACACCTTGAAGGGGCGGCCATTCCGCACCCAATACCAAATGTTGGGAATCAAGAAGACAACAAAAAAGGTATAGGCAATGAGTACAATTCGCAGAAGATTAGAGAGACCACCCGGAACTTCGGCTAAGGAGGAATATCGATCAGGGTTTAGCTTTTGATGATAAAAGGTAGGAAGCCATAACAATAAGGCAAACAATAAGAGTATCAAAAATGGGATCGACAACAGTAGGGATATTCGTTTAATCTTAAGTCGATTATCTCCGAAATATCCCGCTATGGCACCCACTATGATTCCTATAATTGAGGCTATACCCATGGATATTACACCAACAAGCACAGCGATACGGCAGCCATGAATGAGTCTAGACATCATATCTTCCCCTCGAAGGTTTGTTCCCGCTGTGTGGCATCTCCAACCCTTCGGGTTATTTTTGTCTTCATCAGCATTTTCTCCAAGAATCTGTTCCGAACACTTTGGGCTTTTGTATTGCACATTGAGTTGATCGGCTTCATTTGGCGAATAGGGTATAAGTGGCCAGAATTGCTGCTCTAGTTTGCCGTCGACTCTTAGTTGTTTCCAGTCGCAGGTATTGGGATCTTTACAAACGCTTAATGAGTCACCACATGCTTCACTTTTGTCGCATGGACTTTTCCCCCCGAAGGTCTCCTGCCAAGAGGCTTTAAAAGAAGCAAATGCTGGCCAGTGGACTTCGCCGTCAGTGGTTTTTGCCATTATCGGACGATCATTGGCTAGCATCGGTGCAAAGACCCCAACAAACACAATAAATGCAATGAGTATTAGTGAAATTCTTGCTGGGATATTCTTTCGAAACTTCCGCTTAACAATTCCCCAGTAGCTCTGATCTAGGGGCTTGCTCGCCTTGTTTTTTTGCTTCTTATCGATCATGACTTCTTGGTAAATGAGATTCTTGGATCAACTAGTGCATAAATGACATCTGCTACGAGAATACCAATAATGGTAAGGGTAGAAGAAATCATAAGCACAGTAAGTACAATAGGATAGTCTCTAGTTAAAATGGCCTGAAATGCGATGCTACCCATACCCGGAATTCCAAAGATTTGTTCAATAATGACCGATCCTGAAATCATTAATGGGAATAATCCTGCAAAGAGGGTGATAATTGGAATCAGTGAATTTCGGAAAGTATGCTTCCATAGCACTTTACCTTCAGGCAGCCCTTTTGCTCGGGCCGTGCGGATGAAGTCCATTCGGACTACATTAACTACACCTCCGCGCATTTGAATGGCTAAGTAAGCTAAACTACCTATAGTCACGGTAAACAAGGGTGCTATGAAGTGATATAGCGTGCTGCCAAATTTTTGCCAAACTGTATAGTTCTCTGGGTTAATAGAGGTTCTTAAGTCTACAGGACCCCC
>DLYY01000186.1 GCA_003447535.1 Bacteroidota bacterium | reverse complement strand
TCTTCAACTGTAGCTTGAGCTTCGATAATCCCCGTAAACATTATTGACTGCGTATTAAATGAATAAATCCTCCGTTTCCAGCACCGAGAGGTAAATCAATCGCCTGAAGGCCGCTTGTCGTGCGTACATAAGCTTTTCCTTCGTAGAGATAGACTCCTTCTGAAGCCTGTGCCCCGTTGAGCACACTTCCATCCCAATTGATATCAGGGTCTGTTGTCTCAAAGACCAGGTTCCCCCAGGAGTGATAAATGCGAAACTCTACAGATTCAATAAAGCGATACGGCATTCTCGGCGTATACAAATCATTCTGGCCATCACCATTGGGCGTAAAAGTATTGGGTAACTCATAGATGGGGCAATTCTCCACGCAAACCGTATCTCCTGTTAGGCTCTCATTACCAAAGCCATCCACCGAAGTCACAACATAACAGCGAGCAAAGGAAAGCAATGAGAAATCCGTGTAGAAAAGGTCTGACGTGTTGCCAACAAGATTATAAGTCGATCCACCATCTTCTGAAACATAGATATTAAAGGACTCTACATCCTCACCACATCCGTTGTCTTGCGTCCATTCCAAGCGGTTATCAAAGCGGAAAACTCCTAAATCATTACCCACTAGATCGCAGTCATTACTAACCGTCAAGGCAGGCGGACAAGGAGGAATGGTATCAATTGGAATACCACAAATGCGTTGTGATTTATTGATCAAGGTATCATTGGCCAGCTCGGCTAATGTATAGGCTCCATAACTCTCCACATAATAGCAATAGTTAGAATCATTGACGAGGCCTGTATCAAGATAGGAGGCAGTCGCTACAGTGGTTAAGGAATCAAATACTACTCCATCATCTAGGCTTCGATAGACCACGTAGGACGTGTTATTCCAAGGTACATCTTCCTGCCAAGTCAAGTTCAATGCTTCGTTTTGGGCACCAACAGATAGATAGATGGACGATGCCGGAAGACTTTGACTAAACTGATTGCTATCTCTTGTAAAGAAATCCACCTTATACGATTGCGGAGAAGACTGTGTATTAAGTCCGTTATCCGTAAAGGAAGTATCAATCAAGCCTGAGTAGAGCGCGCTTAATGATGCATTACGAAGCGTACCTGGCGCAGGAGCAAATGCTGCTTCTCCAAAGACTTCAAATCGATAAGGACCAACTTCTGCAAGGGTATCAAGGGCTGTACTATCGGCTAGAGGTCGTCTCCAACGCACAAAAACCTCCCCGCTTGACGCATCAGTTGATATAACATCTACATTGATGATTATGGGATCTACAAGGGGTAAGACCACGCAGGCTTCGTCGGAAGGAACACTGCTCACTGCATTATAGGCAGGTGCATTAGGCGAGGCCTGCTGATTAAAGAATTCTGCCACCACAACATAGCTGTATTCATGGCCCGAAGGAACATCAGTATCGGTAAAGCTTGACGCCGTAATGTTTGTACCCACTACTTCATAACCCAGCGAGGCTAAATCTGCATTACAGCCAAAGCTTCCCACACCACATCCATATCTTCGATAGACAGTAAAATATTGGAAGGCATCTGAGGTCTCACAGGCATAGGGCGCATCCCAAGTTAAGGTGATATCATTGCCAAACACGGTGGCCAGAAGGCCTGTAGGCGGCGGGGGAACAACCTTCACTAAAAAGGATTCGATATCGACTAATGGAATAGGCGTACCGCTTACAGACACGTAGTCATCTTCCGCTTTAAATATCAATTGATATTCCCCTGCACTGATATCGCTGCAAACCGTAGCCCAAGCAAAGGTGGCTGTTGCAGGATTACCAGGCACTTCAGAAAACGCGGTTCGATCAGGGAAGTCAATGATGGGTGCTCCATTAGCACTTATGGTAACGACATCACTTGAGTTAGGGTCTGTAGCGCTAAGATTCAGCACCAGAGTATCGCCTGCTGTGATGCACGTATCAGCAATTGATGCTAACTGAGGAGGGTCATTAGGCTCATTGACGACAATGATCTGCATATCGCGAATCACCGTACCCATTTTTACCGCTACCCCGTCAAAGTTTCGATATTCTTCGACAAGTATCGCAATATTGTAGATACCGACTTGTTGAGGAGTTGCCCAGAGGAGCTCACCCGTGCGTGGGTTTATAGTGAAGTTATTGTTCGCACCAGGAATGATTTGATCGGGATTGACGTAGGCTGGTACATTGAGACCAGGAGCCTGAAGCGGTGAGATCAGTGAAAAAACTAAACTGTCCCCATCGGCATCGTAGGCATTGGGATTGTGTAGGAAAGTATCCTGAACGTTGGCGTAGTCGATAGGTGGATTGAAAAGAATCGGCGATGAATTCAATCCAAAAATGTTCGGATCTCGGTAAAAGATGGAATCCTCTACGTAGAAAGCAATATTGACCGACCCCCCAGCTCCACCAGCAATATTGATAATATCGTCAATACGATTTTGATCGAGCATGGATACAACATAGGTAGAAACCCCAGGATAGGTGTGCACCGCCGTGTATTGATTGAGCTTTACATCATCCCCAATGATCACGCCATCAGGAACCCCATTAAAGTCCAGATCGGGACCGTTCGAACGCAATACAAGTTCTTGTGTGCCATCGCCCCAATCTAGCAATAGACTATCACGGTCAGCTGCCGCCGATTGGTCACTTACCTTACTGTAGGTTACAATGGTCAGACGAATCGTCTGTGGACCAATGGTCTCATAATAGATTTCTCCTGCCCTGTAATGCGTCGCATGAAGCGAACAGACATATGTCATACATGCAATAAGGAGACAGAAAAGGCGAGTAAGGTGATTCACACCCTGAAAATACTGCCAAAAAACGAATCGTGTAGGGTCCAAACTTAGGTTGGCGAAACTGAGGATTGGAGATAGAGTCGATTCATTCGTGCAATATTCTCTAAGGATATTCCTTTCGGGCATTCCGCACTGCATGCTCCTGTATTTGTACAGTTACCAAATCCTTCTTCATCCATCTGTACTACCATACTGCGTACACGCTCTTTTGATTCCACTTTTCCCTGAGGAAGACGATCAAGTTGTGCGATTTTCGCGGAGACAAAAAGCATTGCTGATGCATTTTTACAACTCGCTACACAGGCTCCACAACCGATACAGGTTGCTGCATTAAAGGCCTCGTCAGCTTCTTCCTTACGAATAGGAATAGCATTCCCATCAGGCGCTGCACCTGTTCCTACAGAGACAAAACCTCCCGACTGAATGATTCGATCAAAGGCAGATCGGTCCACCATAAGGTCGCGTACAACGGGAAAACCTTTTGCTCGGAAAGGCTCGATATAGATAGAATCACCATCCTTAAACGACCGCATATGCAATTGGCATGTCGTCGTTCCTTGCTGAGGACCATGTGGCTGACCATTAATAACCATGGAACACATACCACAGATTCCCTCACGACAATCATGATCAAATGCTATTGGCTCGTCTCCTGCTTCAATGATTTGTTGGTTCAAAACATCCATCATTTCTAGAAAGGACATATCCTCGGAAACACTATCCAAGGTGTAGTCAACCATTTCCCCTTGGGTTTGCGCATCTTTTTGGCGCCATACGTGTAAGGTCAATTTCATAATCTCAGATTGAATTATTTATAACTTCTTGTTTTCAACTCCACATTATCAAAGGTGAGTTCTTCTTTATGATGATTAGGTGCTTTAGGATCTCCTGAATATTCCCAAGCCGAGACAAAGGCATAGTCTTTATCGTCACGCAACGCCTCGCCTTCTTCTGTTTGATATTCTTCACGGAAGTGTCCTCCGCAAGATTCCTTTCGATTCAGGGCATCATTACACATCAATTCTCCTAATTCAAGGAAGTCCGATACACGGGATGCTTTTTCGAGTTCTGGATTTAACTCGTCGAGCTTGCCCGGGATGCGCACGTCGTTGTAGAACTCATCGCGTAATGCTTGTACTTCGCTAATTGCATAGTTTAAGCCCTGTTCACTACGCGCCATGCCGCAGTAATCCCAAATAAACTTCCCTAGCTTACGGTGGAAGGTATCTACTGTCGTTTTCCCTTGAATCGAAAGAAGACTTGATAAATGACCCTTGGCCTCCATTTCCGCTGCTTTAAAAGCGTCATGGTCTGTCGAAATAGATCCTGTTCGGATATCATCGGCAAGATACTCACCTATTGTGTACGGGATTACAAAATATCCATCTGCGAGACCTTGCATCAGCGCAGAAGCTCCCAAACGGTTCGCTCCGTGATCGGAGAAGTTTGCTTCACCAAGTGCAAAAAGACCTGGTACAGTAGTCATTAGATTATAATCAACCCAAAGACCTCCCATGGTGTAATGCACTGCTGGGAATATTTTCATTGGAGTTTCATACGGATTGTCTGCTGTAATCTGCTCATACATTTGAAAGAGGTTCCCGTACTTAGCGCTAACCACTTCACGTCCCATCTGCATAACTGCCTCGCGATCCGATGGACTAATTCCCTTCAAATTCGCTTGTTCTTCGCCATAACGCTCTATCGCCGAGGAAAAGTCTAAGAATACCGCCTGCCCCGTTTTATTGACGCCAAAACCAGCATCACAACGTTCTTTTGCCGCGCGAGAAGCAACATCTCGAGGCACGAGATTTCCGAAAGCAGGATAACGTCGCTCGAGGTAGTAATCTCTACGATCTTCTGGAATATCGGTAGGACGTAGACGTCCTTCACGCACGGCCTCAGCATCCTCCTTGTGAAGAGGAACCCAGATACGACCATCATTTCGTAGAGACTCTGACATCAAGGTAAGTTTTGATTGATAGTCTCCCGATACCGGAATGCAGGTTGGGTGAATTTGCGTAAACGATGGGTTTGCAAAGAAGGCACCTCGCTTATGTGCTCTCCAAGAGGCCGTAGCATTAGAACCCATGGCATTGGTCGAGAGGTAGAATACATTACCATACCCTCCGTTACAAAGCAGTACTGCATGACCTCCATGACTAGAGATTTCACCTGTTGCATTGTTACGAACAACAACGCCGCGTGCTTTTCCGTCAACTTTTACAATATCTAAGAGCTCGTGACGATTGTACATTTTGACCTTACCAACTGCAACTTGTCGGCTTAGGGCTGAATATGCACCCAGTAACAACTGCTGACCCGTCTGACCTCTTGCGTAGAAGGTTCTTGACACCTGTACTCCCCCAAAGGAGCGATTGGCAAGCGTACCTCCGTACTCGCGAGCAAAAGGGACTCCTTGCGCTACGCATTGATCGATAATGTTTGCCGAAACTTCTGCTAAGCGATGGACATTGGCCTCTCTAGATCTATAGTCTCCACCTTTGATTGTATCGTAAAACAGGCGATAGGTGCTATCCCCATCATTTTGGTAATTCTTTGCCGCATTGATTCCTCCTTGTGCAGCGATTGAGTGTGCACGGCGAGGGCTGTCTTGAAAAAAGAAACATTTCACATTGTAACCAAGCTCAGCCAATGAGGCAGAAGCCGAGGCACCAGCTAATCCAGAACCAATGACAATAATATCGATGTTACGTTTATTAGCCGGGTTAACTAGGCGAATTGAATTTTTATGATTTGTCCACTTATCGCTTAATGGACCTCCTGGGATATTGGATTGTAGAATACTCATAACTCGTTGTTCCTAAGCTTAACTAATAAAAAAGTGAACCAATGCCACCACAATAAACATCAAAGGCACAATCACCGCAAAGGCAATACTGGCTTTTTTGATGCCTGCTACATATTTTCCTTGACTTACTCCGGTCGTTTGGAAAGATGATTGGAAACCATGATTAAGATGGAGCCCTAATAATACAAACGACACACAATAAATGGCTACTCGCCAAGGATACTTCATTCGATGGACCAACTCTGGATAAAACCGGTTAACGTCAGCAAGAATGGCCTCTGTAGCAGGACTATCTCCGATATGTGCCTTTCCTGTCACATACTTTGCTGTGATCTCAGGAATCCAAAAATCATAGAAGTGCAAGCCCAAAAAGCCGATGACTACTCCCCCTGTGATGAGCATATTCATCGATGCCCAATTGTAGGCTCGTGCCTTGTTGCCATATTGATAGCCATCAGGGCGTGCAGCAGCATTTTTTGCCTGCAACACAAAAGCCATCAACATATGAAGCATAAATCCTGCAATCAGTACAGGCTGTAAAGCGAACTGCACCACGGGGTTATTTCCCATAAAATAGGCTGCCTGATTAAACAGATTCGATTCCTCGGCACCAAAAATATTGAGCCTCAAGGAATCAACAACACTTAACAGGTTGATTGTCATATGCTGGGTTAGAAACAGAATCAAGAATAACCCAGAAAACGCCATAATATACTTACGACTTAAGGAAGATAATTTTGCCATAACAAGCTAGTTCGCTTAGTGCTAATGTACGTCAATTGCATATTTAGACAAGAGACTTTTCCAGCTATTTACGTGGAAATCTGCTATGTTTTTCGTCAAATTTTCGCCAAGCCCCACGGTGTTGCATCCAAGCGCCTTACCAAAGGCAATATCTGAGTCGGAATCCCCAATCATTGTGGACAACGAAAAATCAACTTCTGGAAAGTCTCGTTCGATGGCTGGCTTCCAACCCAAAGCCGGTTTGCGATATACAGGATAATCACTGGCAAGCTCGGTCGCCGCATAAATGGCATGAATCTGACCGCCTGCTGATTGAATCTCCTGAACCATCGCATGATGAATGTTTTGCAAATCCTCTTCAGACATTAATCCCTTGGAAACGCCCTGTTGATTGGTGACTATGGCAATTCCATAATAGGTTTTAGACAGCAAGGACAAAGCATCTAGAACACCAGGCATAAAAACAAACGATTCCCAGGATCTCACGTAATCATTAACGATTCGTTGATTGATTACTCCATCACGATCAAGAAGCAAAACGGAGCATTGGGGATCGACCTCAATGTAAGATTTACTCGCCGTGGACATCCTCTGAAGGTTCAGCAAAAATCTCTGCCTCTACTTGAGCACACAATAAATGGCCAAAAAACAAGTGCATTTCCTGAATGCGCGCAACATCCTCTGAATCGACGGCATACGCCACCTCAGCTACTCGAAGCAAGTCTGTAGCGCGCTTAGAGGTTAAGGCCAAGGTTTGCATCCCAAACTCTCCTGCCATCTTCACAGCCCGTAATATATTGGGAGATAATCCAGAGGTTGTGAGTACTACAAGGATATCCATAGGCTGTGCTAAGGCTTGTATTTCTCTTGCAAAAGCTTCCTCATACCCAAAATCATTCGAAACGGCTGAAAACATTGATCCACTGCTTCCCAAACAAATCGCAGCAAGCGGTGGACGATCCATGTAAAATCGGCCACTTAACTCTGCGGCAAGATGTTGTGCCTGAGCAAATGACCCCCCATTACCGCAAAAAAAGACACGTTGTCCGTTAAGAAGGCCTTGAACTACAAGATCTTTTGCCGATTCAAAAACATTGACATTCTCCTGAGATAACAAATGTCTGTACAGGCGTTCTTTGGATTGAATAAGTGCTTCTAAGCGTTCTTTGTACCCTTCCATATGCTATCTCGATTTTGTATTGTTTTTAGAATAATAATGCTTGACAAAGCCATGAGCCTCTTTTCGGCCAATCAATCGCTGCATCACAGCATACAGAAAACCCATTCCATAGGCAAAGACCTGAATATTTAAGGTTCCTATGGCCAGTAACCCAACGTCTAATCGACGGTACTTAATACTCGCTTGCTTAAACGCTAAGGCGCATATCCCTCCATGGCCGATTAGGGTGCACCACAATAACGGACGCAAGCTTGCTATGCTCAGTCCGAGCGTAATCGCTAACACGTAGGACATAACTACAAGAGCCGGCAGGGCATGTATTGGCTTTAATAAAGATGGGTGCAAACGTTGGAGATTGATGCGTGCCACGCCCCAATTAAAGATTTGCTTATAGAATTTCCAAAGATTAGTGCGTCGCTTGTGGTATACAAAGGCTTCGCTTATCAAACCTACTGTAAACCCAGCTTCATAGATTCTAGCACTGTAATCCATGTCTTGTCCATGGCGAAGAGCATTCATACCTCCTATGTGATCGTATACCCTTCGTGTAATTCCCATGTTGAAGCTCCTCGGATAAAACTTACCTACACTCCGTTTTCCGCCTCGTGTACCCCCTGTTCCTAAAAAAGAGGTCATACTGTAATCAATAGCCTTAATCATAGGAGAAAATGAGGGATGGAATCGATCAGGACCTCCAAAAGCATCATACCCATGCGTTGAGACCGCTTCATCTACAGCGCTTAACCAATGCGGTGGAAAAAGACAATCTGAGTCTACAAAAATGAAATACTCCCCAGCAGCTTTCTGCATTCCATGATTCCTTGCTACTCCTGGGCCTTGATTACTCTGGTATGCACACGCAATATTGAGTGCCGAATTCGCATTATAAGAAGTAATGTATTCCTTGAAACTATCTGAAGAACCGTCGTCGACAAAGAAGATTTCATAACCTGTCTTATCGTACGTCATCGCCTCTGCAGACGCTAAAAGCTCTTTGACTTCGTCAAGACGATTATATACAGCTATTATTAGAGAATACTTCAACGGTTACTTTCTATTATTTCTATCCACTTTACAGCAAGGCATAATCTTGCAATGCCGTAAGCGATTGTAGATCAAAAATACTATTTGAAGTCTATTGGGTAAAGACGAGTTGTGGATTGATATGCCCCGAGCATTATGTACCTTTAAAATTCAAGAGAATCTCTATGCAAATACTTCAACGAATTCTACCCTATTTTATTGGTCTTCTAACTCTATTAGCGCTGAGTTATGCTATCTCTAGTCCAGAGCACGAAGGAAAAGTTATCACGGGATCAGACACTATCCAATCTTCTGCTAAAATCAAGCAGATTATGGATTATCAAGAAAAAAATGGTGAACGAAGTTATTGGAACCCAGCTCAGTTTGGGGGAAGTCCAATTTATCTCTTGAAGTTGGGACAAGAAAAAAGTGCACTTCACGCAGTGAATCAAACCTTGCGGAATGCCATGACAAGAGTATGGTATCACTTTTTTATAACT
>DLYY01000150.1:2155-6046 GCA_003447535.1 Bacteroidota bacterium | reverse complement strand
GGAGCGATAGGTTTATAGCTAACCCATTGTCGTTCCAGAACCTATGGCTAGTCTGGATGCCAAGTGATAGATCCCAATAGCGATCGATAAATCCATTCTGAGAAAAGAATTCGCCGGAGGGAAGGCTTAAATCAAACCCTGCTCCGTTTCTCCACTGACTGTTAAACCGAAATACCTCAAAATCAATAGTACGTCGGTTAGATATCGCGTTAAATCCAGCCGAGATAAAATGTCTTCCTTCGCGGTCGATCTGCTTGTGAAAGGCCATGGAGGCTCCATACTCTGTCATGCGAAGCTTTCCATCACCTGCAACATCATGCAGGGTGATTAGCCCTACACCAAACCAATCTTTTTTCTTTCTCTTTCTCCCTCGTATACGCCATTCGGCAAAGGCTGATGAGGTATTGTAGGTGAGAAACTGCGGTTCGATTGCCCAGGGCCACTGTTCTTTATGATTGACCCCAACTCGATAGTCCCCGCGAAAGAATCCTGTGGATGCTGGATTAAGTGCAAGGGGACTTGAAAAATGTTGAGTGAAATGCACGTCCTGTGCCGTGACAAGCGAATTACCTAGAAAAGCGATAACGAGGCCCGTGATGTAAAGCCATTTGTTCATCGAATCAAGGTTAGATTTCCTCGCAATACTTGTCTACTATCGTCTACGAATCGAGCTTCTACAACATAGATATAGACTTCCTGTTCTTGTAAGACTCCTCTGAATCGACCATCCCAACCTACATTGGGATCATTGCTTTCAAAGACAAGCTCTCCCCAACGATTGTATATCCTGTAGGATAAATTAGCAATGTGACGACCTTCAACATAGGCCGTATCATTTAGCCCATCTCCGTTAGGAGTAAAGGCATTAGGCATGCCAAGAAGAGGATTAACTTCTATAGTTATTGATTTACATAGGGTGTCAGCACATGGTAGCCCGTCTGTAAATGCCTGCAAGCAAGGCTGAATTTCCCCGAAACGTTCATAGAGGTATTCAATAACTTCTTCATCATTGATCAAGTTTCCATCTCCCAGATCCCATAGAAGCCCATCATAATCTTGGCTCAAATTGGCAAGGGTGACTAAACTTCCATATTCAATTACTAAGGAATCTAGACTAAAGTCAGCCCTTGGGTTCCCATAGACCTCTACCATTAATGTATCTGTGTCTTCGATATTACAGGATGTGGAGTCGGTCAGAGAAAGGATAACTTCATATATTCCCGGCCCCCCATAGATGTGGCTTGGGCTTTCTAGATTGGATGTTGTCCCATCCCCAAAACGCCATTCTATTGCATTAAAAAAACTAGAGGTAAGCACAGGTTGAATGGCTTCTTCATCACAAACTGGCCCTAGACTAAAAGTAGCCTCGATTTTTGGTCGTACTTCAAACTGAAAAAACAGCGTATCAGGTCTTCCACAGAGCAAGCTTGGGTCAGAGGCAATGTATGATACGGTGTAGATTCCAGGACCATATAGATTGGTTGCCGAGGAATCCGTTGAGGTGTTGCCGTTACCCCATAACCATTGACGAAGAACACCACTATTTAAACTAGATCCTTGAATTTGCAACTCATCACAATCAAAAAGCAAGGTGTCGATTTGAGCTTCAGCCAAAAAACTATCAATACGTGTTTGAACGGTAGCGATGGCTGTATCGCTTGGTATACAGCCACTTGTGTCATAGGCAATAAGTTGGATTTGAAAGCTTCCGCTGTCCTGAAAGGTGTAGATTGGATTGAGCAGAATAGAGGTGTCACCTGTGCCAAAATCCCACAGCACATCTGAAAAATTCGTGCTTGAATTCGTAAAATCAATGGTGATCGGTGCGCAAGCTACTGTATCCAATAGATTAATCGATGCTAAGGGAGAAGTTGGAATGATTACATCTGTAGTAAAACTATCGGTGAGCGAGCAGGAGTTACTATCCAAAAGAGCAAGGGAAACGGAGTACGTCCCCGGACTGAGATAGGAATGGACGACTACGGAATCTGAAGAAGAAGTCCCATCTCCTAAATCCCAGTTATATTGGGTCGTGGGCAATACAAAGGGTGCGCGAAGAATGACCTGATTCGAATCACACAAAACGGTTAAAACATCATTAAAGTCCGCACTTAGGCTATCATCACCTACTTCAACTTGTAAAGTGGCTGTGTCGGTTATGTCGCAAATGGTAGTATCTATTCCGAGCAAGGTCACTGTGAAAATTCCAGTATCTGTATACGTATGCAGCGGATTCGGTCCCGTAAAGAGTGGACTGCCATCCCCAAAATCCCAGATCAATTCTTGGACATTAAATACACTATCACTGAATTGCACCGTGAGGGGTAGACAGCCAGCAGCTCTTGGAAACGCTTCTACGACGACTTCGGGTTGAGGTATTCCTACATCGACCTTTAAAAGGGCCGTGTTGCACCGAAAGCTAGGGGCCATGCCATTGTTTTCTGCGTAAGCACCTGTGGTAGAAGGAAAGAGGCTTCCTCCGGTGCCGCAATCGGCACAAACAGCCTGGTAAATCACGCCATTATCATCAAACCGAGAGGTTCCTCCATCGACATGTTCCGTGCTTCCATTCCCTCCAAAGTATGAGCCAAAGAGGTGTCCGGTCATATCGCGATCAAAAACAGTGAAATAAAAGTCGCTTCCATCTTCGGGGTTGGGATTGAACTGGTCTGGGGTAGTGACAAAACCTGTTGTCGTCCCTACATTTGCATTTCGATTGTTATTTACAAGTCCACCCCATCCACTGACATAGACTCTTTCACATTTGTCCACTAAAAAAGCAGTAGGGGATAATTTAACTTGCCCATTACCAGGGCCAAAAACCGTGGAGTAAATCGTAGTTGTTAAATCAGGGCTAATCTTATGAATAAAGTGGTTACCTCCTGCTTCAACATAGGCTGCATTGGCAGTTGTGTAGTTCCCTTCGGATTGGCCTGTTACATACACGTCTCCATCTCGGTCGACTTCAACAAGATAACTTTGATCATAGACGGTCGTCCCAAGAAAAGTGGTGTTCCCTTGGGCCCCATTCCCTGCATCAAACGATCCTAAAAATCCGTCGGTGATTCCTGCAAAGCTTGGCTGAATTGTCGTTGATGTAGTGGGGAAATCCGAACTCTTTGTTCCTCCGGTAACGTAGACTTGCCCGTTCCCATTTAGTTTGAGTGAGTACCCTCCATCATCATCACTTCCTCCTATGTATCGGCTGTGTCGTAATGTTGTTAAGTCACTCGATAAAGAGGTTAAGACGGCATCTTGTTCTCCGCTAAGCGCAGTTGTTAAGCCATCACCACCTAAGGGGAAATCAAGAGAGTTGGTGGATGACGCAATGAAGACATTATCCGCACTGTCAAGGATAATTTCACCGCGGAAGGCATCGCCATAATTGTAATGAAGATCTGTGCCATTATATTGAAAGTTGGCCACATTATCGTTGTCGTCATTTAATCCATCATTGCCACTACCTCCTAAAAAAGTAGAGGAAAGCATGGCGCTTCCCGTTGCATCAATTTTAAAAACAACCATATCTGAACCTTGAGTAAATAAGATTCCATTGCCGCTTGTAAAGTTTGCTGCAGGACTGCCTATGGGGTTGTTAAACGTAATATCAAAGCCGCATTGTTGGGCAATAGAACACATGGGAAAATCACTTGAACCGGTGGTTCCTAAAACATAAAGTTCTCCGGCATCGTTGACAATCATTGAATTGGGTAAGTCCCCATCGCTACCCCCAATAATCAAGCTATAGAGTATGTTCGCTCCGGTGGCATCAAATCGAGTAATGCCTATATCTACATTTCCTTGATAGCTGTTAAATATACCTGAGGTAGTGGGGTATTCTCCTCCAGCATTTTGTGTATTAAGTAACATACCTCCAGCATAACCATTTCC
>DLYY01000150.1:0-1822 GCA_003447535.1 Bacteroidota bacterium | reverse complement strand
TTATTATCATAGGTTGCTGTGAAGCCAAAGTTATCGCGCTGGGACCCCGTGTAGGTTGAGAAGATCAATGTTGGGTCAATGACTAAGGGCTTTTGGACATCAAATGCGGCTAGGTTGTAGGTTATCGTGTCCTGTGTAAGCTCAAAGGAACAAGGTATTTTTTGTTCTGCTCCGTTGTTAAATTGAAAGGCGACAGGATTTTCTTCAATCATCGTTGCTGCTGAGGTATTGAAGACAAGACCATCTTGGTTTTGCTGAGGAATGATTCCGTCTAATGCTATCCTGAGTAAAGAGGGATCTCCACCTGGATGAACAATAAAGCTGTATTTCAAGATGGAGGTATTTCCATCAAAGGTAAAGTCAATGTTGGGGTAGACATTGTGTAGTGTAACTTGCTCATAGTCGTAAGTCTCTGCACCTCCAATAGAATAAGTTGACGACGTAAAATAACGAGTGGGCATGGGGCTGGCATTCGCCCAAGTGATATCATCTGGAGTATTGCTGTTTAACAATCGCATCGAAAATTGATGTCCTTCTAAGGCACTAATTGTCTCGTGGCCCAGGTTATCATAGAAAACAAAAACAAGACCATCTTTCTCAATCCATATATCGCCAAAACTTAACGGGATGTTGCCTACAATTTGATCAGTCCATTGCCCAGCGTTGGCACGTATTTGTCCTTGAGATGAAGCCTTGGGCACTATCCCAAACAGGATGATGAGGCAGATAATCCATCGCATAGATCTTTCCAACATTCCTTGTGTTGGAAAACATACTCTATTCAACGAATCTACCATAAGTATAAAATAGTAAATTTCAGCCTAGAGACGAAGTATTTTAAGTTAAATCAATACCATAGTGCGGAGTATATCATCAAAATGGCCGAAAGGAATCCCATATATCATAGGTAATGAAGCGGCAGAACGCTACAGCTTTTATGGAATGAAAGCAATAATGATTGTTTTTTTGGTCGGTCTTCTTCAACAATCGGGCATGGCTGGATTTGAGGCTAATGCCAAGGCTTCCTTTTGGGTTCACTTTTTTGTAATGGCAACTTACGCTACGGGGATAATGGGTGCACTGCTCAGTGATATTTTTTGGGGTAAGTATCGAACCATCATCAACTTATCTCTAGTGTATTGCGTAGGTCATTTTGTCTTAGCTTTTTGGGAAACACCTCAAGGTTTTTTTTGGGGATGTACATTGATTGCAATAGGCGCGGGAGGAATCAAACCTTGTGTGTCAGCACACGTAGGGGATCAATTTGACAATACCAATAGTCATTTAATTGAGCGGATGTATAATTGGTTCTATTTTTCGATCAATGTGGGGGCTATCATCGCCTACTTGAGTGCAGAGAGAATTCTAAGTGATCCCTATTTGACGGAAATCGGTTGGAATGCGCGCATAGCTTTTGGGCTTCCTGGTGTGCTCATGCTCATTGCCTTAATCGTATTCTACTTAGGAAGACGAAAGTACATCTCGGTAAAACCAGCCGGATGGTTGGTGTACAAAAAAGAGATCTTTTCCAGCAAGGGAGCTTCTCTTGTTGGTCGACTTTTACCCTTCTATATCTTTCTTGCGATTTTCTGGTCTTTGTTTGATCAAACTGCAACGAGTTGGGTAATACAAGCCCAATCTGAGTTGATGATAAAGACGGTGGATTTAGGATTCTTCCAATTTGAGTTTTTACCTTCTCAGATAGGCTTCGTAAACCCACTCTTTGTCTTACTCTTTATCCCTTTGTTTACCTATATCATTTATCCTCGATTGGGTAGAATCATGCCCCTCACTTACTTTAACAAAATGTGCCTCGGCTTTT
>DLYY01000233.1 GCA_003447535.1 Bacteroidota bacterium | reverse complement strand
ATCAAAGACAAGAATTCTACCATAGGGATCGTAAGTTGTGTTATTGCCCATATACAAGGGGTCTTGTTGCAAGTGATGGGCTAGCGTTCCACCGCGTTCTATATCCTTACTGTAGTCTCTACTTCCTCCTGATTCGGCAATGTATAGCTTTCCATTATGCGCATCAATCCATTCATGTGATTTAAAGAGGGTAGCGCCAATACGGTGGGCAACATGTCTTGCATGGATTAATGAGTCCATCTCCATGGGTAATGGAAGCCATTCACCTCCTTGTCCATCAATACCTTGCTTATAGGCATATAGTTGTCCTTCTTGGTAGTCCCCGGGATCAGCGGCTTCAAACTTGAAGAACACCCCACCACCATAATCATCTGTGAGATAGACAAACTTGCCATCTCGCGTACAATAGGTGTCTTCATGGGAGTAGCGACCCATTTGCCATAGTTTGCGCAATGGTTTTTTGCTTTGAATGTCTACTTCGACCATCCATCCCATTGCTTCATTGCGCTTCATTCCACCAAAATCGCTTGTGTCTAGGTAATATTGCCCCTCACTCCCATAGAGCTCTGCATTGGTGAACGGAGGATATTCTTCAGCAGTTAAAATGGTATTATGATGTGTTACCTCTCCACCGCAATTATGCCATGTACCTCCAACCGAAGAAAAGTCAATATAGTGAGCATCACCGTCAGTCGACCATGAGCCATCTTCCTTTTGACTTACAGCGACCCAGCTCATGCCTCCACCATGACCAAGTACAAAATTTGAATCCCTTAACTCGTGATTCATAAAAAGGATTCCGTGATGGTCAAGATTTTCGTGAGGAATGAATGCTAAAAAGTCAATTTTGCTTTTCGATAAATGCAGTAGGCCATCTTCTGTTCTAACGGAGTCCTTACGGGCTTGATAGACTACATCTACTTTGTAACCCTCTGGCACAATAAGTGAGTTAGCGTTAAACTCGTTGAATGGATTGGTAAATGTCAGGCCTTGGGCATTGCTTTGGATGGCAAGGCTAGTTAATCCTATTGCACAAAGTGTTTTAATGGAATGCATACTATGTTTGGTTTCTTTGAAGATAAGCGGAATCCTTGCTGTTTTATTATGACGGCTTAGTAATTTTTTGGTCACTCACCTTCCTTATATTTAGCGCATGGTCGTTCATCCTGCCCGTCATACTATATTGTTTGTTCTGCTCATGCTCGGTTTCGTAGGTGTTCATGCTCAGTGCCCGATTGGACAAGTAGAGGTGGGCTTCGCTATTCGAACAGATTCTTGGGGATATGAGGGGTATTGGGAATTACATCCTAAAGACTCTCTCTGCGGTGATACTCTCTCGCGAATTGCTTTTGGCGGGAATATTATCGATGTAGGCTGTGATGGCGCAGGTGGGGGAGATGCTTCTCCTTCGAATGGTTATTCCAGTAGTCAGACCATTAATGTAGGTCCTTGGTGTTTAACTCGTGCGGATTCTTTCGATATCATTGCAATTGATGATTTCTACGCACCAAACCAACCAAACGGTGATGGTGGAACAGATTTTAGGGTCTTTGCGGGGGGCAATCAAATTGAGTATTTTGAATCGATTCAATCGTCCCATCGGTTTCGATTTGAGGCAGGTACTCTTCCTGAAAATGATCTTAGTTTAAATAGAAACTTGACGGATTTATTTGTCGATAGTGGTTCACACAGTGTTCGTGCGGTCATTCGAAATAACGGAACAGACACGGTGTTTCGTTTTGATTTTTGTTACCAAATAGATAGCAGTGATACTATATGTACGAGGTTTGATAATTTATCAATGGCTTACAAGGATTCGATGGTGTTTGAGCATCCCGTAGCGCTTGATTTATTGGATACAGGTGCCTTTTTATTGATGATGTGGGTAGATAGCTTAAATGATTCTTTACAGGATGTTGAGCCACGCAACGATAGCCTTCTGAGCGTGATTCAAGTATCGAACGCCATCCCCAACATACTTTATGGGTATATCACTGAACCTACAGACATTCAAACCTTAGCTACAGCGTCTGATGGATTAGATTTTCCAAGAGATTTAGCCTTTCATCCCCAAAGGTCTCGCAGAGAACTTTGGGTGATTAATCGAGATGCTGAGGCTGATGGGGGGAGCACGCTAACTCTCTTTAATGCTGGAGAAGAAAATCAATCAAGTCTTTGGCGTCGGGACGGGAATGCCTATCACTTTATGGCATTACCTACAGCACTAGATTTTGGACGTAATGGAAACTGGGCGTCCTCGCCGGGTATATTAGACGCGAATCATGTAGGCGGGAGTTATACTGGGCCTACTTTGTGGTCAAGTGATTCATCAATTTACTCGGTCATAGGAAATCCAGCGACGCCTACCTTTAATGGAAGTCATTTAGATATGCTCCATGGCAGTCCCTATGCAGTGGGAATAACCTACAGTCATGATAATGTGTACTATGTATTTGATGCCTATAACAGTCAAATCGTGCGGTACAGTTTCACCTCTGATCATGGCCCGGGACAGCATGATCATTCGAATGGTGAAGTAGTGCGCTTTGAGGGGCTTAACCTTGAGCGTCATAGTGATAGTATCCCAAGCCATCTAGTCTTTGATGAGTCTATAGGGCGTTTGTATATCGCTGACGCAAAGAATGGTAGAGTGCTCTATTTAGATGTGTATTCAGGTGCAGATACCTTAAACCTTCCCTTAATCAATGAGCCCTTATCTATTCATCAGCGTATTGAGGGTGCTGAGTGGGGAGTGCTTTATGATGATATTCAAGTACCTACAGGCATAGCGATTCTTGAGGATCGAATGATTGTTAGCGATGCAGCCACCGGGAATATCCATTTACTTCGTATAGATGATTTGGTTGCCACTAGATTATTTTCGATTTCAACAAATGCTGACTTACTGCTGGGGATAAACATTGGCCCTGATGGCTTTATCTATTTTGTCGACGCCATAAATAACTCGGTTCATAAAATGGTGATGGATCCTCCGTCTTCTGATATGACGTCTTTAACGGAAGTCCAAGAAGAGGAGTGGGATGTATATCCTAACCCCTCCGATGGAATAATATGTTTGAACGTGAGACAGAATACTCTTCCTTATAGCCTAGACGAAGTGCGCGTTTATGATGGAATGGGTCGGACAGTCAAGGTGGAAATCTTAGGCGACCAGTGCCTTGAAATACAGTTTAGAAAGAAAGGTTTGTATTGGATCAAATGGTTTGGCGAATCAAAGCCTATTCTGCTTCGGTAAAGCAATCGTCTGCATACAAATCCATGTATTCGAAGACGTTATTGTAAGCTTCCTTAGAAAGATCCATTTTGAAACTTGATTTGTTTTGTCGCAGCACGTCGGTTTGTTGGTAAACCGTACACCAATCGTAATCCATAAAATGCTGGGCCCGTATTAGACCTATAACTGTCATTGCAGTAAAGCTTTTTTGAACTTGTACATCGTTGTAGGCAACCTCGATTAAATCAAATAAAAATGCAGGGGATTCTGAATAACTTTCTAAAGCAGCTATGTATGACAGACAAAGAAAAATCTCCCCGCTAATTATGTCTTGCATGTCTTCTGGATTATTGGTCATCAACATATCAATGTCCATACTTAGTTCGTCGGAGAGTGCTACAAGTAAATCATAAGTTCTTGACTCAAAAGTCCCATCTTCCCATCCAATGGCGTTAATCACAATAAGTCTTCTGCTAAGCGCATTATTGTCATCGAGCAAGAAATCTATAAGTCTGTCATCTAAGTCACCACCAGAAGCTTTAGCATACTGCACCATTTCATCTTTTTCATAGCCTTTTGTTAAGTCGGTTGATGTTAGAGGTGAATCAGCATAAGCGCTGGTTGATAGTATGATAGAGAGAAGAATTATTATTCGATACATACGATTAGTTAAAATGTTTTTCTATAATGTCTTTAAGCGTAGTTTCATCTAATGGCTTTGAGACGAAATCTTTTATATCCTTGATAGATTCAGCTCGACTTCGATCATCTGGGTTAAGGGAGGTGGTCAGCATCACTACCACAATCTTCGCTTTTTGCTCGACACTTAATTTCTGATATTGTACCATAAATTCCCAGCCGTTGAGGATAGGCATATTGATGTCTAGTAGAATCAAATCGGGACAGAGAAAGCCCTTCTCAGTTTTCTCAATTAACATCTTAATAGCCTGCCGTCCATTTTCAGCAGTCAGGACTTGATCAGTACAATCCAGCTCTTGAATAACGAGCTTGTTTAAAAAGAGCGTAGGCGCGTCATCATCAATCAGTAAAATAGTACGTAAACGTTTCATAATCCTACGCTAAAAGTAAAGCAAAATCTGCAACCCTCGGAGTAGGTGTTGTCAATCCATAAGTCCCCTGCATGCATTAGGGCTATTTTTTTACAATGGGCTAACCCTATGCCAACGCCTCCTGGCTTTCTAGATAACTGTTGGAAAATTTTAAATACTTTTTCATGGTAATCTTCTTCGATACCAATTCCCTCGTCCTCCACGTAAAAGCTAACGTGGGTTTGCATTTCCTCTGCACCAATTCGAATCACAGGTGTATGCCCAGGTTTAGAAAACTTAATGGCATTGTGTATTAGGTTTTGGAAAAGAAGTCGAGATTCAATGGGGTAGGCCTTTAACTTGGGTAAATTCTCAATGGTGATATCTGCCTTGCTTTCTTGAATAATATTGTTTAAATCGAGCATAACTTCCTTAACCACCATGTTGAAATCGATTGTTTCTACAATCCGTTTTGCACCAATTCTTGAATGATCCAACAATCCCTTAATCAAGGCTCTCATCCGCTCGGCTGATATATTTGCATAATCAAGGTATTCCTGTCCCTGAATGCTTAGTTCTTGATGATGCTTATTAGCGAGTCTTCCCAGAAAGGCATAGAGTGTAGTAAGCGGTTCTTGAAGATCGTGTGATACGATATAGATAATTTGTTCAAGGTCCTTATTTTTATTTTTTAGGTCTTGATTTGCGATATACAGTTCCCGAGAGGAATTCTCAATCATATCTTCAAGTACACGAATCTTACGTTCGGCATCATTAAGTCTTCTCTGGAGCATTTTTAGATTAGTTTCTGACAAAGCTTATGATTGAAAAACTAGCGTAAAGTCAACAAACTCTTTGCCATCTTGTTCATATGGTTCACTTCGTTCAATGGTAAAAGGGTGTTGCTCATAGTGCTCTGCTACGCCTTTAAGAATTCCGTGGGCTAGCATATGGAGTTTACGTTTTGAATGATATGTAAGTAACAAAGTGTTTTCATTTGGTTCATAGTGGTCGAAGGAGGGTAGGATGGTATCCTTCATAAGTTTTCGAACCTCCATGTGAATTACTCCATCAACTGTTTTTAAAAAGTCTTTAGGGTGATCAAACTTATCGAAAAATTCGGGATGTCGCGGATGTACTGCTTTAACAAAGTAGGCTCCAAAGGCAAGTAAAGCATCATCAACCGAGATATTTAACACCTCTGCAGCCTTTACCACCATCTCAATTAAATCCCCATCCGGATATGTTCCTGGATAGACAAAAGGATCTTTGGTCTGAAGTTTGCTACGATCCATGATTTCGTAGTAAATTTCATCTCCGAATGATTCTTTGATAAAACTTTCAACGAGTATAAATATCATACCTTTCATAATGCACGATTATTCTTTTAATATATGAAATCTAGGCCAACAATAGTTTGTTTAATAATTACCTTATTGACATATTCATACGTATACGGGCAATTTGCTGAAAAGGTTAATTCTCGGCTGGGGAACGTTCATGTAGCGGGTGGTGATGGAGTAGCCTGCGGCTACACATTTTCTGGAGCAACCTATCCTTTTGGGATGGTGCAATGTACACCGACTTTTTTCCAACCTGAAGCGGGTTTTGTTACAAGCCAGTTATCCGGTGCAGGATGCGGTCATATGGGGCATTTCCCAATTCTTGCTTCTTCCCAAATCAGGAATAAAAATCTTGATCCCTATATACCAGGGCTAAATGGCAGTCCTGAATATATCGAAGGGGAAGCAGGCTATGCTCACTATGTCCTTTCTGATGGTACTAAAGTTCGTGTTGTGGCAACAGAACGTGTGGCTTACTTAGAAACAACCTTTCTTAACACAGCGGGAGTGATTTATATAGGATCAGGATTTAACAGCAGTAAGGTAGGCGATTCATGGATTCGGGTATTGGACAGCAAAAGAGTTTCTGCCTATGCTAAGGGTGGAGATTTTTGTGGAAGCCCTACGCCGTACCCTATTTATATTGCTATGGAGTTTGATGTACCCTCTTCGGATTACACCTTTTGGAAGGATGGTAAGTGTGTGCCTCAACGGCGTGCCAAGGGAAAAAATGCAAGCCTTTCCCTAGCATTCCAAGAGGAAGGTGTTCTTGTGCGTATGGCGATTTCTTATGTTTCTGAAGCTCAGGCTTGGAA
>DLYY01000014.1 GCA_003447535.1 Bacteroidota bacterium | reverse complement strand
TGCATTAGTAAAATCTATTGTTCCTCCAGTAGCATCGAAATTACCATCTGAATTTACTGTAGCATTTGCAATGTTCATTGTTCCATTTAAATCAGTTGTTCCTGCTAGTGTTAGTGTATTTGAACTTACATTTATGATAGCATTGACATCAACAGTTAATCCAGAAAGTGTAACGTCAGATGTTATTGTTGGGAAGTTTCCTGAACCTCCAGAAATATCTGGGATTACAGGAGATTCTGAACTTGTCGGCACTGAGCCAGTGGTCCAGTTAGATGAGTTGGTCCAAGCTGCATTTGCTGCTCCACTCCAGGTATAAATAATGAGTTCATAACACCCCATGTCAGGATTTCCATCTCGGGTAACTCCCAGAATATCTAAAGCTGGACCACCAGAGGTGCCAGCATCAACCGCTGGAGAAGTGATCGTCAGTGTAAAATCATTTGAGCTTGCGTTAGTAAAATCTGGATCACTCGATAGATTATTACCCCCGTCTGTATATGTATCTCCACCTGCGCCTCCATATATAATTGAATAACTTATTGATCCTCCCGAAATCATTTCATTTCCAGAATCATCTGATTGAAAAATACAATTATTAACCGCTATCGTTGAGCTATTAACATCTAAATTAGAAACATAATAATAATCACTGTTGGTATTAGAATTTTGAGCAAAAGTACAGTTTGTTAGAGTACCTTTCGCATCATCAAATCCCATTGCCGCACCAGCAAAAGACAAGGAGTTGTCAAAAAAAAGGCAGTTTTCAACTTTTGTCCTTCCTGCAACTCCAGAGGAACTACCTATGTGTTGAAGTCTTAAGCCTGAATTGTAACCATGACCTGTATTATTTTTAAAAACACAATTAGTTACCTCAGCGCTGTAACCTCGATCTATATTACATGCACCATAGCTATATACACTACCATCACTGTCGTTATTGTCAAAAACACAGTTGGTTATTAAAACAGAGTAGTCATAATCATAATTGTAAGAGCCTACATATAGTGCAGTTCCATAACCAGCTTCGGCACTATAATTATCAGAAAATGTACAGTTTACAAAATCTGCACCATCAGATGTTGTCGCATCAGTATCGTAGTAGATAAATACTACTCCGTCATATGTTGTGGAGTTTATGTAACAACTATTAAAAGTAACAGAATTAAAAACCAGTTTGTTGTCCATTTTATATGAATAAAATGCACAACCTGCACCTCCTTTAAAATCTCTAATTGTCAAATTCTGAAGGTTTACATCAGAATTAACAGTAGTTACCTTGAAGCAATATTCTCCACTAACATCATTATTATCAATGATAGTTCCTGATTCACTCTCACCAATAATTGATACAGATAAATCAATATCAATATCATTTTCATTATATGTACCATCTGCAAGATTAATTGTTGCGGAGCCACAACTAGTGCTAACCATATCAATTGCATGCTGAATTGTTGCCAAAGGGACTGAACTACTCACACCAGAATTTGAATTAGACCCTGTAGTTGATACATATAAAACGTTTGAATTTATTGTAGCAGTTCCTGTAGCTACATTTGCAGTTGTAGCTCCAGAACTTGAACAAGCAAAGTTTTGAGTTGTTGTTATTGAGGCAGTTGTTGAGAGCCTCGCGTAAATGGTGGTTGTTGAGACTGCTCCGCTGGAGGGAGTCAAAGCGACTGAACCTCCAAATCCAGAACCGGATGAAGTTGAAACCTCATATCCTGTTGGGGCAGTTACTGTAATATCACCAGTTAAATTTATTCCCTCAACTGTAAATGTGCTATTAGAACTTGCAGTTCCATAACAGGTTGAAAAAGAACTAGACAATGATCCTGTCGTAATATAGGGACCAGTTGGTGTGCCTGAAACAATAATATCGTCAACATACCACATATCAGAACTGCTACCGTTTTTCCCTTTTATAATAATTTGTAATGTTGAACCGCTTAATCCACTAACTGAAGCTATTGCCTCACCATTATCTCCTGAAAGTGTTGACCCTGTATTTTCTCCATATGTAGTAAACGCAACTTCCGAACCACCATCAATTTTAGAATAAAATTTTAAGTAATCACTACTACCACAATAACCTTCTTTAAAATTAGCACTAATTGAAACATTTGAATAATTGCTTATTGAAATAGACTCTGTAGTTAAAATTACACCTGAACTACCTGCCACATCTTTCCACGTTAGCTCTTGACTTCCGTTCATGTTTCCAACATCAGTAACTTTACAATAATCACTGCTGTTAGTCATTCCTGCACCACTTTTATCTAAAGACCATTTATCACTTGTGGGGGCAGTACAAGTGCTTGTTCCTGCAGAACCTTTACCAAGATCGTCAGCAGTTTCAAAATCTTCGGACCAAATGGTTGTTTGACTGAAAATACCAACAGTAAAAAAAAGATTGAATATTGTTAAGATTATAATTTTTAAAAAGGCATCGTTTTTCATTAGCAATTGAATTAATACGTTTATAAATTTTTAAAAAAGTAGGAAGTTAATGCCAAACTGAAAGTTTTTTTTGGTCAAATATACTTTTCGTTGATAAGTGTTTTATTCATTTAATTTTTTTCATCTTCGGACAAAGCTTCCCTTATATCCATGCATAACTCTCTTTATAGCTCCTTCATTCAAGATTTCCTTTAACTATCTGATCTGTTATCTCCTTTTTTTATTTAAATATACAGACCTTGTCTTTTCTTTACAAAGCTTTAATAGTTCTCTGTAGTTTTCAAATTTAATCTCAAAATCTGTTATTTCTTCAACTGTCAAATTATCTTTGCTTTCTTCCAAATAATTTTTAAGGTGCTCAGCTCTCCATGTCAGATGATCTTGGGTAAGTTCAATGTCTTCAATTGTTTCGAGGAAATTCAATTCAAAAGCACTGAAATCTTTCATTTTTTTTTCAACAAAAATATCTAGGTCGTTGGTAAAATTTTGTTGTTCTACCGTTTGAGCCGTCAAGTTAAAGGTAGTTAAGAAAAATAAACCGACTAAAGTTGTTTTTATATACATAGTCTACAAAGTTAACACATTGTTTTATGATTTCAAAGAAAAGTTAAACGAAACCAAAAAAAGAATTAACTAAATAAAATTAATGGTCTTAGAAAAAATAAGTGGAGCTATATCTGATTTAATTATTTTACTCCCAATTGAAAAGGTCTCAAAGGAGTTAAACGATCCTCTTGATTGTATTCAGCTGTTAGAAATTGCTTTGTCACAAGAATTTATTTTTATAGTCAGTGTTCAAAGGTAATTCACATGTTTTTTGTCTAAATAATTTATAGCGCATCTTGGCGATTATATCATAAAAAAAATCCCGAGTAAATCTTGGAAAAATCTTAAGTCCGTATAAAAATTTACCTAAGCCACCAAGCAGATAAAGTATTTCAAATACAGCATTTGTCTTGATTAAAGAGTTTCCGGATTTGTGAATGAGAACAACAGAATCTACATTTTCATTGATGTCATGCATGTCAGTATAGTAAATTCCAGCCATTGACTGCAATGAAGCGAAGCGAAATTGATCTTTCTTGTCACGTTTAAGTACAAATTTTACCCAAAAACTGCAGAAGGTACATTCACCGTCATAGAGGATAATATGTTTCTTTTTACTCATATGTAAGCTTGTACAAAGCTAGTTTTATATTCTCACATTTAAAATTAAAACCAGTATCAAGTAAGCTTTTCTAAAAAATTATATTCTTAATCTTAAATAGTAATTTTAATAAAATTTATTGTCCAAAATACCGTAAAAGCTTATGTTTTGAGGGTGTAATTGCAGCATATGGTTCAAAAAAATGTTAGTAATTATGTTTTGTATCAGTAAATAGGGAGATAAAATGATTTATCTTTGCACCGTATAAGGTAATATTTTGAGCCATGACTTTAAAGACAGTAAGATTTAATACAAAAGATAAGCCTGAATTTTATAAGGTTTTGAGGAAACGTGTAAATGGTTATTTTAAAGAAAATAATATTTCAAAATTTGCAAACGCTAGAATGAAATGGAAAACAGCGATTATTTTAACTTCCTTTTTTACTCCATTGGTTTTGATGTTAGCAGGTGTAGTCCCTAATCCATTGATTCAAGTATTGCTATGGGTGTTTATGGGAGTAGGTATGGCTGGGGTTGGTCTGACAATAATGCATGATGCAAATCACGGTTCTTACTCCAAAAACCAAATGGTTAATAAAATTTTAGGAATGACAATTAATTTTGCAGGTGGTTATGCCTTAAACTGGAAAATTCAACACAATGTTTTGCATCATACATACACCAATGTAAGCGAATTGGATCAAGATATTGATACAGGTAAGCTAATGCGATTTTCACCAAGACAACCACACTTTAAATTTCAAAAGTTCCAAATTATTTATGCTTGGTTTTTTTATGGCCTCATGACATTTTACTGGGTGGTGGCGAAGGATTTTGTCCAAATAGCATCTTTCAAGAAAGATGAATTACTGAAAGCGCAGGGCAAATCACTAGGGATGGCCTTACTAGAAATTTTTGCGGTAAAAATTGTTTATTTATTTTTGTTCGCTTTTTTACCACTGTACTTCATGGAGATCTCTTTCGGGTTTTGGTTCTTGTGCTTTTTCGTAAAACATTTCGTTGCAGGACTTATTTTAGCTTTGGTTTTTCAACCAGCTCATGTAATAGAAGACACTGAGTTTCCAGAGCCCGATGAAGAGGGTAGTTTAGAAAACAATTGGGCAATCCATCAGTTAAAAACCACGGCAAATTTTGCAAAGGGCAGTCGATTGTTTACTTGGTTAGTTGGAGGACTGAACCATCAGATTGAACACCATCTATTTCCCAATATATGTCACGTTCATTATGGTAAGATCTCAAAGATTGTCAAGGAGACGGCCAAGGAGTTTAATCTTCCCTACCACGAACATGTAACCTTTTATGGAGCATTAAAAAGCCACTTTTCACTTCTCCACCAATTAGGAAAAGCACCGATTGCAACATAATTTCCTACCTATGGAAGCATTCAATCTGTTAGAGGTAATTAATCAGGTCCGGCACGAACTAAAGCCACCCGTATCCAACCGAAATCTAACACCGGAAAGTAAGGACTACATCACCATGCTTGTTGCAGGGCCCAATGCAAGAAAAGACTTTCATTACAATGAAACCGAAGAGTTGTTCTATCAACTTGAAGGCGATATTTCTTTAGTTATGATCAAGGATGGTCAACGAAAGGAAGTTGTAGTTAAAGAGGGGCAGCTTTTCATCCTGCCTGCCTCTATTCCACACAGCCCAATAAGGCCTGAAGGTAGCCTAGGCATTGTCATTGAAAAAGTTCGACAAAATGCAGAAAAAGATGGGCTTATATGGTTTTGCGAATCCTGTAACCATAAACTATATGGAGCCTTTTTCAAATTGGAAAGTATTGAGAAAGACTTCCTCCCCGTCTTCAAAACGTTTTACGAAAGTGAGGAGTTAAGAACATGTGATGCTTGCGGAAACATGCATCCCACAGATTCACGATATTTGGCCTAGATAGACTCACCTGTGCGTAGTAACTACCATATACCCAAGGATTCCCAAGGCCGGGAGCTGTTATACTTTGCAGGCCATAGCTTAGGACTACAACCTAAGACAGTTCAGCGCACAGTAGATCGAGAGCTCAATCAATGGGCACGATCAGGAGTAGAAGGTCATTTTGATGCCGAAAATGCATGGTATACTTATCATGAACGGATGAGAGAACCCTTGAGTAAACTCGTTGGCAGTCAAACACATGAAGTAGCTGCCCTTAACAGCCTTTCTGTCAACTTAAACCTCCTACTTACTACCTTTTATCGGCCCACAACCAAACGATACAAAATTCTCGTAGAGGAACACCTTTTTCCCTCCGACTATTATGCCCTAGAGCAACAGGTTAAACTTCATGGCCTATCGGCCAAGGAATGCATTGAATTTATCCCATGGCCTAAAGAAAACAAAGGATTTTCCCTTGAAATCATTAGGGACACAATCAATACGCTTGGAGAATCACTTGCCTTGATATTACTACCCGGTGTACAATACATCAATGGTCAATGTTTTCCCATGCAAGAGCTTGTGGAGGCAGGCCATAAAGTAGGATCCATTGTAGGTTTCGATTTAGCGCATGCCATCGGTAATGTGGAGATGAAGCTGCATGAATGGCAAGTCGATTTTGCCTGTTGGTGTTCCTACAAGTACCTCAACAGCGGCCCAGGAGGACCTGGAGGTATTTTTGTGCATGAGAAACACTTGAGCAAGGACCTTACCCAGATGGCTGGCTGGTGGGGCAATGACCCGAATGGTCGGTTTACTATGGAGAAAGCATTTGTTCCCGTTTCAAATGCCGATCGATTTCAAATGAGTAATCCCTCAATTCTAGCTCTTGCAGCCCACGAAGCATCATTAGCAGAATTTGATAAAACGACAATCCAAGACTTGCGAAATCATGCTAAAAGCCTTACTGACCTTGCCTTAAATGGATTTAAAAATCTAGATATCAATGTAATCACTCCTAGTGATTGGGATACACGCGGAAATCAAATTTCCATTGAAATGAGCAACGCCACAGCCGTCCACAAAGCTCTCCGTGAAGAAGGAATCATTTGTGATTTACGTGATATGAATATATTGAGGTTGGCCTTTTGCCCGATGTATAATAAGCCTGAAGAAATTGCTCTAATGCTGGATCGATTAGAGACTTTGATTTAAACAGTGAGTGTAGAAGAATTACTTCAAAGAAGCTACTTTCTTTGCTAATTTACTCTTAATATTACCAGCTTTATTGGCGTGGATTTGACCACGCTTTGCGACACGGTCAACCATAGATACCACCTTAGATAACATCTCTTCTGCTTCTGACGAGCTTTCTGAAGCATGCAAGGTACGTATTGCATTGCGCATAGTTTTTGCATAATACCGATTTTCTAAACGACGCTTGTTGCTTTTGCGAATTCGTTTTTTTGCTCCTGGGTTACTTGCCATAACGTTTAATCTTTTTTTCCGACGGGTGAAGATAACTCGCTTCTCCCCTAAGGGATGGCAAAAATAGTTAAAACTTCGTAAAAAATGAGGAAAATCATCCCTTGTCCAATTTATCCACCAGTTTCCGACTCAAGGTTATAAAAATAGATGCATTTTAGTACCATATACGCTTGTGGTGCATCATCTTTGTGTTAAGAGAGTATTTCCAGCGAACGAGAAGAGTAAAAAAACCGAAAATCAATAAGACCTAATGGAATTGTCTTACCTAAACAACGCCCACCCCGCCTTCCTCGAATCAATGTACAATGACTATGTACAAGATCCTAACGGGATTGATCAGGAATATCGAAAGTTCTTTGACGGTTTTCATTTTGCTTTAGCTACTGAAAAAGACGGAAGCACAACTCAAGCCATGAGCCCCAAGGAGTTTAACGTGATATCCTTGATTCATGCCTACAGAAACAATGGACACCTCGAGGCCAACACCAATCCTATTCGACCGCGAAAAGAGCGTAAAGCCTTTCTCCAACTCGAGGATCATGGCCTAAGCGACAAGGATTTAACGACCACCTTTGCCTGCGGCCGTGTGATTGGTCTTGGACCAGCCACCCTAACAAAAATTATTGAGCACTTACGTCAAGGGTATTGTCAAACCTTGGGATATCAATACAACTACATCCGAGATACTGAGGAACGCGAATGGTTCCGTCACAAAATTGAGGGTGGACCACATTTTGTAGACTATACCTTAGAAAAGAAAGAGCACATTCTTCGAATGCTCAACAAAGCCACCATTTTCGAAAAATTCTTAGGCACAAAGTATATCGGGGAAAAACGCTTTTCCCTTGAGGGCGGTGAAACAACAATTCCAGCATTGGAATCCATCGTCGAGCAGGCTGCAGAAGAGGGGGTTGAAGAAGTAATCATTGGAATGGCCCACCGAGGGAGGCTTAATGTGCTTACAAACCTTATGGGTAAAACCTATGATGAAATCTTTTCTGAGTTTGAGGGATTTGAACCTGAAAAGACTTTTGGAGATGGCGATGTCAAGTACCACCTTGGTTTTTCTTCGCTCTTCACAACTAAATCGGGTAAGAAGCTAAACCTAAAGCTCTCCCCTAACCCATCCCACTTAGAGGCCGTTGACCCAGTCGTCGAGGGATTTGCCAGAGCCAAGGCTGATACGGTATACAATTCAGATTATGACAAAATCTTACCCATTCTAATCCACGGTGACGCAGCCGTTGCCGGACAAGGAGTTGTCTATGAAGTGCTTCAAATGAGTAAGCTTGATGGATATTACACCGGTGGAACAATCCATTATGTCATCAATAATCAGATTGGATTTACCACAGACTTTGACGATGCACGTAGCTCAGATTATTGTACTTCCATTGCACGTACAGTGGATGCACCGATTATTCAAGTAAATGGCGATGATATTGAAGCTGTGGTGTTTGCCTCAGAGCTGGCCGCTCAGTATCGACAACAATTTAATAAAGACATCTTCATTGATATGGTCTGCTACAGAAAGCATGGTCACAATGAATCCGATGACCCAAAATATACTCAACCTGACCTCTATCAGCGTATTGCCAAGCATGCGAACCCAAGAGATATCTATTCCAAAAAGCTTCAAGAACGAGGTGAGATTGAGGCTGAAGTTGCACGAAAACTCGACAAAGAATTTTGGAATGACCTTCAAGCCCGACTTGACCAAGTCAAAGAAAACAAAGTTGAGTATTCCAAGCAGGAGGTAGAAAAAGCATGGGATAAAACAAGGAGCTCCAAGCGTGAAGATTTTCAATTCAGTCCACAAACAGGTATTAGCAAGTCAACGGTTAAGACGCTCGTGAGTGCTTTAAGCACCCACCCTGAAGGATTTAAACCCTTAAGAAAAGTCGATAAATACTTAAAGAATCGTCAAAAAACAATGCATGACGATAAGACAATAGACTGGGCTGCTGCTGAACTTCTTGCCTACGGATCCATACTTATGGAAGGAAAAGACGTTCGAATGAGTGGCCAGGATGTCAAGCGAGGAACCTTCTCCCATCGACATGCTGTCATCATGGATGAGAAAACAAATATTCCTTTCAATAGGCTTTCAAAAATCAGCGACAAGCAAGGGCGATTCATGATCTATAATTCCCATTTATCGGAGTATGGAGTTTTAGGCTTTGAATACGGTTATTCTCTGGTAAACCCAGATACCTTAACGATCTGGGAAGCCCAGTTTGGAGACTTTGCCAACAATGCTCAAAGTGTCTTCGACCAATTTATCTCCGCAGGAGAATCCAAATGGAACAGGAATTCTGGGATGATGCTTCTACTTCCCCACGGATACGAAGGACAAGGACCGGAACATAGTTCTGCGAGACTTGAACGTCATCTACTATCTTGTGCCGAAGAAAATATGGTGGTCGCCAATGTGACCGAAGCGTCGAACTTCTTTCACTTGATTCGCCGACAATTGGCTTGGCCTTTTAGAAAACCGCTCATAATCATGTCCCCTAAGTCCTTGCTGCGTCATCCACGCGTAAGCCGACCTATCGGAGAGATATTAGAAGGCGGGTTTCAAGAAGTTCTTGATGATCGGGATGCAAAAGCAGCCAAGGTCAAACGAGTACTTCTTTGCTCAGGAAAGTTCAGCTATGACCTCATGGAAGCTCGCGATAAGCAAAACATTGACCATGTTGCTATCGTCCGAATGGAACAACTCTATCCGCTAGCCACTAGTCAGCTCACTGAACTCAAGAAGAAATACGCTAACGCCGAATGGGTTTGGGCTCAAGAAGAACCTCGTAATATGGGTGCATGGGCCTTTATGCAAGATAACTTAGGCCAAACATTCAACTTAGATGTAATTGCTCGTAAGCGAAGTGCCTCCCCATCAACGGGGTACAAAAAACAGCATTTGCTCGAGCAAAATGAACTTATTCAAACCGCATTAACTCTCTAATCCGAAATAAACAATACCCTATGGCTATTATCGAAATGAAAGTGCCCGAGTTGGCCGAATCGATCACCGAAGTTACCCTTGCACAGTTTCTTATATCGGATGGTGACGTCGTGGAAATGGACCAACCCATCTGCGAAATGGAAACCGATAAGGCATCCCAAGAACTTTTTGCTGAAAAAGCCGGTAAGGTAACTTTTGTAGCAGAAGAAGGAGAAGACTTAGCCGTTGGAGCGCTTGTTTGCACCATTGACACAAGTGTAGTCCCAGCGGCCAAAAAAGAGGCTCCAGCAGCAACTGCAAAACCCGCTCCTCAAGAAAAAACAGCCGCTGTGGTTAAAGCCAAGAAGGAAGAAAGCTATGCCAAAGGGTACGCCTCTCCTGCAGCGAGCAAGATGATTACAGAAAACAACCTTGATGGGTCAAGTATCCAAGGCAGTGGACCCGGTGGAAGAATTACCAAAGCGGACGTTCTAAAGGCCTTTGCCGAAGGAAGCGCAACCATTCAGCAAGGAGCAGAAGCCATGGTAAGTCAATCGAAAGCTTTTGCCAGAACGGAATCAGAGGCTAAAATGAGTCGTCTACGCCGGACCATCTCAGAGCGACTTGTCTTTGCAAAAAATTCAACGGCCATGCTAACCACCTTCAACGAGGTGGACATGAAACCGATAATGGACTTACGACGTAAGCACAAGGAAAAGTTTAAGGAAGCCCATGGAGTAAATCTTGGATTTATGTCCTTTTTTACGAAAGCCGTATGCCATGCTCTACAACATTTTCCAGCGGTAAACGCCTACATTGATCCGGAGAAAAGTTTAATCACTTATCACGATTATTGCGATATATCAATCGCCGTATCGACACCAAAGGGTCTTGTTGTTCCTGTAGTTCGAAATGCTGAGTCATTAAGTATGTGGGAAATTGAAAAGGAAGTCAAACGACTTGCTATCGCTGGCCGAGATGGTAAACTCTCCATGGGAGATATGGAAGGAGGTACGTTTAGTATCACAAATGGCGGTGTCTTCGGTTCGTTGATGTCTACTCCTATCCTGAACTCACCCCAATCAGCCATTCTTGGCATGCATAAAATAGAGGAGCGGCCTGTAGCTATTGGCGGCAAGGTAGAAATACGCCCTATGATGTATCTCGCCTTAAGCTATGATCACCGAATCATTGATGGTAAGGAATCTGTTTCTTTCTTAGTCGCTGTGAAGGACATGTTAGAAAATCCAGAAAAGCTCTTATTGGGAACTGACCCGGTGGACCTACTCTTAGGTATGTAATGCATTGCTATCCGTGGTTTATCGTGATTATATGCTGTCTTGCAGCATGCCAAAGTGATTTGGATAAAAAAATATCACAACTACAGGACGTTGAATTAACTAATCCGGAAATTCCCTTTAACAGGGACTCCGCACTCTCCTTTGTAGCCAAGCAGGTAGACTTTGGACCGCGTGTGCCTAATCTGCCCTCCCATTCAAACTGTGCAGACTATCTTATCAATAAACTTTCGAGCTATGGCCTATCCGTTAAGGTACAAGAGGCTGAGGTAGAAAATTTCCGTGGTGATTCCTTGTCTCTACGCAATATCATCGCACAATACCAACCGCAACACAAAACACGCATCGCCCTTATCTGTCATTGGGACACAAGACCTTATGCTGATAGAGAAACTGATTTCGCCCAACAAAAAATGCTACCCGATGGAGCGAATGATGGAGGAAGTGGAACAGCAATAATGCTTGAAATAGCGCGACTTACTCAGAAAACAGATGTAGACTTAGGCATTGATTTCTTTTTCTTTGACGGAGAGGAAACCGGACCTCCGGAATATGATACATCCTATGCACAAACGATGAATAGTTACTGCCTCGGAAGTCAATATTACTGTGAGAACCCTCTTCTAAATATGCACCAAGAAGTCGGTGTTTTACTTGATATTGTAGGCGGTCAAAAAGCCAAATTCACTCTTGAACACCATTCGGTCAATCAAGCGTATCAGCCCATGCTAACCTTTTGGGCATTAGGGCACAACCTTGGATTTGGTCAGTATTTTCTCGAAGAGAAAACGCGCTTTGTAGGGAATGACGATCATGTAGAGCTCCATAAATGCAGTGATGTTCCAATTTTTGCACTTATGGAGTACGATGATTCAAGGCAATCCTATAATACTCACCAGCACAAGATGTCAGACAACATAGAAAACGTATCGAAAGAGAGTCTATATCGTGTAGGAGGCACTTTATGGTATTATCTAACGAATTACTCATCTTTACCTCATGTCAACGAGTAACGTTCTCTCAGTAAAGCCCTGGAAAATCTACACTTCCGTCAGCCTCAGTGGTGCCTGTGTGATGATTTTTGAGTTAGCCGGAGCACGTATGATTGGTCCTTACTTTGGAACGTCCATTTATGTTTGGACGAATGTAATCGGAGTAATTCTAGCTAGTTTAAGTTTAGGATACTATATCGGGGGACACAAAGCCGATGAAAAAGAAGCCGATTCGTTGCTGGCATCTTGTCTTGGCGCAACCGGATTATCTGTACTTCTCTGTCTTTTAATACATGATAATGTACTTCGTAACCTAGCCAATAATGTTTCCGATCCACGATTCGGGGGTCTTTATGCCTCTCTAATTCTCTTTGCCCTCCCAAGTATATTTTTTGGCAGCATATCGCCCATTGCAACACGTCTAATGCTAAAGAGTATAGATGAGACCGGGAAAGTAACTGGCAAGATCGGTGCTATATCTACTATAGGGAGCCTAGTAGGAACCTTTGTCGGAGGGTTTATCCTTATTCCTTACTTGGGTGTTCAACAGGTCATGCTTTCCGTAGGAATCATAATGTTAATGCTATCTGCAATTTTCTCTATCCACCATTTTTTGAAATTTGCAGGATTTGGAATAATCATTATTGGTCTTTGCTATGCCCTTCCGCAAATCGCACATGGTGAACGCTTTTCAACTTTATATAATGATGTCTTGATTTATGAGACCACCGACGCGCAAGGAGATAGTATTCGAATAATGCAAGTAAATAATCACATCGGATCTGCACAATACCTAAAAAAAGATGAATTGGTCTATCCCTATCTGCGTCAGTTTCGAATCGACCAACAACTTGTCCCTAACTTTTCGTCAACATTAACGATTGGAGGAGCCGCATGCAGCTATCCAAGAGAACTGCTTCTGCAGTATGATGATGTCAACGTAGATGTTATTGAAATTGATGGCAAACTCACTGAAATTGCGCGTAAACACTTTGACCTGCCCTATTCAAGGCGACTGAAGACCTACAACCAAGATGGGAGGTATTATGTCCAACACACAGACAAAACCTATGATGTGATTTATCTCGATGCCTTTAATGATTTACGATCAATTCCTTTTCAGTTAACGACTCAAGAGTTCTTTGAAGAAATAGAGAGTGTTTTGAATCCTGAAGGGGCTATAATCATCAATGCCCTATCTAGCTTAGCTCAGGACAAAACAGATATGATCGATGCCCTGGTAAATACTGTCAAAACTACCTTTCCATATGTCATTGTGCTTAGAGTTGAACCCGATATGCCCAAAGACGTATTACAAAGTTTATGTGTAGTTGCCATGAAAAAGCCTATTGAGTTAACTAAGGAACAAGTTGAAGAACAGGAAATCAACCTTTCGGGAAAGAGTTTAATACTCAGTGATGATTATGCACCAGTTGAACGCCTTGTGCAAGAAGGAAGTTAAGGTTCCTGCAGATGTTGCGCTATTCCTTTAATCGAAGATAAAGTTGAATAATAAGCTACGGAGAGCTGAACAATCATTTGTTCAGCGGCACACTTTTTGATGTATTTATTTTGCCCGTAGGGCGGGGG
>DLYY01000044.1 GCA_003447535.1 Bacteroidota bacterium | reverse complement strand
ATATCATCATTAACTTCTACCGTTTCAGCGTTATTAAAGATGTTGCGCATAGCCATCTCGATAATGCGAGCACGTTGAGGAATTTCATTTCCTGGTCCGTAGAAGTAGACTTCTTCGATTTGAGAGGCGATGGTTTTGAATTCGCTCATGTGACCTAGTATCTTTTCAATCAAAGTCGATGAGTCAAACAGGGGATGAAAGCCCATTGTCTTAAACTCTTTTACCACTCTGCCGTCTCGGGAAACTACTGCCCAATCACATTTCATGGACCCGCTGTCAGCTACAATTATCATGGTTGTTAGTTAAAGGATTCGTAAGTTAATGTGGGAGAGGTTACGCCGTCATGCGTTCCGTCATATCTGCCATTCGTGTGGCATAGCCCATTTCATTATCATACCAACCAAAAACAGTAATGAGGTTTTCTGAGGCCTTTGTCAAGGTTGCATCAAAAATGCAAGAGTGCGGATTTCCAATAATGTCTGTCGATACTAAAGGATCTTCAGAGTATTCCAATACACCTTTTAGATTACTTGCGGCAGCCTCTTTAAAGAATTGCATGATCTCTTCAATCGATGCGGTTTTCTCTGTTTGGAATGAAATCTGTGTAAAAGAGCCAGTTGGTGTTGGGACTCGTGCAGCAACGCCATCGATTTTACCTTGCATTGAAGGCATAACCAGACCAATTGCTTTTGCGGCACCCGTTCTTGTCGGAATAATGCTCAATGCTGCAGCACGTGCACGACGTAAGTCAGCGTGAGGTGCATCGAGGATGTTTTGATCTGATGTGTAGGCATGTACAGTAGTTAAGAAACCTCGTTCTACGACTAAATGATCATGAATTACTTTGGTCATTGGAGCACCGCAGTTAGTTGTACAACTAGCGTTGGACACAATCGGTTGATCGTTTAATTCACTATCGTTGACACCAAGAACGAAGGTTGGGATATCTGCTGACTTAGCAGGTGCTGATAAAAGAACACGCTTCGCTCCAGCATCAATATGCTTCTTGGCTAATTCAGTAGTCAAAAAACGGCCCGTTGATTCAACAACGAGGTCAATCTTGTGATTGTTCCAAGGCAAGTTGCTTGGGTCTTTTTCAGCTGTTATCTCAATACTATGTCCATCTACAATGAGCGCATTGCCTTCGACACGTACTTCGCCGGGGTGTTTCCCTTGTACGGAGTCGTATTTCAGTAAGTGAGCTAGTGTGTTGATGTCGGTTAGGTCGTTTATGGCTGTTACTTTGAGGTCATTCCGTTGCATTAAATTTCTGAATGTCAGACGTCCAATACGTCCAAATCCATTGATAGCTATATTTTTCATATCGATAATTCTTTTACAAGTTGAAGATAATTTGGGTTAAGATGTTTTTTGCTTTGCACAGCTTCCAAAATAGGAATGTGCTCTATGTTACTTTGCTTTAGGCCTACCATGACATCCTTTTTACCATTCATAAGTGCCTCTACTGCGGCGTGGCCGAGTTCACTTGCCAATAGGCGGTCTCTTACGGATGGCTGGCCTCCTCGTTGAATGTGCCCTAAGACAGTAACCTTGGTTTCATAAAGGTCTGTTTGCTGTTGGATGATATCCCCAAGTTCTTTGGCTCCTCCCTTTCCATAGCCTTCAGCAACAATAACAATGTTGGATGTTTTTTTATTTAGACGGCCTCGTTCAAGGCTTTGAATAAGATCATCTACACCTAGGTTTTCTTCAGGCGTCATCACAGCAAGGGCTCCCGTAGCAATTCCTGTTGCTAGGGCAATCTCACCACTGTTTCGTCCCATCACTTCTACAAGAAATAGTCTATTGTGAGATGCCGCTGTATCTCGAATCTTGTCAACAGCTTCAACGGCGGTATTCAGCGCGGTATCAAATCCAATAGATTCATCTGTGCCCTTAAGGTCATTATCAATGGTGGCCGGTATGCCAACAATTGGAATGCCGTGTTCCTTATGTATGAGGTGTGCTCCGGTTAATGATCCGTCTCCACCGATTACAATGAGGCTGTCAATGCCTTGAGCACTTAAGTTCTCAAAGGCCGTTTGACGACCCTCTTTTGTTCGGAATCCCTCTGAACGGGCCGACTTAAGCATGGTGCCTCCACGCCCCAAGATGTGATTCACGGAGCGTGCATCAAGGTATTTTATGTCGTTTGATATAAGGCCATCATAACCGCGATATACTCCGCATGCTAACTTCTTGTGCCAAGAAATGGTACGTACTGCAGCTCGCAAAGCGGCATTCATGCCAGGCGCATCTCCTCCGCTGGTGAGGACGGCAATTTTACTAGGTTGGTTCATGGTTATAAAGTAACAATCACTTTAATGAGTAAAGGTCGTCAATTATTGGGTTTTAAACAACGATTAGTCGCTTTTCCAGGACAGTCATAGGAGAAGCGATGCATTGGCCAATATGAATATCTTTTGACATAAGTACTTCATGTATAACCTCTTTAAAGTAAAAACCAATTGAGCCTGAGAGGTGTATTTTTTTTATTGGATCTTGCACTTGCTCCATGATATCATTCGCCCATGACTCGAAACATGAAATAAGGACAGAATGAACATCTGCATCATGTTGAAACGGCGCAATAGTTTCTACTAATGATGCCACCTTTGATTGGAAGGTCGGATCGTTTTCAAGGGAAATCCAGTCAACCTGTTGAGGGGTATAGCCCCAGTGTTCACGGATCCCGGCATTTAATGATTTGTGCTCTATTTCGCCGCGCAAAAACCGTGTTAAAAATTCATGTCCAATGTAAAAGCCACTGCCGATATCATTCATAAGAAAACCTAAAGAAGGTCTGAGGAGATGAATGGATTGACCATCAAAATGGCAACAGACAGAACCTGTTCCCAAAATAGAGTAAAAACCTTCTTGATTATGATTGGCGTGAATCGGCGCGAGCAAATCAGAATGCACGTTGATTGATGTTCTAGCAAAACGCTTTTTGAGTGCGCTAGATACCTTTTTAGCACCTTCCAACCGCTTGCATCCAGCACCATAAAAAATGATAGAGTGTACATCGTTTTCAATGCCTTTTGGTATAGGCCACCCGCTTATACGTTCATAAATTTCCTCTTCTGTATGGTATGTTGGATTAAATCCCTTGCAGACTATGCGAGCGGATTTTCCCTCGGCAAACATTGACCCCAAATAGACAACTTTGGCAGTGCTTGCCCCAACGTCAGCGAGAAGAATCATTGGGATGCACCACTTCGGTTTTGACCCTGTGAGTTTGGATCGATTTTTCTACGGCTCATCAGAACAAGCACAAGTGCAGACAGCGGACTGAGACTACTCCAGGCTTGGGGGAATGCCGTCATTTCTAATGATAGCACTACAAGGCATATTACTACGAGAAGCCCAAGAATGACGGTGGTCATACGGTGTTGAATATCTGGACGGTGCCCACGAAATATGGTGAGAACTAACAAAGCTGAAACTAAAATGGAAAGAAGCGTAACGATTATCTGTCTATCTAAGGAACCATTGAAGTGCGCGAAACTGAATTTTCCAGTTGCTGAAAAAAGGATGAGCAGTGCGGTTGATATCCCGAGATAGATTGAATGGATTCGTTGAATGACCATGAATCGAGAATTTAGTACAAGATAATGAAGTACCGTACATTCGTTATGATGATGCAAGTTTCACGGTATAAGTTGACACTAAGCTATGACGGTCAAGCATTTTTTGGTTGGCAAGTTCAGCCTGAGGACAGAACGGTCCAAGGCGTACTTCAGGAAAATTTAGAAAAGTTATTGCAAGAAAAAATTACTGTAACCGGCTGTGGTCGAACCGATCGTGGTGTACATGCGTCTTATTATGTTGCTCACTTTGACGCGCAAAAGGAGTTAGATAATCTGCTATATCGATTAAACAAAATGCTTCCGGATGAAGTTATCGTGCATGAATGTATGCCTGTTGCTGCGGACTTCCACGCTCGATATGCTGCCCGATGGAGGACATATAAATATCACATAGCAAACAAGAGAAATCCCTTTACCTACCGTTACCGCTGGGTCCAAGCATTTGATCAATGGAATTGGACGAGCATACAGGAAGGATCGGAGATGCTTATAAAATATGATGATTTCCAGGCGATGAGTAAGCGAGATGATAGTCTAGAGCACTATCATTGCGAGGTGGTTCAAGCGCAATGGGACAGACAGGGTGACGAATTGGTGTTTACGATTACCGCACGACGATTTTTACATAATATGGTTCGCCGCATAGTTGGCGGACTTTCAGACCTTGGCCAGGGTAAACTATCAATAGTTGATTGGGAATCTGCCTTAAAAGATGGAAAACTCTTGCCAAAATCATTGACAGCTCCACCACAAGGTCTATTTTTAGCCGGAATAAGTTACGAACAGGCTTTGCCAATAGAATCTGATTCAACGAATAATGGCTAATAAAGAACAGGATATAACGGGTAATGTCATCGACTTGGCAGTACTCAAGCGCGTGTTGGGTTTATCTAAACCCCACCGGCTGCTTTTTTACTCTGCCTTAGTCCTATCAATATTTTTGGCCTTTCTGGGTCCGATGCGAGCCTATCTTGTTCAGGATGCTATCGATAACTATATTCTGCCTAAGAATCAAGAAGGGCTTCTAACCATGTTTCTTCTCTTGATTGGTGTTTTGGTCACAGAGGCGGTTTTTCGTTTTGCCTTTACCTATAGTTCTAAAGTGCTGGGTCAGTCCGTGGTTAAGGATTTGAGAGATCGAGTGTTTGGTCATGTAATGCGGTTGCGCTTAACCTATTTTGACACAACCCCAATTGGTACAAGTACAACGAGAACGGTGAATGATACCGAGACCATCAGTGATATTTTTGCCAATGGTATCCTACTGATTTTTGCCGATATTTTAATGCTCGTTGTCATCATTGTTTCGATGCTCGTCTTTTGCTGGCCTTTGGCATTAGCGAGTATGATTAGTCTACCGATTTTGCTGTATGCCACATATATCTTTAAAGAAAAGGTTAAGGTTACTTTCCAAGATGTACGCAACCAAGTGGCTCGTCTAAATGCTTTTTTGCAGGAGCGAATAACTGGAATGCGCGTGATTCAGGTTTTTAGCGCAGAGGCACAAGAATTTTCAAAGTTTGATTCCATTAACGAGGCACACAAAAATGCCAATATTCGGGCAATATGGTACTATTCAATATTTTTTCCTACCGTAGAAATTTTATTGTCTGCGGCCATTGGTCTAATGGTTTGGACCGGTACTAGCAGCATTTTAGATGGCAATCTTTACGTGAACCAAATAACATGGAATCATGGTCTCCAAGTCGTGAAACAACCGGGAGGTGTTGGAACCGTAGTTACCTATATCTTATTAATAAACATGTTGTTTCGACCCATTCGGTTTCTTGCCGATCGGTTCAATGTGTTACAGATGGGTCTAGTGGCCTCAAATCGCGTCTTTGATCTATTGGACAAAGATTTTGTCATTGAGGACGAGGGCCAAAATGAACAATCGCTTAAAGGGAAAGTTATCTTTGACAAGGTTCACTTTAGTTATGTCCCAGAAGAACCTGTTCTCAAAGGAATATCATTTACTGTAGAGCCGGGTGAGACGCTGGCCATAGTTGGATCTACCGGGTCGGGCAAAACGACAATAATAAATGTTTTAGGGAGGTTTTATGAGCTGGACTCAGGAAGCATTACAGTGGATGACCAGCCGCTTGAAACATACAGCCTCAAACATCTCAGACGACAAATGGCGGTAGTCCTTCAAGATGTGTTTCTCTTTTCGGGTTCGATTGAGGATAATGTGCGGTTATCCTCTGCAATTTCTCGAGAACAGATTATTCGTGCCGCTAGGATTGTAGGTGCTCATGAATATATCGAGAGGTTGCCGGGAGGCTATGATTTCCAAGTAGGGGAGCGGGGCAATATGCTTTCCATGGGACAAAAACAGCTGATATCTTTTGTTCGAGCCCTAGTTCAAGACCCTGCACTGCTCATATTGGATGAAGCTACTTCGTCTATTGATACCGAAACAGAACGAATCATTCAACATGCTGTCGAGAATCTTATAAAAAATCAGACGAGTATTGTTATTGCTCATCGATTGTCGACTATTCAAAATGCAGATAAGATCATGGTACTTCAGAAGGGAGTAATCCAAGAATATGGCACCTGGGATGAGTTAGTTGCTCAAAATGGTCGTTTTACCGCCATGGTTAAGGCGCAGTCGTAATTCAGGATAATAATCCTATAAATTGATATAATATTCGAGCACTGACTTGGGCGTCCCAAGGATGATTTCCCGTCTCACAAAGATCCGCACCAATGATGTCAATATCGCTATGATAGAGAGCATCTATAAAGGCTTGTATTTCGTGCCATGTCAATCCTCCAGGTACTGGAGTTCCTGTGTTTGGACAAAGCGATGGGTCGAGGCAATCCACGTCAAATGAAAGGTATATTTTCTTTGGAAGCTTCTCTAGAATTTCTTTAATAACCGTACTAAATGGACGTGAATTAAGGCGTTGAATGGACAACCATTTATCGCTATATGCGTTTACATTCGTATCATTGCGAATAATTTCAGCTTCCTCAGGTGAAATGTCGCGCAATCCGATAGAGGTGATTGATTCTACGTTGGGAAGTTGCCGTGCGTGATGCATAATCGATGCATGGGAATATGTGAATCCCTCATATCCTGGCCTTAGATCAGCATGGGCGTCAAAATGTAAAACACCAAAAGATTGGTTATTGTCGAGTGCTTTGATTAATCCTAGCGGGACACTATGATCCCCTCCTAAAATGATGATTTTTTTACCCTGTTTTATTAAATCATGACAGGTCTCTTCAACAAGTGAATTTAAAGCTTTGGACAGTGCGTTGATTTCGTCAAAATCCTCCGTTCTATCCAAAATTTGCCCCCCATTTTCTAAAAAATCAATAAGATCGGCTGCTTTTTGAGCTGCACGATTATTGAGTATTTCTCCTAAGCCTTCTTGCATGTATACTGGGGTCTTCCAAAACGCCCCCTTTTCATCATAGAAATCTAATTGTAGCGAGGCCTGACGGATCGCTTGATAAGATTTTGCGCATCCTCTACCAAAGGATGCGGTAGCTTCCCAAGCTATTGGCAGGATATGTATATGTGCAGTGTCTTCGCCGTAGGGAAATCCGAAGATATTTCCATTATTTACGCCAATATTGCTTGGATTAAAGATTGCCATAGGGCAAAATAAGCGCTAAATTCTGGCTTAGGCACTGTCTTGTTTTAATTTTCCGCTTAAATCAGGGTTTAAATCTCATATGTTTTAAAGGAATTGCTTGTTTTGAACACAATGGAATCCAATAAAATTCGTTATGTTAACCACTCACTAAATCATGATGTTGAGGTATCCTTTTTCTCTTCGATTTACACTCTTTATTATCGCAGGAATTGCTGTCCTAGCTACGTTGATTAGGTTACAGTTTATTGTTCATGATATAGAAAAATACGAACGGCTAAAAGCTGAACAATGGGCGCTGCATGTAAAGGATGTCAGTACTATGCAAGACGATAGAGATAGTACAAAGGTTATGCAAGTGCAACTCTGGGCTAAGCGCATACAGAATATTGCAGCAATAGAATCTGAAAGAGATGCCTTAGAGGTTGCCTTAAAGGCATCCGAAGAGTCCTATTTCAACCTGATATTAAAGACTTATGACGAGTTGTTTCAAAATCGCTTGTTGGACTGTGGAGGTAATGTCTCCTTCGACGCTATTCTAAACAACAACACCATACCATTGCTTCTGTACGACCCTGATGAAGAACAGGTGGTGGCCGCTCGAAATCTTCCAGATAATCAAGATATCGATGCACTCAACGGCGGGGGGGTTGAGGAGATTGAATCGTATTTAGATAAAGAGTTCCGCTTTGTATTTACCGATACAGAAGGTCATACTCAGGATACCTTGTTCAAAAACGTCGTTTATCTTGGTAACTCGGGTAAATACCAAATTCTCTATCAAAGTTATTCCTCTTCCTTTAAGCGTTTTGTTGCTTTCATCAATAATAGACTTAATGCCTTTTTGGAGGAGATTGAAGCCAATGCTGAGTTTCCAATTCTTGTAGTAGATGAAGATAACAAAGTGTTAATCGTTCATGGATTTAATCCAGAAGACACGGCAGACATCAATGCTTTACGGTTGCGTCTTCAAAGGATTAATAAGCCCATTCCTATTCATTTGAGTAATCGTGATCTATTGATTTACTACGACAATAGCCTCACCTATAATCAACTAAATTCATTTTTGGAGGATATTGAACGAAGTGCAGATTTCCCCATTATTGTAGTCGACGATAAGGGACAAGCAGTAAGTGCCCATGAATATGATATATCATTTCTCACGAGCAAGCGATTGCAAGAAGAGATAAAGGATTTGAAAAAGGCAAATACGCCCATATCTCTTGACATTGGAGGATCTTCCTATCAAGTATATTATGATAACTCAGCTACCTATAAACAACTTCGATATTTTCCGATCTTTTTTTATCTCACTATTATCGCCTTTGCCGCAGTGGGATATTTTGTATTTAACTCCTCTCGTAATGCTGAGCAAAATAGAGTGTGGATCGGTATGGCTAAGGAGACAGCCCATCAATTAGGGACGCCTATCTCAGCATTGGATGCCTGGATTTCTATGATGCACGATGAAGAGACGGATCAACCTGGGAAGTACGGTATGTTGCCAGAAATCACAAAAGATGTAAATCGTCTTCAGTTGATATCTGATCGATTTTCCAAGATTGGTTCAAAGCCTGATTTATCCAATGAGAGCCTTGAGACCTTGCTAGAAAAAATGATGAATTATCTGAGGTTGCGTTCCTCGGAACGGGTTGTGTTTTATGGAAACTACCAGGAAAACTTACCCCTAGTCAAAATAAATGTCCCCCTATTTGAATGGGTGGTAGAAAATGTTATGAAAAATGCCTTAGATGCCATGCAAGGTGATGGAACTATAACGGTTATTGCGTATCAAAAAGGCAGTCATATAATGGTGGATATAGAGGATAACGGCGGCGGGATTCCACGATCTTCTTATCGCAAGATATTCAAGCCTGGATATACTACAAAAACGCGAGGGTGGGGGCTTGGTCTATCCTTAGCCAAGCGTATTATTGAAGACTACCATCGTGGAAAAATTTTCGTAAAATCGTCTTCCAAGAAGGGTACAATTATGCAAATTCGACTACGGGTATAATGCTAAAAAATAGAGAATGAATTACCAGAAAAGAATAAAACATTGGCTGCTTTTAGGAAGCCTTTATATTCTAGGAAGTCAAGCTCTACTAGCACAGGATAATTATGCGGATCTATGGTCAACGCTACAAGTTCATTATCCTGTATCCTCTAAAGTGAGGTTATCCAACGAGTTTCATTGGCGAATGACTGAGTTTGTAGGTGAACCCCTTCAGTTATTGATACGACCAAAGGTTGAATGGAAGGCTGCAGATCATTTTACGGTTACTGGAGGATACACGCATATTCAAAATTGGCCTTATCGGAGTGGACAACCTGACCTTGTTGCTCTAGAGCATAATGTTTGGGAGGATGTGGCTTTTTATCATCCGCTATGGAAGGGACGACTAACCCATGCCATACGCTTGGAACACCGATTTACGAGTGATCTTCTTAGTAATTCTTTAGGAATATCTGAGCGTGATGGGTTTAATTTTCGCAATCGGTTGCGCCATCGAATCACCTATGTAGAGGATTTAAGTGACAAAGTTTACATGAGGTTTTTCAATGAAGCCTTCGTTCAAATGCCAACAGGAAAGGCTAATCCTTTAGTTCAGTTTCAGCAAAATTGGGTCTATGCTGGACTCGGTTGGCGAGGTATCAAAGATTTTGCTCTAGAAGCCGGCTTTCATCATCAATATATTGTACGTGATGTTGAGCGGGAGCGCCACCTAGGTCTTTGGGTGGGCATTAACTATAGCATTGCACGAAAAGATTCATCGAATAACTAGTTGATTAACTCATCTAGCTTCTTCCGAACCCAACTGATTTGCAGCCCCATGATGGCTTGATAGTCTCCTTCAATTTTTTCAATAAAAACTTTGCCAAAATTATCTTGGATTCCATAGCCACCCGCTTTATCCATTGGACTACCTGTTCGGATATAGTCTTCTATTGCATCGCTTGGTAAGGACGCAAAACGCACTTTATTGACGGAAGTGTGGAGGAATTGCTGGTCGCCGTAGCGCATGCATGCTGCAGTTACTACCTTGTGCCATCGATTGGATAGGGTATTCAAAAATTGAGCTGCTTCTTTTTCCGACTGTGGCTTTTCAAGTAGTATTTCGTCGCAGATTACCGTGGTGTCGGCTGTTATAATAATCGATTCTTCAGCACACCTTGTATGGGCTATTTCAGCTTTCTTTACCGCTAAATAAGCGGCTACCTCACGGGCAGGTATTGAAGAAGGAAAGGATTCGTCAATATCAAGGGATAGGCAGGTAAATGAGTCAATAACAAGGGATAATAGTTCCTTTCTCCGAGGAGATCCGGAGGCTAAAATCACGTTTTTGTTCGCAGTAATCATAGAAGGTCAGTATGTAAAAATAGAATGCGTAGCAGTACACCGAGTGCTATAAAACCCTTCCAAGCTTGCTGTGTCTTTCGCCAGCTGAATGATTTTCTCAAGACATTATATATCATAAGATAACTTGTCAAAGCAATTGCAATCCATGTGTATTTGTAATAAAGTCCAAAACCTAAAATGACAAGAGCCAACGTAAGGAAGTTAAGTATGGTGAAAAAGGTGGCAAAGTAGTTTCCTAGGAGGACGGGTAGTGTTGTTCTCCCATGGGCAAGATCTCCCTTTACATCTTCAGCATCCTTGGCTATTTCTCTGATATAGGTCGAGATGAATAGAATCAAGAGAAACGGTGTCAATGCAATCCAATAATCCTTCCTTGGATACAGTGTGATAAGCCCAGGTAGGGCTAATGAAAAACAACACAATCCTGCAATGATAATATTCCCAATTCCTTTATGCCGACTTAGTGTTGAGGCATAAAAGTGCAAGAGAATAGCAGGGAACAAAAAGAAAAGACTATAGGTAATACTTCGGCTCCAGATACCTTGCGATTGTATCAAGCCATAGAGTATTCCTAGGACTACACCGGCAAAGTAAAGTGAGTTGATTATGTTCTTGCTCACGATGATTCCTTCTTTACCATTTACATGATCGATATCATGGTCATAGTAGTCATTATCAAGATAGCCCCCAAGGGTAACAGAAAGCGTTGCAAAAACGACCAGGATACAGAGCAGTAAAAAGTTAGCACTTCCTGCGTGGACGTAAATCGCTTCAATGCCGATGCTAAGTCCGATAAAAAGGATATTTACAAGCCGAGAGCGCATTATTTTTGCCGCTTATTTATTGTGATCTCGAATACTTTCACTGAGCTGCTTGTAAATTTGGGCAAGTTTTTCTTTGTCTTGAAGTTCGGCAAGGTGAGCAGCTATAGTTTTCTCATCTCCTCTAATCGCAGGTCCAGTTTGCGCCTGTTTTGGTCCGATATCCAAAACCTTAAGCATTGTTTCTTGAACTAAGGCATGCGTTAACGAGGGGTCAATGGTGTGCTCTTCTAAATAATCCTGGGCAAGATTGACCAAGTGATTTGTAAAATTGTTTACATAGACCCCCGCGAGGTGCAATGCTTTCCGTTGCGTATGGCTCATGATTTGTGCTTTTGTACTGATCGTTGCAGCAAGTTGCATCAATCTTGATTCGAGGTCTTTATGATGGGCTTCAATAAGAATAGGAACTTCATTCCATACGATATTTCGACCAATGGTCATGGTTTGAAATGGATAAAATACCCCAAAGCGCTGAAAAAACTTTAGGCTTTCCATAGGGGTTGATGCAGAGGTATGCACTATTGGAATACGCTCTTGAACTTCATCAGAAAATTGAGAAGATATCTCTTCAATCACATCGTCAGAGACGGCAAGTACTATGATATCTACTTGTTGAAGACTACTTTGCTGCAGGTTTTCAAACGAAACCCATTGGGCATCCAAATGCAGGGATAAAGCCTTAGCTTTTTTAGACTGTCGAGCGATCAAATGAGATACAACATGTCCATTCTGTATAAATCCTTCGCTAAGATTATGCGCCATTCTGCCTGAGCCTACAAGGGCAATACGCCAGCTTTCCATAGTTGTAAAAGTAGGGTTTACTTACTTCTCTGTGTAAATCGAAACCCTGCACTCAACAATAGGCCCCCCATCATTAAGATGCCCCCTAGCCAGATAAGTTTAATTTGCGGGAAAATAACAGCTTCTAAGCGCACTTGCTCAGGCTGGTAAATGGCGCTAGATAGAGTTTGACTTTCTTGGTCAACGCTAAATTGTTGGAGTTGTCCCTGACTTGTTCTATAGGCTTCATTGACTAGGGTATCCAGACGCATGGTATCTATGCGGCTACCATCCGATAATATGACTTCTTGAACCTTTACGATAGAATCTGTAAGTAATCGAGATACAAAGAATGTGCTTGAACTAGACTGAATAACAGAAACCTCATCATCACTCCATTGTATTGAGGCAGAGTCATCCAAACTGTAGCTATGATATACCAATTGATTTTCTAGTGGATTAGTCCACGATAAAGTGCCTCGATTAACACGGATACTGTTGGTGTTGAAGAGATGTGCTTGATATCGCTCAATGGTATCCACTCCATAAAAGAAAAGCATGCTTTCCTTGTTTGTCGAGTTAAAGACGGCTCGGTTCTCGCCGATCATTTCAACTGACCCCTCTACAATCGTAGTTGATTGTTCAGCTTGAGCTTCTGTATAACTACCTACCGTGGTGAAGACATCCTTTAGCAAAAAGTGCTTTGTCCCGGGATTACTTGCTGGATTACCCATCTCATCCATCGTCTGCCAAAAAGGCTCTACAACAAAAGACTCTTTTGATGCATTGTCTGTGAATTGAAATTTGAAATATCTCTTATCGAGATCTCCTTGATAACTACCTAAGTATTCAACTGTGTACTCTTCGAGTGAATACGTTTGGTTTTCTTCCATAAACAGGGTGGTGAAAAAGAAATCTCGGTATTGTTCTTGCTCTTCGAGATCCGTAATGTTGTTTTGGGTATAAAACACTTGAAGCTCTCCTTCCGATATGGCGTTCTCAGTAAGAACTTGTTGTTTGTATTGACTGATAACAATGCCAACGAGCAAAATGCCGAACCCAATATGGCTCAG
>DLYY01000006.1 GCA_003447535.1 Bacteroidota bacterium | reverse complement strand
TCTTTTTGGGTTTTTAGCAAAAGTCTTCACACCTTCGAAAGTAGTTGAGGTGCAAGACAGTAGTCGGATTTATGAGACGATATATTCTTGGGTTTTTATATGGACGATGGTGTATGGTCTTGCAGATGTTTTTGCAGCCCCATTTATCAAGAATCCTACTCATGTAGCAACGTTGCAAAATGTTTACTTATGGTATTTCCAGGGAAGCCCTGTAGAGTCTATTGCCTATGTTCTTGCTTTGATTGGAATGCCATTTATAATTATTATCCCTATGACTGTTCTCCGTCAATTTTTAGGGACTACTGAGTTTCCACAAGATCTCGTTTTTTGGGCAGGAAGGTTCAACGTGCTTCTTAATGCTGTGATTCTGCCTGGACTGCTAGCTCATGGAATAATCATTGGATTACTTTATGCGCTTCCAAGATATTCGTTAGATGATTTGATCGCTTTCGAAATGTTTCGATTCATTACCAGTTTAGGGATATTCCTGAGCTTTTTCCTGCTCTCAGGGATGAATAGAAGCGGAATAAAAAATAAGGACTATGCCTTTATAAATCCTTCAACCACTGCGGTATCTCTCATCACGATGGCAGTCATCTTTGGTATCCTCGTTCTTGGTATTCAGCTAAAATAGCTCAACTTTTTTGCATTAAGCTCAGAAGGATTGGCTAAGGTTAAATCGAAGTAACGGACGGTCGTATCCTTTTTCTAAACGAATTACATTAAACCGAACTCTTTTAGGTGCTAGATTTAATGTATTGGTAAAGTACTGGAAGTAGGTCAATCCTCTTGCAACACCCATTGGGAGGTATTTGCGCCGAATACGTTTGAGCTGGTTAGCTGCGGCCAGGTTGTATGGGTAGTTTAAAAGGTAGTTTACAGCAGCTGTATCCTTTACCCACTTTATTTCTTTATTTCCTATTTCTAGAACCATCGAAACATTATATAAGGGATTGATTTGTAAGAAGCTATTGATATCCGAGAATACCTCATGGTTTTCAACGGAATCGTACAAGTTTACTGTAGGTTTAACAATCGAATCAAAAACATCTTGGTTTATCCAGTTCTTTTCTGTCGCTTTTATGCTGCAATGCCGGACATAAAACGGCATGTTATTGACAAAAATATTAATCATACGCTGCATACTTTCCTCATTCACTTGCCGCAACTCTGCAGGCAGGTAAATAGCCCATTCATTGTCAAAAAATGCTAGTTGATCTTTAAGTCTCGCCTTGGATTGAGATTCCAAATCATTTAGGATGTAGTTTTTGATAGAATCAATAAGTACCGAGTCCCATGTTAAGGGTTCCACTTCTGCGGAGAATACGGAATGCTCTACTTTATGATTGATGAGGGAATCTAAAACATTGTCTTCCAAATCATAATAGGTAAATTTAAGATAGGACTGTCCCCCGATGTATGAAATGCTCAATTGCCCTAATGAATCGTTGGGTTGTTGCATTAGGTATTCCTGAAGTACAAGAAGGGCTGCATGATATTTTGTGACATTATTACTGTGTGGACCGGCATAGCAGAATGTGATAGAATCTCGTGTTGATGGATAGACCTCCATGGTGTTAAATTCCAATTGTCCATCTTTGGCATAACTACGATTCTTTATTGGGGAAACTTCTGGTAACAATTCGAGGGCCTCTACGATGCTTGATAGGGAGGAATCTAAAGAAGGAGTTTGAATGAAAATTGATCGAAACAGCTTTGCGTGCACATTGCTTTTTTCTGAAAAGGGAAAGGTATAGGTTGAGTCAACTTTAATTATAGTCCCATCAGGAGATGCAGGTAAAGAATAAAAGGCCTTAAATGCACGTGCACTATCGTAGTTAGGGTATTGATAAAGATTAAAGGCATTGATAATGTTGCCAATTTGTTTTCCCCTTAGGTCGTAGTGAATAGCAATTTCTCCGAAGTTTACTTCAATCGATGGAGGTGCATCGGTCCAATTGCTATCTATGGTAGCTTGAATGGCTTGAGAGAGTTTGAGTACAGTGTAGTCCTTGTATTTTTTAGGAAATCCATATCTAAATTCGATGGATAATTCTTGGGTGCTATCCTCATAAATTAAAGCCTTATGTCCATTTCGTGCTTGTAAATGGGTGAAGTTACTGGGCATATCCAGCGTAATCTGGCCATAAAGCAGAGAATAAAACCCCACGAGGAAGAATATCATTGAAAAAAGCACCGATCTCACCATAGTTTAAAAAATTGTTGGTTTAAGCCTTTCGGATCAAAAAACATATAACCAAAGTTAAGGAACTCAAAAGATGCCCACGGTTTGATGCGCTGTATAGATTTCCTCCAAGCGCTGTGAACCTCGTAGCTCCAGAATATATCATCCACGGCAATCACTCCTTTCTCGTTGAGTAAACTATGGCATATCGGTATTAAATCAAGCAAGGCCTCGGCTGTGTGATGGCCATCGATATAAACCAAATCGTAGGATTTGTTCGCTTTTACGAGGTCCTTTAAAATGTTAGTAAATGAGCCTTCTAAAATGGTGTAATTGCAAAGTCCTCCTGCGTTGAGATAAACCTTGGCAATTTCAATTGTCTTGGGACACCCTTCGATGGAGGTTATGCTCGTTCCCTCATGGCTTAATGCATTCCCTATAGCAAAGGTCCCTCGGCCAAAATGTCCACCAAGCTCTAAAGCATTACTCGCCTTGCAAAAGGTTACAAGGTTGTGAAGTCTTTGAACTTCAAGTTTAGTTGAGGCGGCTTTCTTATGCTTAACTACATCAATAGGTCGCTGGTCTTTACCTGTTCCAAAGTCTGTTTTTTTGTAGGAAGAAAGGTCCTCGGACCAAGTTGAATTCCAGTGATCCGAAAAAGCCACATTTTGCTCGTTGTGCACTTCGGTGTACAGCCGATAAGCTAGGTCTGAATGCAGCCTGTACTTACCCTTACTTTGAAAGTAATGCTGGATGGAAAGGGCAAGTTGTTCTAGCTTTCGCATGGTTAAAACTCATATTGAAACTGAAGGGCATAGTTTCGAGGGGCTTCTAATACAGCCGGCCTTGTGATATACTCATTGTTAAAGAGGTTCTTTACCACGCCTGTTAGTCTCGATGACTCATTGAGTTGTACAATAAACCGGCAATCTACAACCCATTCACCGTTGGTGTTGTTTTCCCGGTATTCTTCAACTCCAGGGATTAATACCTGCGCTTCGGGAACCATAATCATAAAACTATTGTAAATGGCTGTTAGGCCAACACTGTAGCGTCCAAAGCTCATTTCTGCATCAGATTTGAAGGCGTGTTTGTTTCGGAAGTTTAGGAGTTTACCATCTTCTCCAAATGTTTGAAGGCGCAGATTACTAGGATTTAAAAGTTCAGGTTGCATGTAGGTATAACCTGAAAGCAGCTGAAGGGGCAGATCGAAGATTGAACCTCGGCCCATAATACTCACTTCCATTCCATAGATTCTCGCATCATCTAAATTTTCGGCGCGTACATAAGGTGCCCCACCAGGATCAAAAACAGTATTAAAGTCTATAACATTGATGTACTTCGTGTAGAATCCTGCAACATCGAGGAATCCTTGCCACCGGTCTACTTGGAAACCCTGCTTAAAACCAATCTCTGATGTCCACCCATCTTCTGGGATAATGTTAGGGTTTGGCAACACTTGCAAACCACGGGTTAAATCGATGAAATATTCATTAATGGTAGGTACCCGGAAACCTTGGCCCCAGGATGCCCTAAACCATGATCCTTGAGCGAGTTTGTAGTTTAATCCCAGTCGAAAAAGGGGTTTAACTGGGAGTTCTATTGTTCTATCACTTAAGCTGGAGATAAAGGGTAATTGATTGTTGGGTGTAATTGAGTCAATTTTATTGTATTCGAGCCTTGTTCCCATCGAGAGGGTGAGCTTTGACCAAAACACCTTATCCGCTTGAATATATCCTGATACATTAAAGGCATCATAGGTTTTATCACCATAGGATAAGCCACGACCATTGGTGTAGTACGTAGATAGTCCTCCTACGAAACTATACCCTGTGTTTTCATTGGACCATTTGTATTGGTATTCTCCAAAAATGTGATGCGTCATTACCTGTTCTGCCCCAAAATTGGTGCTCATATTGTTGTAGTACTTACTCTGAAATATGTGTTCCCCATTATTGGCGGTATAAAATGTTGCAAAGGGTGCAAGACTCATTCGGCGTTGAATGTAATCGGTTCTTGCATCTAGGATGTATGGAGACTTTGGATCAGAGGGTACAAGCGCCATACTATCAAGTCCGCTCCAAAAAAAGAATTGGCCTCCTTCTTCATAGGCGAAGTTCCAAGCTACTCCCGATACGGACTTTAAGATGCCCTCATCTGATTTATGAAGATGTCTGATTTTACCATTGATTCGAAAGCGATCGTATTCGTTGTTTTTACGAAAGCCCCCATCATGACGGTAAAATGCTCCCAGAACAAAATCAATCTTTTTAAAACGCTCACGGTGTTCGTAGGTCTGATTAAAATAAATGGGCACATGCTCTTTATAATCCCAAGCATCATACATGTTTTGCATGCGGCGATCCGGGTTGTTTTTTGCTTGAATAAGGTTGGCATCAAAACGCTGATATATACCGAGGGAAGTAGTCACTCTGTGGTAGGGTTTGTCAGAGGTAGGCCAAGCCGTTCGAAAGTTGATGATACCATTTAATGCTGAAGAACCATAAAGGGATGAGGTGGCTCCTTTGATAACTTCTATTTGATCAATATTTTCCAGCGGCAGGGTCTCAAAATAGATGGCCCCGTTTTCAGGACTTAACTGAGGAATGCCATCAATCAAAAACAAAGTTCTAGAACTTGCTCCACCTGACCAGCCGCTCCCTCCGCGAATACTTGGACTATTTCCCATTTGCTGGTATCCAGGAATACGATTAAGGGCTTCACCTGCGCGAGCAATGGTATTCTCTACCAATGAGGCGGGAAGAATGTCAATCGATACGGTTTGTTCTCCATATTCTTCGTCTTTTGTCGTCCCTGTCACCACCGTGAGCTCAATCATGGTAGAGGACGAGGATAAGGTGAAATCAATCAACTTATTCTCATTCATATTCAGGCGGAAAGAACGTTGGTCGCTCTCCATGCCTAAGTAGCGCACCGATAGGGTGTATTGCCCCACAGGTGCATTAAACTGATACCGCCCATCTAAGTCAGTGATGGTGGCCAAGGTGTCTTGGTCGCTAATTAGCCTAAGCGACGCTTGAATAAGGCTTTCGCCCTCTGCATCTGAAACCGTTCCACTAACATTCCCGTTTTGCCCAAATCCATCGAAGACAATACTTAGGCAAATAAAAAGGCTTAGAATTTCTCTATGCATGAGGTGTAGGAAGGTTGTGTTTATCCTTTAAAGGTGTATGAAAATCTAAAGGTGAAGTTTAATGGATCTTCTGGAAGTCCAGGACGATTCACATAGGTTTTGTTCATCACGTTTTTCACAAGGAATGATACTTTGGCAAAATCGCTGAATGCATAAATCATTCGCGTATCGATTACGGTATTCCCTAGACCAAAGTTCTGGCTTCTAAAGTCACGGATTCCACCAAAGGGTTGCCCTCCGTTAAACAAGGATGCCTCGGTACCTACAAACAAATCACCTATAAAGGGATAATCAATGTTTTCCATAAAGGATCGGTGCTGTACACTTAGTCCAAAATCAAAACGCTTGTAGCCGATCTGCCAATCAAGAGCAAGGATGTGCTTATTGCGATACTTTAACACGTTTTCAGTGGAAGAACTTGTTTCAGCATAAGTGAGCGTCGAGCGATTGTTTGAGTTGTCCTGGTTAATATCAAGTTGAGAATTGACGACTTGACCTTGTGTATTGTATAAAGTGATTTCCTCATCCCAATTCATAGATTTAGGATCGGTGTAGGTATATCCAAACAAGATTTGCATCGGCACATTTTTGGCTAGATTTCCTTGTCCTACGATGGTGAACTCAGAACCAATAATGCGCGTTTCTCCGACATTTTGGAAGGAAAATCCAACCGTCTGAAGAAATCCAGTAAGATCACTTGGATCAAAAACACCACCTTCTCCGAACTGACCAAAGTTGATCTCGATCATATTGTCGTAATACATTCCAAAGGCGCTCAAGTCCATGTATCCTTGCCAGCCTTTCCCAATGCGGAATCCTTGCTTGATACCCACTTCAGCATACCATCCACGCTCAGAAGTTACTTTTGGATTGGGGAATATGTTGATTCCTCCAAGCGAGAGGTTGGTAAAAGACTCTGCAAGGTTTGGGAAACGATATCCTTCTCCCCACGAGCCTCGGATAAAGGTGTATTCTGCAGCCTGATAATTCATGCCAAAACGAAAGAGTGGACGCTTGAGGCCTGTGCTTCCCTGAGAGCTATTGAAGGAGGTGTCTTTGCTGATGGAGTTAACGGTGAAGTATTCATAGCGCATTCCTAGAGTAAGGTTGAGCCGTTGGTTAAACATCTTCTTTTCGAGCTGAGCATACGGTGCAACGTTGTATCGATTGTGTTCTCCAGCAAGCGAAGAATCAGCGGATAATCCACGAGGTGCCCGGACAATATCAGCAAATGAGACAAGTCCTGCGACTACATTGAAGTTTAGCTCTTCAAAATAACGGCTGTATTGTAATTCCGAGAAGTAGTTATTCGGGCGGGATCCTTGTCCGTCAGTCGATTCATTAGTCGAGTTAAACCATCTAGTCTTTAGGGAATAGCGGTTTTTGTTTTTATCAAAGAAAGTCACAAATGGGTCAATGATAATTCTTGTACTCTGGTAGCGAGAAGAGGTGCCGGAAGCGGCCACACGCGTCTGATCGCCTAAGCCATTCCATAAAAAGAAGTTGCTTCCCCATGATCGATAGCCATTGAAATTGATGCCCACGGACATCCCTTCAATTTTTCGTGGGCGAAATCGGTATTTCTGACCTACACGCACGCATCCGAAGCTTCCGTCTTGAAGATCATCCCGTTCTTGTTGATATTGTCCATGCCATACGAAGTCGCTGCGGCCATACTTCCGCTTATGCATAAAGTTCATGCCATTGGAAAAGGGTAGGGCGTTATTACCATACCACCATGCTTCTTCTTTGTTTCGTGGAGCATGCATAGCCGTCATCCACACATTGAGCTTGGTTTCTGGAGTAAGTGAAGGATATCCCGTACGGAAGTTCACCACACCATTTAAGGCTCCTGACCCATAAATCGATGAGGCTGCTCCTTTGATTACCTCTACTGTTTCGAGGTTTTCCATTGGGACAAGAGACCACTTAGCATCCCCAGCATCTGCGGAGAGTAGGGGAATGTCATCATACAACACAAGTACACGACTACCTGCACCGTAAGCCCATCCGGAGCCACCGCGAATGTTGGCTTGTCCATCGACTATGGATACACCAGGCACCTTGCGCAAGCTCTCTTCCGCATCGACAATATTGTTGTTTTCTAACAACTCACTTCCAACAACTTCAATGGAAACTGTCTCTTCAGAAAGTTTTTTCTCATATTTCGAGGCCGATACTACAATCGTGTTAATCAACGTAGACTCTTCACTGAGCATGAAGTCCTGTGTTTTCGTTTCGTTTGTGATAATGGAAACTTCTACTGAGTCCGTTGACATTCCCAAATATTCAAATACTACAGAATACACACCAGAGGGTAATTCGAGGCTGTAAAACCCATCAAAATCCGTTACAGTTGTTAATCCAAGTGACTGGTCTGCGACAACCTGTGCATGAATTATGGGTTCACCATCCTCATCACTTACTGTTCCGTTAAGTATTCCATTTTGTGCTCCGCATATTCCTACTGTAAAAAGTAAGAGTAAAGTCCATAGCTGTTTCACGTACATCATGTCTTGATTTTGTCATGCTAAATATAGAATTTTCAATTTTTTTAACAGATATGGGTTAATCACATTAGAATTCATTAATGTCTAGAACTAATTTCTATATCTTTAAAGAGAATCAAATACCATGAAAAAACTTTATACTCTCGCTTGCTTAGGACTCTTAGTTTTTCAGGCAAATGCGCAAAACTGCAACACTTATCCCATTGTAAAGCCTTCTTGGTGGAACGTGCTCAATGGAGGAACTGGGCCTACATCATTCGATTTAGGATTAACGGTGGACTCTATTGATGTGATAAATGATGATCAAATACGATTTACGCAAGGTCAAGACACTAGCTTTGAAATCCAATACCTTATGCCTGTTCAGTTTGATGTATCTGATTTAGGAGTACCTGGAGTGAGCGTGGTGGATGTTTCTAGTGTGACCATATTGGGGGTAAGTGGTCTCCCCACAGGACTTGTTTGGGATCTCGATATCACGGGGACACAGAATGGAAACAGTTACAATCCAGCGAACAATCGCTATGGAGCTTTCAAAATTTGTGGAACAACTTTTTCTCCACCGGGAATCTATCAAGTAGAAGTCCAAGTAGAGGGATGCGGTAGTGCGCTCGGAATAAGTCAGTGCGAGCCTGTTCCTCTTCCTTTAGAGTTAGAAGTCTTGGCATCACCAGGAGGGAATGCTTTCTTTTCATTTAGTCCTGGTTCTGGCTGTGATACCGTCAACGTAGACTTCGAAGCTAACGTTCCAAGTCCTGATCCAGTCTTAAATCCTGTAGCTTATGGTTGGGATTTTGATAATGATGGCACAGAAGATGCTACTGGGCAATTAGTGTCGGCAACATTTACCAATCCTGGGCCTAATGTCGTTACACAGTCGACCACATTCGATGAGTTTTTCATTTCTCAAATACGATTAAATAGTATTGATCAAAGCTGCTATCAGGGAGGGCTATTCTCTGAAGGAGCATCAGGAGAACTTACCGATCCGCTTTTTGGTCAATGTCTTTTAGGAGCTGCTTGTAATCCAGATGTTGTATTAAGCGTTGTCACGACTTCAGGCAGTGCTAATCTTCCGGAACAAACAGACAATACCTCTCCAGTTTGGTCAACGGATATTGTGGTGGGGCAGGGAGCTATATCCATTACAGGTACAGAACTTGACCCAGTAACCTCCCTTAATGGAAATGACGAACTAGGCACAGCAGTTATTAGCATTAATTCAACTCCCTCCAACGGTCAGACCTATAATTTTACGCTGAACAACAATGGAACAAACTGTGCTTCAGGAAACCTCACGGTGAATCGAAGACAACAGTCACAAACTATAACTACAGATACCATACTTGTATTCCAAGCTTCAGCAACGCCAACCATCAGTGGTGATACGCTATTCTGTCTTGGCGATACGATTACCCTATCATCTAGTGCATCTGATGTCTATCAATGGTCAGATGGTATCGGAGTGATTGGTAACGCGCAAGATTTATCCGTGGCTCTTCCAGGAACGTATAGCGTAACGGTAACGGATGCCGGAACAATTTGTCCAACAACAAGTGAAGTATTTGTGGTTAATGAGTCAGTTGTCATTCAACCAACTATCGCAGCCTCTACCAATGGGCTATATATTGAAAACCTAGATAGCAATAGCGTTCAGTGG
>DLYY01000041.1 GCA_003447535.1 Bacteroidota bacterium | reverse complement strand
AGAAGGTATCCTGCATATCTCTTGCCGGATGATCTTGCGGTAGGTTTAATGCTGTGAAGTTGTGCCAGTCGTCTTCGATTTCCGGTCCTTCAGCAATTGAAAAACCGAGTTTCGCAAAGATTTCAATCATTCGATCTTTGGTTTGTTCGATAGGGTGGCGTGTTCCAAATTTATGGGTGATACCTGGTGTAGTGTAATCTCTTTTTTGCACTCCTTCCCCGCTGGATTGTTGTTCACCTTGTGCCTCTTTTAGCCGAGCTTCTGCAGTAACTTTCAGAGCATTCATTAGCTGCCCAAACGCTTTTCGATCTTGAGGCTGTATGTCTTTCATAGCTGAAAACATGGCTTTGATTTCCCCTTTACTTCCTAAGTATTGGATTCGGAAAGCCTCAGCATCTTGGATGACTTCAGTTTTTATCTTCTCATGAAGAGCTTCTGCTTGTTGAAACACTGCATTCATAAACGAAAGGTATGATTCTTCTCGATTTTACTGATAAATAATTAGCCCAAATTGAGATGAAGATCGATAGGGCAGTGATCCGAACCATGAATGTCATCCATTACAGCGCTCGACGTAGTGAATTCTTCTAAGGCTTTATCGACAAGAAAATAGTCCAATCGCCACCCCACATTGCGCTCTCGCGCTTTAAAGCGCATATTCCAAAATGAGTACTGCGCTTTTTCCGGATGCAAGGTGCGAAATGCATCAAGGAATCCTTGACTTAGAATTAAATCCATGCCATCGATCTCGTCTTGCGTGTAGCCAGACGTCTTGTTGTAATTCTCTTTAGGTCGCGCTAAGTCAATGGGTTGGTGGGCAACATTGAAATCTCCTGTTACAACCACAGGTTTCTCATTTCTGAGCGTTTTTAAGTAGTTGGCAAAAGCTTGGTCCCATGTTTTCCGATAGGGGAGACGCTTCATCCCACTGCTGCTATTGGGAACATAGACATTCACCAGGTGAAAGTCGCCCGCATCAAAACGCAGTACGCGTCCTTCCTGATCATGTTCATCGATAGAAAGACCGCTTGACCAAGAGGGTGCCGTCTCGCCAAAGGTTGATTTTTTAGCAAGTATGGCGACTCCTGAATATCCCTTTTTGACAGCAGATGTACTTTGAATATGGTATTCCGAGGATAACTCACTTAGGGCTTCCATAACTTGGTCATCCTGAGCTTTTGTTTCTTGGAAACACCAGATGTCCGCTTGATGATTATTAATTTGGTCGATAAGGCCTTTTTTGACCGAGGCTCGAATTCCGTTGACATTCCATGAGATAATCCGCATAAGCGTAGAGTTTGAAGTTCTTGCAATGTAATTAACTGTGTTACATTATCTAGATTATACGCTAGATATTTTCTTTTACATTAGATTAATGCTCTTGAGTAACGTTTTACATAAAAATTTTTGGACCACACTTGTCGTGAGTTGCCTCGCTATTTCTCTTCATAGTCAGACCTTTTTCTCAAAGCCATCCGATGTTGAGGTTTCCAGACTTCCTCAATGGGCTCAAATGATGTATGCAGAGGATCCCAATGTGTGGGAAGTTGATGCGGCATACAAAGCATATTATCGCTGGAATGATTTTGAAAAGACTACACATACACAGTTTTACAAGCATTGGAGAAAGCGAATTCAAGATTTTGTCCAAGTGGATGGTTCGATAGTGTGTCCAAGCCTCGATGCACGCTTGTCTAAACGAAGTGCGCTTATCGAGCAGGGTAGTCGTTCGGGAAACTGGAGTTTACTAGGTCCTATTGAGACCTTTATTGCAGATTCTACTCGATCGCCTCGTCAGAATAATGTTAGGGGCCTTGCTCAATCGATTTCACATCCCGATATCCTTTATGCTGGAACGGAGCCAGGTGAAGTATATAAGTCAACCGATCGAGGACAGACTTGGATAAATCGCAGTTTATTGGATCCTTTGAATGGCGCCGTGACGGCAATAGCTATTCATCCCAGCCGTCCTGACACCGTAATTATTGGGTCAGGAAACTCGATATTCTACAGTCTTGACGGCGGAGGCAATTGGTATACTCAAGGATTAAATACAGGAGAATGCCATGAAATCCAATTCAAACCATCCGATCCGTCAATTGTCTTTTTGGCCTGCCAAAATGGATTTTATCGAAGTACCGATGGGGGAATAAATTGGACCAATATGTTCAATGAAAGAACCTATGATGTCAAGCTCAATATCGTCAACGATGATATTGTGTATCTCACCAAGCATAATGCATGGCTTAATATTGCCGAGTTTTATCGCTCATTAGATGGGGGACTAACTTTTTCTTTGTTAAACAGTGGTTGGCATACATCAACTGATCCTAATATTAATGATCGTGGCGCACGTCTAGCACTTACAAGTGCAAATCCTGACCGTATTTATGCTTACCTCATTGGAGAATCTAAGGCAGGAGATGAAGGTCACATCGGTTTGTATCGTTCAGATGACGGAGGCCTAACGTGGAACCTGCCGAACGGTCCTGCAGGAGGTCCTTACTCGGATACGCATCCGAATTTAGCCAATGGATTATCCAACGATGGCCACCATCAAGGGTTTTATAACTGTGCGGTGTTAGCTTCGCAAAGCAATCCTGATGAGGTGCTCATTGGGGGTACAAGTCTTTACAAATCCTACGATGCTGGATTGACCTTTGAGTTTCTTGGTGGATATGGAGCGGGCTCACTTGGTGATCTAAAAGTGGACATGCAAGACTTTCGAGTTAATGGAAATGATGCCTGGGTAACTACAGATGGGTGTGTGTATTGGTCTGATGATTTCTTTTCGACTATAACTCATTTTGAGGTACGTACTAATGGAATGCACAGCAGTGATTATTGGGGCTTTGGACAGGGATGGAATCAGGATGTCACGGTCGGTGGTTTATATCACTGTGGTGTGCACGCTAGTTTTGATCGCTGGGGGCAGGGTAATCACCTCGTACTTGTGGGTGGGGAACCAGCATCTGGATATGTAAATCCCGGCGAAAACAGAAGGGTATACAGTACTCCGGGATTAGGTCGTATTGTTCCTGCTACTATCGGGGATCCCGTAGGGTCGTTTACCTTCGGTATTAATCCTAATGAGAGTTATTGGACCGTAGAGTCGTCTGAACTAGCTTTTCACCCCAACTTCTATTCCCATGCCATTGCCGGTCTTGATAATAGCCTATGGCTAACAGAAGACTTTGGTCAATCCTTTCGGCGTTTGCACACTTTTGGAAGCAATGAGGATGATCTGATAACCTACATTGAATGGTCATGGTCCAATCCAGATATTATCTACGCTTGCCAACAAGTATCTAGTCCAAGTTCAAGTAAACTCTGGAAAACAGAAGATGGTGGACTCTCTTGGGTACAAACTGCGCTTCCTGGTGATGCAGCTGGACATAGAAAAATGCTTCTTCAAGTTGACCCTTTGGATAGTGATATCGTGTATGTTGCCTTTGAATCCTCCAATAACCGGGTGTACAAATCCTTGGATGGCGGAAATATTTGGTCGGATTTAACGACGGCAACTATTCAAAATGAAAGGGCGCGATGGATCAATTTGGCCTATGGGACGGATGGGGGAATTTACTATGCCTCGAACAATACTATTTTCTATCGCAATAATTCCATGGCTAACTGGGAGGATTATGGCGACGGTTTACCTGTGCAGTGTAATGTCAATAAGGCGATTCCTTTTTATCGAGATGGAAAGATGCGCATTGCATCCTATGGCAAAGGGATTTGGGAAAGTCCGCTCTATGAATCAAACTTTCAACCCATTGCACGAATTGGGCTTGAGACCGATAGCTTTATTGCGTTAACCTGCGATAGTTCTTCACGCGTAGCCCATGTAGTTGACTTATCGGTATTGCGCCATGCTGGGGCAACTAGATTATGGGAATTTCCTGGTGGAAGTCCAGCAACGTCCACATCTATTGAGCAGGACGTCGTGTATAGTCAGGATGGTCGCCATCCCATTTATCTTACGGTTACGGATGCAAGTGGTGTTGTAGATCGTGATACCTTATATACTGTGGTCGCCTCAGTGCCTCCAGAGCCGCTCGTTGAAGAGACTTTTGAATCGACGATCCTTCCTGCAGAGTTTAGTATCAAGAACCCTGATAATCGTATAAGTTGGGCCTTAACAGATAATGCCGGTGGCTTTGGAATGAGTATCCGTTCAATCTATTTCGATGGCTTTGGTTATTATGAGGCAGGGGAGATGGATGACTTAGTCACATTTGTTGATCTTTCATCAACTCAATTGCAGCCATTATCATTCGACGTAGCCTATGCGCGGTATGCTGTGAATTACTCCGATACGCTGGGTGTACTTGTCTCCTTGGATTGCGGAGTGAGTTATGACACCTTGTATTGGAAGGGGGGCAGTGACTTGGCTACGAGAGCAGATACCAATGAGGCATTTATCCCTCTATTGGATGAATGGCGCAGAGAAAGTATTGATCTTTCGGCCTATTATGGGAATGAAGAAGTCATGCTAGTCTTTCGGGGAAAGAATGGTTTTGGGAACAATATCTATATTGACAACATCAACTTTGATGCAAGGGATACGACGACACCGCCGCCTACGAATCTCATTGACTTAGGGCAAGATGATTTTCATGTTTATCCCAACCCAGTACATCAAGGAGATAAGATTTCATTGGTAACTCCCTCGTCTGAATCTTATTCAGTGGTTGTGTTGGATATGAAGGGTTCTGTGATCTTAAAGAGTTCTTGTCAAGAAGGTCAAGGAGCGATTCACACATCCTCTTTAGAAACAGGTTATTACCTCGTTGTCCTTCGGTCAGAGAATGTCATCTATCGAAGGATGATTTCGGTAGAGTAGTTTCTTTAGATTAACTCAATAGTTAGGGAAGAATCGGTCTTGACCACTTTAGTAAGCCCCTTCTTTGCAAGGCTTTTTGTGGTTTTGTCCCATTGTTTATTGGATAAACTCAATTCTTCTTTGAGGGCAGCTAGATCCCGTGGGCTTTCTTTTTCCAGTGTGCTGATTAGAAGCTTCTCATTATCGTTTAAGTCTTGAGTAACCGCCTCTTGCACGGGTACAGCTTCAGATTTTTTTTCAGGCCTCATTTGCGGAAATAGCAGAACTTCTTGAATCGAAGTTTGGTTGGTTAGCATCATAACCAATCGATCCACCCCAATACCCATGCCTGCTGTTGGAGGCATCCCATACTCAAGGGCACGCACATAATCGTGGTCGATAAACATGGCTTCATCATCGCCTCTTGCCTGCAATGCAACTTGTTCTTCAAAGCGCTTCAGCTGATCAATAGGGTCATTGAGCTCGCTGTAGGCATTTGCGACTTCCTTTCCACATATAAAGAGTTCAAAGCGTTCGGTTAGGTTGGGGTTGTCGCGATGTCTTTTGCAAAGCGGTGACATTTCAACGGGATAATCAGTGATAAAGGTGGGTTGAATAAACTGGCCTTCCGCTTTTTCACCAAAAATCTCATCGATGAGTTTGGCCTTACCCATTGACTTGTCGATTTCTATGCCGAGTTCGTTTGCGATGCTTCGAATCTCCTCCTCGCTTTTGCCATCGAGATTGTAGCCGGTATGTTGTTCGATGGCATCAAGTATGCTGACGCGCTGGAAGGGTTTTCCAAAATCTATGGTATTTCCCCAGACCTCTAACTGCATGGATGACGAAGTTTGTTGCACGCAGTGTTTGACAAGAGCTTCCGTATAGTCCATCATCCAATTGTAGTCCTTGTAGGCGACATAGATCTCAAGTACGGTAAACTCTGGATTGTGTGTGCGATCCATGCCCTCGTTGCGGAAGTTCCTACTAAACTCAAAGACCCCATCAAAACCTCCAACAATCAGTCGTTTTAGATACAACTCATTGGCAATACGCAGATACATTGGGATGTCCAGTGTATTATGGTGCGTAATGAAAGGTCTTGCATTGGCGCCACCCGGTATGGGCTGTAACACTGGAGTATCTACCTCGACATATCCATCCTTTTCAAAGAAATCACGCATGGATCGAATGATATCACTGCGCTGTTTAAAAATAGATTTTACGCCTTGGTTGACCACAAGATCAACGTAGCGTTGACGGTAACGTAGTTCAGGATCTGTTAAGGCATCATAGACATTCCCTTCGCTGTCTTTTTTTACGACAGGCAGGGGCTTGATAGATTTAGATAGTAAGGTGAAGTCCTTGACATGCACCGTGATTTCTCCGAGCTGCGTCCGAAACACATAGCCTTCGACGCCAATAAAATCGCCTAGGTCAAGCCACTTTTTAAATACTTCGTTGTACTTGGATTTATCCTCTCCTGGGCAGATTTCATCGCGATTAAAGTAAAGCTGGATTCTTCCTGAGTGATCTTGCAACTCGGCAAAGGCTGCTTTCCCACTGATTCGCTTAATCATAAGCCTTCCTGCAATGCAGAGGTTCCATGACGTATCATCGCCCTCAATGGTAGGAAAGTGTTCCAGGATATGTTGAGCACTTGCAGAGACCTCATACTTTTCCGCAGGGTAGGGGTTTATACCAGAGGTAATGAGTGATTCAAGATTTTGTCTTCGTTGAATTTCCTGTTCGCTTAGTGGAGCCATAGTTGCTAGATAACGCTTATACACCAATAAAGGTAAAACAAGCAAATCAAGAAAAGGTGCTTTTCTTATGCTGTTTCAATATTGCGATGGATT
>DLYY01000210.1 GCA_003447535.1 Bacteroidota bacterium | reverse complement strand
AGCTTCCGTCAAGGATTGGAATCTCCTCTCCATTGATTTCTATCACGGCGTTATCCACTTGACAACCAAACAAAGCGGCTAAAACATGCTCCACTGTAGCAATCTTAACTCCCTGTCGTTCCAATGTTGTGCCGCGTTCAACAGACGAGACAAAATCAACATCAGCTTTGACCCAGATATCCCCTTCTAAGTCGACCCTGTGAAAAACAATTCCTGTATTGGCTTCACTTGGACAAATTCTGACCTTGACAGATTGCCCAGTATGTAAACCTATACCTTCGAGTTCTGCAGGTTGTTTGAGCGTATGTTGAAACTCATTCATAATGTATTCTATTTGTTCGGTGATTGAGTTAGTCTTCGCAAGGTAGCCATCATTTTATAATGCTCCCTAAACGGTCTGGCTGGAGATCCCGTAAGTCGTTGACCTTTGACGCCAATCGATTTGGATACGCCACTCTGGGCATTGATGTGGACTCCATCGGCAATGGTGATATGGCCCACAATTCCAGCTTGACCTCCTATAAGTACGGATTTCCCGATACGCGTGCTTCCTGAAATACCCACTTGGGCGGCAATAGCCGAGTGCTTATCAATCTCCACGTTATGCGCTATATGTACAAGGTTATCGATCTTGACACCATCTTTTAAAATGGAGTCACCAATACTTCCTCTATCGATGGTAGTATTTGCTCCAACTTCCACATCGTTTCCTATGACCACATTACCTATATGTGGTATTTTTTGAAAGGAACCGTCTTTTTGGGGAACAAATCCAAATCCATCACTCCCTATAACTACACCAGCATGCAGAGAACAGCGTTCGCCAATTCGACTATTTCGGTAGACCTTTACTCCACTATGGAGCACAGTACCAGCGCCTACAACACTTCCTTCCCCAACAAAGCAATGAGGATATATTTGAACATCAGGACCGATAACAGCGCCAGCATCCACATAGGTAAAGGCCGCAATGTAAGCTGTGGGATCAACTTGCGCTTTTTCGTGAACAAAGGATGACGGCTCAATGCCTTGACGAAGTTGAAGCCCATCAGACAGATTGCTTAGAATGGATTGAAGCGCTTGATAGGGATTATCCACTTTAATGTAGGTTATATCCGTTCGATCAGGAAGGGATAAATCCTTTTGAACTAGGACAACAGACGCTTTTGTATTCTCAAGATACTGCTCATATTTTGGGTTTGCCACAAAACTTAATGCCCCCTCTGAGCTCTCTTGAATTCGGGAAAATTCACGTACTTCGCGACGGTCATCTCCAACGAGCTCACCACCTACCATAGTAGCAATATCTGCTGCCGTATTTAACATACTTGAAAAATAGGGAATTATCCCAATTTAGGCGTACATAAATAGTACTTAGTCGTATTCTTTAGCCATGACTTTTCATCCCACTGCTCACTTGCCTCTGATATCTCCCGGACCTTGCCATTTTTATAGAGAATTTTGATGCGTGTTTGGTTTTTATCATATAGTGAATGACTCATAGCAAATGTATATACGGCGTGCTTAACCGCATCCTTATGAGTATGCAGCGCCTCTGCTACTTCTTGACGTTTCAAATCAAGGTCAAAACCCACTGCCTCATCAAAAACCTCAATCTTAAAAAGCTTGCGATCAATCAAGCATCGGCAGAGATAAGAAAGGACGGCATCCTCATGGTTCATCCAATCTTTTACCGCGGAGAAGATATCGTAGTCATCAAGCTTAGCAAAAGTATCTAAGACAGCGTCGTCGCGAAGAAAGCGATTAACATCTACCCGATTATCAAGGAAAAATTGCAAAACAGGACTCGCTGTTAGCTTACCCGTTTCTTCATGAAGTTCTAGGGCACGTTCCATGATTTTTACTAGCATACTTTCTGCACAAACCACTGTCTTGTGAAGGTACACTTGCCAATACATAAAGCGTCGACTTTGCAAGAATTTTTCGATGGAGTGAATTCCTTTAGATTCTACCACAATATGATCATCTAAAACATCAATCATATCAATGATTCGTGCATGATTGACATTCCCCTCATTAACCCCAGTAAAAAAGCTATCGCGTGAGAGATAATCCAAACGATCCATATCCAGTTGAGAACTCACTAAGTCATGAAAGAATCTTCTTGGATAGCGATCATGAAAGATATCCAAGGCTAAGTCGAGTTCGCCATTAAATTGAGCATTGAGGCGCTCCATAAATAATATAGTAATGCGCTCATGATTGACCTCAGGGATCAAACATTTTTCCAACGTATGAGAAAAAGGGCCATGCCCCATATCATGAAGCAGGATAGCAATGAGCACTGCCTCTTCTTCTTGCTTAGAAATCTCATGCCCTTTGCGGCGGAGAGTCCATATAGCCTGTCGCATAATATGATAGGCTCCAATAGCATGGTGAAAACGCGTATGAATCGCCCCTGGATAAACATAGTCGGTGAGTCCAAGTTGTTTGATTCTTCGCAGGCGTTGAAACCAAGGGTGCTCTATCAACTTGAAAATCAAAACACTCTCAATACTTATAAAGCCATGAATAGGGTCGTTAAATACCTTGAATCGATTCAAATCATTCGGTTTTCTGTCTTTAAAGGTATTGCCTTTTCCATGTATATTTAAACAAAAGCGACTATGAGAAGATTTTGGACACTTGTTCTGATAATGAGTTTATCTCAGTTCTCTGCAGCACAAAACGTAACAAAGTGCTACGATAACCATTTAGTGAACAACTATTTTGAGCAGAGTTATCCTGGTTTTCAGGAGGTCCGTGAGGTGCTTTTTCTCAAGGCACTTGACTACGCCTCGCATTATTCTGGAGACCAGCATGCAAAGCAGCAAAATCCCGATACAATCTATCGCTTTCCCATAGTTGTCCATGTGGTGTACAACGAGGCCGCTGAAAATTTAGACGAACAGTTGATTCAGGACCAAATAGATGTGCTTACTCGAGATTTCCGAAGACAGAATGCAGACACCTCTGACTTACGAAGTATTTTTCTCCCTGTTGCGGCCGATGCGGGAATCGAGTTCTTTTTAGCTGACATTGATCCAGATGGAAATCCTACCAATGGAATTACCAGAACCAATACATCCACCACAAGTTTTGGAAGCATTACTTCGCTTGACTTAGTAAAGGATAGTGCAACAGGAGGTAAGAACGCATGGCCCACCGACGAGTATCTAAACATCTGGGTATGTGATTTATCCATTCCTTTACTTGGCGATGCTGCCCTTGGATTTGCCTACCCACCCATTGAGGCTCCTAATTGGCCAAGCGAATTACAAAATACTCAGGAACAATACGAAGGAATCGTTATTCATTACAAAGTCTTCGGACCGAATAACCCGTTAGCAACAGGATTGCTGTCCATAGCTGATCAAGGACGCACAGCAGTTCATGAAATGGGACATTATTTAGGTCTTCGCCATATATGGGGTGATGCAGGGAACCCTCTCCTTGGAGGTATTGACTGCGACCCAAGCCTTGATGACGGCTTTGACGACACCCCAAATGCAGGTAATAATTCGCAAGCTACGGGATGTGATAAGACCAAAAACTCCTGTGGTAATGGAGCCCCTAATGATCTTCCCGATATGATTGAAAATTACATGGACTACTCTACTGAATCTTGTCAAGTTACGTTCACAGCCCAGCAAGCTGGTCTCATGCGCGCGATGGTCGTTCTCGGAAGAACAGGCATGGCGGATATTTATGTAAATGATATTCGAGTCATCGATGGGAAGTTTCGAGACAATGGACCAAGTACTAATATTCAAACATTAGAGTCAGGGAAGTCAACAATTTATCCTAATCCAAGCACTGATGAAATCACAATTACATGGCCTTCAAATGTCGAAGGAATAGATATATCCATTTACTCGATCGCTGGAATTCATATAGCATCAAGCCTTCCACAAACAGACGTCAATAAAATGAATATCTCTTCACTTTTACCTGGGCACTACATTGTTCAAATTAATTTTACGAATGGCATAAAAGAGTTTATCCCGTTGATCAAGCAGTAATGAATAACTCCAAGAAGACCATCATGTGGGTCGATGATGAAATCGACCTCCTAAAACCCCAACTACTTTTTCTAGAATCGAAAGGCTATGAGGTCATTGGTCTTACCAATGGAAGGGATGCCATTGATTATTTAGAAACCAATAAAGCCGTCGATATTGTCCTATTAGATGAGAGCATGGCCGGACTGAGTGGATTAGAAACCTTAGATATCCTCAAAACAAAGCGGCCCCAACTTCCCATGGTCATGGTAACGAAAAATGAGGAGGAGGATCTGATGGAGGAGGCTATCGGAGCACAGATCTCCGACTACCTTATCAAACCGGTTAAGTCACAGCAATTGCTGTCGAGCATCAAAAAGCTTACCGAAGACAAGACATTGATTCGAGAACGAACGACAACCAACTACCAGCAAGCCTTTCAAAAGATGTTCACCAAAATCCAAGAATTGGAGGACTGTAAAGGGTGGATTGATTTCTACAAAGAGCTTGTATGGTGGGAATTGGAACTCGACAAATCGGCATCGGTCGACGTCCACGAGATTTTCCAAATGCAAAAAAGAGAAGCCAACCGCGCCTTCACAAAATTTATTGAACGCAATTATGTTCGACTTCTTAATGATGAGGATGAGGTAATCTTCTCCCATCAGGTATTGGAGAAGTGGTTTCTTCCAACCTGTCACAAAGCAAAACACACCCTCTTGCTTGTCATAGATAATCTGCGCTATGACCAATGGAAAGTACTCCAAAAGTTTCTGACAGATCAATACACTATACAAGATGAATCCCTGTATTTCAGTATTCTTCCAACAGCAACTCAATATGCTCGTAATGCTTTGTTTTCTGGTTTGCTACCCAATGACATCATCGAGCACTACCCTTCCCTATGGATTGATGAACAGGCTCAAGGGAGCAAGAACAAATATGAAGAGACCCACTTTAAGTCATTTATCGAACGAAAGTCAACCCAAATTGACAAGGTGGACTTCTTTAAGGTTGCCAATTACGAGATGGGTAAATCACTTGAGGCTAGAGCCTTAAACGTAATCAACCATGATGTAACTGCCATAGTCTACAACTTTGTAGATATGCTATCGCATGCGAAAACCGATATGGAAGTGATTAAAGAACTTGCCAGTGATGACCGAAGCTACCGATCATTGACAGAAAGCTGGTTTAAAAACAGTCCACTTCGCCAAGCATTGATTGCTCTTGCTCAAAAGGATGTAGAGGTAATCTTAACGACCGATCACGGCACCAAGCGCGTAAAAACAGCGAGCAAGTGCTCAGGTGAACAATCCATCACCTCTAATACAAGATATAAAGCCGGACGAAAGCTCACCTATCAATCTAAAGACGTATTTCAAATCAAAGACCCAAGTTCTATAGGCCTACCAAGTCCGAGTTTAGGGGCAGAATACATCTTTGCTAAGGATGAAAACTTCTTTGTCTATCCTAATAATTTCGCTCATTTTGCCAACCTTTTTTGTGATAGCTTTCAGCATGGAGGTGTGTCTTTGGAGGAGATGATTGTGCCATGGATACACTTAAAGCCAAAATGATAATGAGCGATATCCTTCACCGACACATCAGCAAATCCCCCGATGACTTGCATTTTCTTTGTTCTTGGATCGAAGGTCAGCCCGCCGGCCAGATCTGGTGCTGTGTAGGCCCCGTAGGAGCAGGAAAAACAAGCATGGTAAAGCAGTTTATTCGTCAATATGGAGCGAACCCAGAAGTCAACAGCCCAACCTACAGCCTTTGGCATCAATACCCGATGAAGAATGGTCATGTATGTCATCATTTAGATCTTTATAGACTGCAATCACTCGAAGAATTTATAGAACTCGACTTTTTTGAATCGTTAGAAAATGAAGATGTTTGTTTTATCGAATGGCCAGAACTTATCGAGACTTACCTCGAGCAAGAAATGATTCCTTTTTCAATTATCCAAATTGAAGAGGATCAGTCTCAGAGAGAATTTCGTATTTTGAAAGGAATAACCGTCTGACATGGGTCTTACTTCAAAATTAGGGTTACAACCCCTTGAGTCGCCTTCATTAGTTGCCGAGCGAAAAGGATCCCTGGACATAGGTATTCTTAAGTCCACTTCATCGGAGGAGAAACGTGTAGTCCTCACTCCTCGCAATGTAGAAATGCTAACGGCTGATGGCTATCGAGTACTAGTAGAAATAGGTGCAGGAAAACGTGCAGGATTCCCAGATAACTTGTATGCCGAAGCTGGAGCAGTCATCACCTCAGATGTAAAAGAGATTTATAAATCACATATCCTTTTAAAGATTTGTCCATTGGATGAAAGAGATGCTGATAATGCCTCTCAGGAGCAGATCATCATTTCCCCATTACAACTATCATCATTTGATACGAGTTTACTTGACAAACTCACGAAGAAAAAAGTAACCGCTATGGCATTTGAGTTTTTTAGAAGCCGAGAAGGGCGTTCCTTCCCCTTTGTAAAAGCCATGAGTGAAATTGCAGGTTATGCTTCCATTTTCTTAGCATCTGAAGCATTAGGTCAACGGAATGAAACTGGAGGAAAAATCTTTGGAGGGCTCAATGGTGTTGAGCCCATTAGCGTGCTAATACTTGGAGCAGGAATTGTGGGGCGTTATGCTGCTCGAGCAGCTCGTGGATTTGGTGCAACCGTAATGGTCATGGATAATGATATCAATAAGCTATCGGAACTCCAAGATCATGTAGGAGAACAGCTCTTCACCAATATCCTCGACACTCAACTCATAGCCAAAACCCTAGCGAATACAGATGTTGTCATCGGCGCCCTTCATTCTAAAACCGGTCGATCCCCAATCGTTATCAGCGAGCATATGGTCGCAAATATGAAATCAGGATCTGTGATTATCGATGTAAGTATAGACCAGGGTGGATGTATTGAGACCTCTGAAACAACGAGCCATGAGCAACCCTTTCAATCTATTCATGATGTTTGGCATTGCGGTCTAACCAACATTCCTTCGAGGTTTTCAAAAACGGCTTCTATTGCTATAAGCCACCTCCTTGGCCCCATGTTATCGAGGTCAATGGATTACGGAGGAATACATCATTTGATGCAAGAGGACAACGGCATTGCAAGAGGAGTCTACATGTACCGTGGACAAGTTACACAAAGTGCGTTAGCGCGAAGATTTAATCTGAAAGCAACGGACTTATCCATATTGTTTACAACCTCGAGATAGTCATGCGCTTATTCCTTTGGGTTTTCCTGCTGAGTAGTTTTATCTCGAATATACAGGGTCAACATACATCCCCGTATACCTTTCGTAACGCTACTGAAATTGCTATTCCCTTAGTAGGACTCGGTACTGCTGGCCTTTCCTATCATTTTCATCGTAGCAAGCCAATTCTTACGGAGGAAAACATAGCCAATCTAAAGGTATCAGATATCAACGGTTTCGATCGAAGAGCAGTCTATCAATGGCGACCTAAATCTGCTCACCTCTCTGATGCCTTGATGTTCGCAGCGATTGCAAGCCCTTTACTCCTCATGTCAAGCCAAAAGATTCGTAATGATTGGGAAAAGCCGACCGTACTCGGAGTAGAAGTCTTTTTTTTGAATTTGGGGATAACTGGACTAACCAAAGAACTTGCCCGAAGACCACGTCCCTATGTTTATAATCCCGATGTGCCTATATCCATGAAGACTTCAAGGGATGCCACTACTTCGATGTATTCGGGTCATACGTCGACTGCTGCTTCGATGTCCATGTTTAGTGCCATAACCCTCCAACACTACCATAAAGGGGCTAAATGGATGCCCTTAGTCTGGACATCGGCCGTTATTCTACCCTTGGGAACAGGAATTCTTAGATACCGAGCAGGAAAACACTTTTGGAGTGATGTAATCACAGGGTATATCGCAGGTAGTCTTACAGGACTACTTGTCCCCATTCTTCATCGATGAGGTATAACTTAGCAAGCTCGATTTGTACTTGTAAATGA
>DLYY01000040.1 GCA_003447535.1 Bacteroidota bacterium | reverse complement strand
TCCTTAGCAATTGCCCCGCTAATACGACCGTGCAAGCCAGCGCCTAATCCGTTAAAATGCAAGCTATTGACTACACTGCCATGCCAGTGTCCTACATCACTTGTTGGCATAGGTGTTGAGATGACGTAGGCACCGCCCATAGCTGAGGTTCCATACCGAACAGCAGGAGACCGGGTATATATCTCAACTTGACTACCTGCCCATGGACTGATATCGGGTGCGTGCTCTATACCCCAATCTTGATCTCTGTGAAGGATGCTGTGATTTACAATTTGCAGACGATGTCCATAGAGTCCGTGTATCATTGGCTTGGCGATTTGGCCTCCATGACTAATCATAGTAATCCCAGGAATGTGACTCGTTAACTGAGCAAAACTTGCGTCAGCGGCTTCGATTAGTTTCGCAGAGGCAATGTAGACATTAGCATGATTGTGATGCTCTTCGGAATGCACGGTAATGTCCTCCATCCATTCATTATGGCTTTCAAGCATAAAGACGATGCTCGTGTCTGAATGGATATCAAACTCTATATGATTGTTTAAACAACAGCCATAGCGAACCAAACCGCGAATCGTCTTGAGGGAGTCTGGTAGGTTAAGGTGAATTTTACCCTCATCATTAGCTTTAGCAAAAGTATCTGATGACTCTATGGTGAATGAGGCATAGGGCAGGGGACTCAAGTCATGATGATCCAAGAACTGAATGGATAGATTAAATGCTGATGATTGTCCAAAGGTGAGCCCTGGACTCAACATGAACAAAAGGAAAACAGCAATATATCTTATGCCTTGCATGTGGCAAAGATAACTTGTTTGTATCTAAATGCAACTATGTTGCAAAACAAAAAAACTGTGGATAATTTAAAAGATGTCCTCGTCTTCGAAAGTTATCTCTCGACGCTCGGGAATACAGGCTAAAACATGTTGAATCGCCTCAAGTCGAGCATGGTGTTTATTGTCCGCGTCGATAACCTTCCATGGCGCGTGCTCAGTGTGCGTTTCTTGGAGCATTTTGGATTTGTACTCTGTGTATTCCTCCCAAAGCGACTGGGCATAGTGGTCTAGCTTACCATGCTTCCAAAATCGTAAAGGATCTGATTTTAAATCTTCAAGGCGTTTGGCTTGTACTTCTTTTGAAATTGAAAAGTAGAATTTAATGAATATGACGCCGTCATCGGTTATCATTTTTTCAAAGGGATTGACCGATTCCATAAAGCGTTCATAGACCTCTTCACTGCAAAACTTGTTCACAGGTTCAATAACCGCTCGATTATACCAGCTGCGATCAAAAAAGACGATTTCGCCCGGCGCTGGAAAATGTTCGATATATCGCTGGAAGTACCATTCCTGGTTTATCCCATCTTCTGGTTTCCCCAAGGCAATAATGCGATAATGTCGCGGGTTTAGGAATTGCACAAAACGCTGAATCGCTCCCCCTTTACCTGCTGCATCTCTCCCTTCAAAAAGGATGATGACGCGTTTGTTTTCTTGGATTAAATGCGTTTGCATTTGGACCAACTCTTTTTGGAGTTTTTCCAATTTTTGATAATATCGTGCGAAGCGGAGCCCCTCATCAATGTCTACTTTTCCTTTGTATAGGAGGCTTCTAAGGCCACGTGCGCTATTAAGCAAGGATATATCTTCTTTATTGTAGCCCATTAGATATCATCTTGGTTTAGTGATCGATGGTAGCGTTGAACGATGTCTGGATTAACCAGGGTCGATACAGTTGCTTCTGATTTTCCATCGTATTCAAATCTTGACAACACATATCGAATGGCTTCAATTCTTGCTTGACGTTTGACATTGGCACGCACAATAACCCATGGACAAAATGACGTATGTGTGCGACTAAACATCTGTTCTTTGTAATAGGTGTATTCGTCCCATAGCGCTTGTCCCTTCCGATCTACGGGACTAAACTTCCATCGCTTAAGGTCATTGAGTATCCTGTCATTAAAGCGTTCCCTTTGTTCTTTTTTTGAAATGGAAAACCAAAATTTGATCACTGTCGTATCCTCCTCGTGAAGCATGTTCTCAAATTCTGTGACTTGGGTCATAAATCGATTGTATTGTGCATCATTTGCAAATCCCATTACCGGTTCGACAACCGCTCGATTGTACCAGGATCTATCAAATAGTACAATTTCTCCTGCATTGGGTAATTCTTTGATGTAGCGACGGAAGTACCATTGTCCCTGTTCGATGGCTGTAGGTTTATTCAAGGCGACTACACGTAAATGAATGGGGTTTAAGTGCATCCTGAATCGTCGAATCGCACCTCCTTTTCCCGCGGCATCCCTTCCTTCATATAGAATGGCAATACGCTTGTTGTTCTTGACTACCCATTCTTGAAACTTAAGCAGTTCGATTTGCAACCCTTTGAGCTCATCACGATAGGTTTGGTAAGCGCGCATTTCTTTGGCGAGTGGGTGATTCTTTTGCTCAAGTAGATTGAGAATCTCTTCCCGTGTATTCACTTTTGCTAAATCACTTTCGCTGAGCATCTGCGCCTCACTCGAAGAGATGATATTTTTCTTGTCTTCTTTCATTCGTTGACTTCTTCTTCATTATTGGTGAGGCTGTAATGCATAACATAGTGTGTCAATCCCACTTCTAAAAAAGGATTTCCTTCTTTAGAATATAGCATTTTTTCATAAAAGCCCATGGCATTTTCCCTTGCGTGACAATAGATTCCTTGAGCGTGGTGTGCTTTGGCGAACCTGTGTGCCTCGACAACACCTCTTTTCCCGATGTCCATGCCTTGGTATTCAGGTAAGACCCACATTTGTCGAAGTTTGACCGAAGCCGTGCCGAGGCCATCAAGAGAAAGTCCTCCTACAACCTTTTTATGCCAAGAATAAATAACTAGATGATTTTGGTGCTGCTCAATGGCTAAGTCTTCTTGAGTGAATTGCATGCCAAGCGGATGTCTTAACACCGCTTCTCGCAGCTTCATGCTTTGATGATACAATGCACTATCAAATGGAGTCCAGTGAAGAATCATGATTCTAGACGTTTTGAGAGAATTACGTTGAGAAAGACGGTTGCTATGATTAATGCCGTACCCAAATAAAACCAACCATTGAGCATTTCATATTCCTTAAGCACAACCGCTGCAATGCCCACCCCGTATATTGGTTCTAGATTAAGGATGATATTGGCCGTAAAGGCTGACATAGATTTTAATGCTGTCATTTCTAAACTAAAGGCAAGATTAGTACATAGTACGGCAAGAATAATCATCCAAAACCAGTCTGAGGGTAGAACTAACCATTCAAAACTTGATCCGAGTTGCCCTAAAAAAGGTATAAAGAGACAGATCGTTACAAACCCTCCAACCATTTGTAAGGCCGTGGCAGTAGTGGCTGAGTCGTGTCCAATCCACTTTTTATTGAACACAGAAAATAAGGCTGCTAAAAAAGCGGATAGGAGTCCTACACCGATAGCAATAGCAAAATTGTTATCCCAGGTTAATGCGCCCTCAGGATTTGCTTGGTTAATGCAAAACAGTCCAAGTACTATTATGATTCCAAGTATTAACTGATGTTTTCTAAATCGGCTTCCTATAATCCAAGGCTCTAATATGGCCGTAAAGAATGCTACCATGCCAAAAACGCCTAAAACAAGAGAAGCACTGTTGCCGATTTTTATAGCACCATAGAAGGTAATCCAATGAAGGGCCACTAAGCCTCCGTTTGTCAAAAAAAGACGTCGCTTTCCCTGCGACATGGCTTGTAAGCCCTTCCAAACGCTTGGGATGGACATGAAAACGATGGTAGCTATTCCCATACGCCACCACACAAGGCTCAGGGCATTTAGTGTAATGAGTTTCCCCAAAATGGCCGTAAACCCAAAGAGCAGCGTGGCGATGTGCATCGAGACAAGACCTTGCAATGATGAAGATGATGTGTTGTTGTTATTCACAGGGCAATGCGTGCGTTATGACTTGGATTTGAAGGACCAAGTGACCATAAACCTTGCTACTTCTTCTCCCTGAGTATTGTATCCAATGGAGGTGGCTTGATAGGTTCGACCCTCTTTGCTCTCAACGGCATCTTGAATCGTTTTAGCCAATGCGGGAACCTCATCACACACAAAGGTGACCTTGCCCATTGCCTTTTTCGAGAAGGTTGCCTGGAGATCCACTACGAGCAGGGATACTTTTACTGGATGACTTCTTGTAATCATAAGGGCTGGCAGTCCACTAGCGAATTCGCCTGCCATGGATAATACAGCAAAATAGGTGGAACGAAATGGATTTTGATTGAGCCATTTAAAAGGAATAGTCGTCTCGCAACGTTCCATTGATAGGTGCTTCACTCGAAGACCGGCAAGCCAAGCCATGGGGAGTTTTTTTAGCAGAAAAAACCGAAATCCAATCGATTTCACCTGTCGTTGAAAGCGGTCGATACGTCTTTGCTGTTCACTTGTTAGCTCTAATGGTTGTTCCATTTTGGGATTTTGCTGTAAGATACGGAGGATTAGAATTACCTTTGCACTATGGTGCATTTGACAAGAAAAGAACATTTTAATGCGGCTCATCGGTTATATGTCGATGCTTGGAGTAAAGAGAAAAACCAAGAGGTTTTTGGTAAATGTGCCAATGAACACTATCATGGACACAATTTTGAGATCTTTGTAACGGTAAAAGGTGAACCAGACCCGGTAACTGGATTTATAATGAACGCTCATGAATTATCTCAGATTATGAAGCGTGAAATTTGTGATGAGTTGGATCACAAAAATCTCAATTTGGAAGTTGAATGGTTACAAGGGGTTAATCCAACTTGTGAGGTCGTGGTTATGAAAATATGGGAGCGTATTGAACCACTTATACCTTCTGCGCGTTTACAGAGTATACGATTACAGGAAACTCAGCGTATTTATGTGGAGTACTTTGGTCCAAAACAATAAGGTTTTACTATGAAGGATGACAATTTTAAACTTGAAGAGAACTTTGATGGCTATTCACGTAGTGAGTATCGGGAGGAGCGGTCGAAAAATCCTTCAATAATCCGAAAGGAAAGCGGCCAATCATCATCCTCCCAAAAACCGAGTAGAGACTATGATGATCAGTATCGTCCAACAGAAAATGATATAGAGAACTTCCCAGATCTTCAAAATGGACCATCATCATTGATACAAGGGTCGCCAGTAGAAATCCAGCAAGTTGGAATCCATAACTTTCGTTTACCCTTACGCTATAAGAAAAGAGACGGCGGTGAAGTCGAGCTAGAGACTAAGGTTACTGGAACGGTCTCTCTCGAAGCGCATAAGAAGGGTATAAATATGTCGAGAATCATTCGTTCTTTTTATGAATTCAAGGAGGATGTTTTTAGTATCGATACCCTAGATGAGGTACTCTCGCATTATAAGGAAAAATTGAACTCCTTTGATGCGAAGATTGCACTAAAGTTTTCCTATCCAATTCTACAGGAATCCCTAAGGTCTGGACTTGAAGGCTACCAATATTATGATGTAACTTTAGAAGGCAATCTCGATAAAAATGGTGTCCTCAAAAAGATTATACATTTTGATTTTGTCTACTCTTCAGCTTGTCCTTGTTCTTACGAATTGGCTGAGTTTGCAAGAAAAACTCGAAATAAGGCTACTGTATCACATTCCCAGCGCTCGGTCACAAGAGTTTCCGTTGAATTTAATGAAACAGTATGGGTAGAAGACCTAAGAGATATGTGCGTTAAGGCGTTGCATACCGAAACGCAGGTCATGGTCAAGCGTGAGGATGAAATGGCATTTGCTGAACTCAATGGTTCCTACCTCAAGTTTGTAGAAGATGCCGCTCGATTATTGTATGAGCAATTAATCAATGACAAGAGAATTAAAGACTTTAGGGTGATTTGCTCACACCAAGAGTCCTTGCACTCTCATGATGCCGTGTCGGTTATTCTTGCACCAAATAGTAAGTTTTGTGCTGAAGTACCTCATCAAGTGTGGTCTAGTCTAATTCACAATTCGTAATACAATTATTATACCGTTCGCGGATGCCGGATGTGTTTTTTCTAGGAATACTTTTTCTGCGAGACAAAGTGCACACCTCTTTGTACTTTCATTGAAAATTTAACCACATGTTCGTATTTGTATTTCCTGGTCAAGGCAGTCAATTCCCTGGTATGGGTAAGACGCTTTACGATGAATCAAAACAAGCGCGCTCTTGGTTTGACAAAGCGAATGCAACCTTAGGATACTCCCTCACCGAAGTAATGTTTGAAGGAACCGAAGAGGAACTCAAACAAACTAAATTTACTCAGGTTGCCATCTATACCCACTCTGTAATTGAGTCACTCTGCCAGGCAGAGTTTGAGGCAGATGCTGTTGCGGGTCATTCTCTTGGCGAATTTAGTGCGCTTGCTGCCGCAGGGACTTTCCCTTTTGAGCAGGGCTTAGAGTTAGTCAATGCGCGGGCTCTTGCGATGCAGGAAGCTTGTGAAGCAAGTGAGTCAACTATGGCAGCTGTTTTAGGGCTTAGTGATGAGTTAGTGCGAGATACATGCGATGAAATCACGGAAGAAGTCGTTGTGGCGGCAAACTTTAATACTATCGGACAAGTTGTAATATCGGGAAGTTTAGTAGGAGTAGATCTAGCTTCTGAAAAACTAAGAGAATTAGGTGCAAAAAGAGTAGTGCCACTCCCAGTGAGTGGGGCTTTTCACTCACCCTTTATGGAGCCTGCTCGCGCAGCGCTCGCTGATAAAATTGAAGCCACCAAGTTTTATAAACCAACCTGTCCCATTTATCAGAATGTTACTGCAAAACCTACACAGGATCCAGAGGTTATTCAAAAGCAGTTGATTGCCCAGTTAACATCTCCCGTCTTTTGGACTCAGTCCGTCCAACAAATGCTTGCAGATGGTGCATCAGACTTTCTTGAAATTGGACCAGGTAAAGTCTTGACAGGACTTATTCGTAAAGTACAGCGCTCTGCGACTTAAGCTATTTTATGGACCATCTAGCTGCCATTACGTGGAATCCCGATCCTGTTGCTTTTGAATTGTTTGGGCCGTTGGCCTTTACATGGTATGGCTTGACTTGGTCACTATCTATGCTTGTCGGCTACTACCTTGCCACCTGGATGTTTACGCGGGAACACATTCATGGTGCGGATCCTTCCGATGTTGTGACAACCATCTTTTTGAGTTGTCTTGTAGGGGCAAGATTAGGTCAGGTAATCTTCTATGACTTAGACTATTTTTTAGAATACCCTTCAGAAATTTTCAAAGTATGGAATGGGGGTCTCGCAAGTCACGGAGCGGTCATTGCCGCTATACTCTCTGTTTTTTATCTGTCGAAGAAGTATGCAACAATCAACTTCTTATGGCTGGTTGACCGGATGGCGATTATCGTATTGGTAGCGGGAAGTTTTATTCGTTTTGGGAACTTTATGAATTCGGAATTGTACGGAACGCCAACTGGTAGTGATTATGGCGTGATATTCACTATGCATGACACCATTTCAAGGCACCCAGTTCAGCTTTATGAGTCCGTATGGTTAATGATGTGTTTTCTGTCCTTTATGATGCTCTACACGAAGCTTAAGGCTTGGAAAGATGGCTTTTTTGCCTGCTTATTCCTATCCGTTGTCTTTACAGGCCGACTGCTTCTTGAGTTTATGAAGGCAAATCCTGATCTGGCGCTTGGTTTAAGTCGCACGCAATGGCTAAGTGTGCCTATGATTTTGATTGGCTTAGGCGGCTTAATCTACCTTAAGCTTCGAGAGATTCATTCTCAAGACTAAAACATCTCAACTACCTAATCTGTCCAAAGTTTTTGACTAATTAATGGTCGTGACCATCGCCCTCAAAATGATCATCATCTTCTCCGGCCTCTCGCCTGCGTCGTAACTCTTCGATAAGATCCTTGAGTGGTCCAAAATCATCTTCCGCGCGATCAAATCGCTCACGATCATTGGTCGACCAATAGCTTCGAATAAACTGTTCGATTTGCTCAACACCAAGGCGTTTACCTATGATTCGTTTCTCAGCATCAAGTACAAAAACTACAGGGGTTGCGGATAAATCATAGTTGTCGCGCATACCACGGTTATTGAATAGGTCAGCCATATTGTAGAACTTCTCTAGTCCCTTGGATTCGATGAATTCATGCCATTCTTCGACTTGTGCAGAATCATGTACAGTTGTGGATACGGCATAGACACTAATATCATAGTCCATAAATTTGTCATGGAAGTCAACCAGTTTTGGAGTAGCCTTTTTGCAATGCCCACAATCTGGGTCATATATGAAAAGGATAGTGTATTCAGACTCTATATTATTGAGGCAGACCTCATTAAGTTGGTTAGCAGGAAAAGTAAAGTTGTGATCATATAAGCACATCTCTGGAGCAATCTGCCCACAAACAATAGGGGCTAAGGCCATGCCACGTTCTACAATCTTCGCATTTTGTGCGCTGTCGGTCCAATAAGCTAATCCTGTTTTGTAATAGCGCATAACAAGTTCTACATAGATTTTATCCATGCAGACTATTTCTGAATTCGCGTATTTATTGAGGACTTGTACTAGGACATATTGAAAAACGTCATCATTAGCTCTTGACATTTCCACAATATTAACTGAAGCCTTCATCAGGGAATCTGGGACTTGCTCAGTAGCCTTGTCCAAGTAATTCATCATTTTATTGTGAAAAACAGGGGTACGGATTATTCCGGGATCTGAAAAGTCTATATAATCTAGAAAGTGGTCATGATAGTATTGGAACTTTTCGCGATTATCCGCTTCACTCAGCTCTTCTGGAATTTCAGTTTCTTGCATCACACCAAGCAGTTTGGCATAAAATAGAGTAGAATGTTCACGCATAAGTGCAGCACGTGAGGCTTTGATTGTCTGGCTTAGTACCTCGATTTGTTCCCGAAGGACATTCTTTTGTTCTGCATCGGCTCCTTGGATTTGGGCGCTGAGCGCATTGGCCTGCTTACTAAGGACAGCCATTTGATCCATGTCTTGATAGAAAACATCATTTTCTGCACTTCCTTGGAAAGAGAGATTATCGACGACTTTATCTGCAGAAGTTCTTATATCAAATGATTCATTACTGGATACGATAAACTCAAAGTAGATATTGCCTAGTTCTGGGAAGACGGCGAGATAGACTCCTCTTGGAATATCTTCAATGTGGTTCCATACGGCGCGTCCTCTGCCATCTGTAAACAAACTATCCACGATATAGTGCTTACCTTGTTGATGATAGGCTAATGTGATTTTTTCATTTGGATAACCATCAATTTGAAAGGATATATCATGAGCCTGATCAGGTTTTTGCGCCTTGCTGAATAGGGGTAGGGTACAGAATACAACAAGTACAAGTCGTTTGATTAACAGTTTGGAGCGATGATGCATAGGTCTAGGATTTAAGCTTATTAGTTTCTTCCATTATATCTTGACAGAAGGTCTTCATCATATTTTGTGCCAAAGGGTTTTTAGTGGCATCCACATAGGATTTTGTGAGGTTAAGAAGGTTACGCACGTAATGCATATTCATCTCATCAACGGTCATTGAATTTGTCCATAGGTTAATACTTAACGAGTTGTTTTCGACAGGGTCCCAAATGCCTAGATTAAAGGCCTTGCAGTCTTTTACGCCCTGAGCTGAGTCAGCACTCGCTGACCATTTTAAATCGACGGGTAAGTTGTCTTCATTGAGTCCAACTTTAATCTTGATTTCCTCCCAATTTTTAACCTCATTTTTCATAAGTGAAAGGTACATAAGTAGAAGAATATAGTGAGATGAATCGCTGAGAATCCTAGAGAGGTTGTCCTATTTAATGGATTGGATTCCTTCAATCCAGTCAATTTGTATGGTCTCCCCTTGATCTCTTAAGTACCATTGAGTCGTCTTCTTGAGTTTTTCCTTTTTTGTGGCACCCTCGCTTAGCCACTCTCTAACCAATCGTTGCAGTGTAGAGGGCCTTGGTCCCCATGTCCATAAAACCTCTTCATTCTCATCGGCAAGCAAGACTTTAGGGATGGCTCTCGCTCCGTTAGTCAAATGATTATTCATTATCTCTGGAGAAGCATCGCGATAGATAATTCTCAATTCAATAACACCTGAGTTTACTTCTGCAAAACATTCTAATGCGGGGAGGACAAAGGCAGCATCTCCGCACCAGGGTTCCGTGATACAATATATTGTAAGATTCTGCTCAAGACATATCAGAAGGTTATATAGCTTTTTATTAAGTCGAAATCGACTTCCAAAGCGTTGCATACGTTCGTAATTAGCGCGGGTATAGCCCAACCAATAAGGACTGTCGTAGAATGTTTTTTCGCTCTTCCCTTCTACAATCGATTTGAAATCCTGTAAATAGGTCTCATAGCTTACGCTGTGCTCGCGGAGTATGCCCATGGGTATATGATTATGTTTTAGCATAACCATCGACTCCTTCTTCTAGTTCTTGAAAAGGACAATGGTTTTTTAGTTGCCTGTGTAAGGCTCGAAAATCCTTTGGCCAAGATGCGGTAATCGTCACGGTGTTCGAGGTAATAGGGTGGCAAAGTGTTATGCTGTACGCATGTAATGTCAAGCGTTGGATAAATGGACGCTCATCTAGTTTTCCCTTGTAATTCGCTTTTACACTTGAGAGATAAAAGGAGTCCTTTGGACCATAAAGATCATCCACAAGAAGAGGAGTTCCTAAGGATTGAGCGTGGACACGAATTTGATGACTTCGCCCTGTTTTGGGTTGGAAGGCAATGAGTGAAATTTGCCCGTAGCGTGCAAGGCAATGGTAATCAGTGTGTGCTTTTTGGCCTTTGGAATCAATCTTGTAGATGTTGCCTTTTGATGATATTTCACCAATTCTAAAATCGATGTATCCTTTAGCTTGTTTAGGAAAACCATGGACAAAGGCATGATAGGTTTTACCCACACTACGATGCTGAAACTGTAGGCTTAGATCACGATGGCTTTTGGCGTCTTTGGCAAAAACAACGACACCTGAGGTTCCTCGATCCAGTCTGTGTACACTGTAGACAGACTTATATCGCTGGTCAGCCCACGTTTTCAAATCCTTGACCACAGCATGTCCCTGCGGAAAACGCCCAGGGACAGTTAACCAGTTTGCTGGCTTATCCAAGATAAGAAGAGCTTCATCTTCGAAGATCACTGAAGGAGTGATTGCTTTCATCGTTACATTATATTTCGTACTTACCGAGTTTTTGCAGGAACTCTCCATGGGGCATTTCCATCACGTCTCCTGATTGGAGACCGTCAATGTCAAAAGGTCCAATGCTCCAACGCACAAGGCGAAGTGCTGGAAAGCCGACAGCAGCGCACATTCTTCGGACCTGTCTGTTTTTCCCTTCTCGAATGGTAACCTCAATCCATGAGGTGGGTATGTTCGCTCGAAACCGAACAGGAGGATTTCTGTCCCATAGATTAATGTTGTCAAGACGTTTTACTTGAGCGGGAAGAGTCGTTACGGCTTTTCCTTTGATGGGAAAGGTGACGCCTAAATTGAAACTTCGTATAGCATCATCGCTAAATTTTCCTTCAACTTGGCACCAATAAGTCTTGGCAATATGATTTCTTGGATGTAAAATGCGTTGGTTGAGTGATGGATCATTAGTGAGCAGGAGTAACCCCTCTGAATCTCTATCGAGACGACCAAGGGAATAGACATCTTTCGGTACATAAAGTAGCTCTTTAAGTCCAGGGTGATTTCCTTCCGAGGTGAACTGACTCAGATAGCCATAGGGCTTATTGAGTATGTAGGTTTTATAATGCCTAGTGGTGACCCCTTTGCCTCGACTTCGGGGATCGCTGTTATCTCTAAACGTTTTACGCATGGTACGAAGGTAGGAAGATTCATAAGTCTCTCGAGCATATAATGCGGCGAGCTCCTATTGTTCCATTAATGCATCATGGGCTTCTTGGATTGCTTGAAACTTTTTTGCATTGGCCTGACCACCACTGCGGTCAGGGTGATATTGTAGGACAAGTTTTCTGTAGGCCTTTTTGATTTGGATTTTATCGGCTCCTGTTGGGATGCCTAAGACAGCATAGTAGCGAGTTTTGTTATTCGATGGTTGAATACCTCTTGTTGAGACATAAGGTCGTTGACTTTGCTGGAAACCTATTTTGGCCTCCTCAGGGCTGAGGCCAAGTCCTCTGCCTATCAAAAGCGTTTTCTGCATTTCAACTTGACTTAATGTTGGTTGAATCTTTCGCACTCTGCAAAACATCAAGTACACTTGAAGCCTGGAATTTGGGTTGAGTAGGGAGACCAGTATTTCTGCTGCATGGGCAATGCGTGAGGCCGTGGGATTAGTTTGTCGAGCAAGTAGGTATAAGGCATCTCCTTCTTGTATTCCATAGCGTTTGCGAAACTCTTGCCGTATATAGCGCCATTGTTGTTGTTGGGTTTCCGCGGAGTGAGTGATTGCAGCATGAAGCAACACCGCAATTTCTTGAAGTGCAATGCGGTAGTCCTGATTTTGTTTGGGCTCCGTCTGGTTCTCATTGGGTAACCAGTGTTTTTCTAGGTAGTATCCGGCTGCAAAGGTCATAAAGGCTAATCCAGGCCCTCCAAACTGCCATCCTACAGCAAAACAAAGCCATTTGAGCCAACCACTGCCTACCATTTAAGCCAAGTTCCTAAGTATAGGGTTTGTCCTTGGGATATCACGCCGGTAATCGTGTAATATCCTTGTGCTAGATTACTTGTCTTCAAGGTGTGGTTAAAGGAGACTGCATGGTATACATCTTTTGAATACACCACCTGCCCTAAATGATCGATAATCTGTATGACTGAAAGTGGCTTCTGGCTCTGGATAGTAATGACTTCCCGCCCAGGATTAGGATAAATATAGGCTATTGGGCTATTTACATCTTCTACAGAGGTGCAGGGTACAACATTGACGTATACTTCGGCTGTATCGCAGTCTGATGAATCAAGAGTAGAGCATTTGGCATAGGTAAACACTTCCGTTCCAATAAACGTGGCATTGGAACTAATGGCTATTTTTCCATCTTGGAGTACCTGAGCGACTACATTTATTGGGCTGTCAACAAGTATTGGAATAAGTTCGCAATTAGCATCATTGATACCCACGTCATAGACTTCTACGTCATCGAGGCAAAGATTTACAGATACATCTCCCGCTTGACAGGAGGGAACGGACGAAACTTGGAGAGAAATCTCAGCGGTATCACATTGGTTTGCTGTATCACAAACAGCATATTCTATGAAATCGCTTCCCAGATATCCTGGATTGGAGGTATACACCACTTGACTGCCTGAAACCGAAGCACTTCCTGATGAAGGGGGTGTTATCAAATTTACTGTATAGGCTCCAGATGAACATAAAACATCATTTACTAAGACATCAACGGTATCTTCAATTTCGCTGTAAACGGTTTGCTGATCGTCGTTGGCGATAGGGGGTAGGTCGCCAGTATACATAGCAATGTCGAGGTGGTCGATAATCAAGTTTG
>DLYY01000187.1 GCA_003447535.1 Bacteroidota bacterium | reverse complement strand
GGTATGGAACCGTTCAAGCATTGGAGCTATCCTTGTAAATAAACAAGCGTTTGATGGGGCAAGGGCAATTGGTGGTCAGCGCAATACGTTAGCAGGGTTGGACTTTAACTTATATTCGAATAACAACTATTGGCGCGGTAAAATTTTCTATCACCAGAGTTTTGAGGATGGATTCGAAATCGATGGGGGAGCGCAAGCCGTTTGGTTAAACTATGATGATGGGAAGTGGCAGTTTGCCTATAATCATGAATATGTTGGCTCAAACTATTCGGCTGAGGTGGGATTCGTTCCTCGTACGGGATACTTTCGCTTTGAGCATTTTGTGGTGAGAAACTTTTTTCCGAAGAGGAAAAATCCCATCGTTTTCAACCATACACCAAAGATTTATTACAGCCAATATTGGAATAGCGACCCCAATATTGAAGGATTTGAGCGATTCTTATCGACCGATCTCAATGCATGGCTTGGCTATGAAGTGACCTTTATGAATACGGCCTCCTTAGAGTTTAAAGTTCGTGAGTTGCAAACGCAGCTTACACAAGATTTTGACCTGTTTGGGAATGATGATCCGATTCAGGCTGATAACTATAGATACCGGGATGCGAGTGTTGAATGGCAGACCAATCGAAGAAAAGATTTTGTCTTCTCAGGTCTCGTCCAAGGAGGACAGTTTTATGATGGAAATCGTTTAAGTTATCGCGCGAATCTGTCATACAGGGGATGGCGGCCTTGGCTGGTGGTTGATCTCAATTTTAGACGAGATGAGATTCGTTTTGACGAGCGCGAAGATGATTCACCGATGCTTATTGGCAGTAATATTGCCGTGAGTTTTAGTCAAAAGATTCAGTGCAACACCTTTGTTCAGTATAACACCCAACTAGACAATTTTAACGTCAATACACGATTTCAGTGGCGTTATGCGCCAATGAGTGATCTGTTTTTCGTCTACACGGACAATTATTTTGATGATTTTCGCGCTAAAAATCGTGCGCTAGTGTTACGTCTCAGTTATTGGTGGTAGGTTTTTAGATCCGTTGTCCAAAGGAGGTAGATTTCGTGCAAACCCATACATATTCAGAAAATATCGCCTTTTTATTCAGTAGTTGACACTCCTTTATGGTCAATCCATGACGAGTAAGGAGGCTTGTCATTTCTTTTTTTATGATTTGGTGTGGATGTAAAACATCTCCTGGAATGATTCGGAAAATTTCGTAAAACAGACTCCAATTATGGACATCACATGAGAGAATTAGCGTGCCATTTTCTGACAAAATGTTCACCATTTTTTGTAGTGCTCTTGGCATATCACGCATATGATTTATTGCATTGAAACAAAAGACAAATTCATGGTCTATTTTATTTTCAAAATCTTCGATTTGCATTGAAAATAGCTGTGATTTACTTGGTATATTAAACGTATCAAAGAGAGTATATACGTCTAATAAAGGATCAATTAGTGTGATTGCATGTGATTTTTCAAAGAGTTGGAACATTCCATTCGGTCCGCATCCAATATCAGCGATCCGACCTTGAAAATCTTCTTTTTTGCACCCTATTTTTTGCAAAACATTGAGCCAATAGGTTTGCTTCCATTGGCGATAATCAGCGGGATCTTTTTTGGATATATACCTCTTCCACCACCATCTTTCAGCGAACTGTGCTATCTTCCATCGACGATGTCTAACTCGGTACATTTTTCATTATGGTCAAGTCGTGAAAGTACGATTACTCAACTGGCTAATCTTTCTTTGGTTGTACTGTTCACCTTTTCACTTTACAGTTATAAGCTACCGGAACTTGGCGTTAAATCGGTCCTGGCAATCACGTTGATAGCTTCCCAAGTCTATCTTCTGTTAGAGTCTGTAAATCGATTAACCATGCGCCAAATTGGTGGTTCTTTTTTTGGAGCCTTACTCTTTGCTGTTCTTCCTTGGACCCATGCTATCGTGGAATCTGGAGTGGATCTTGCTGCTGAAATGTTTTCCCTCTTTTTTCTTTTGATGGTCTTGACGTATCAGTTTACTAAGTCTTTGGATTTTCTTATTGTAGGGATAATAATGATACTCACGCTTTTTGCACTATCTGATAGTATTGGTTATCATGTCATTGCATTTGCTAGCTTTTTACTTGTAATGCTTGGCCTGATCGATCGCGTGAATACGGCTAATCACTGTGCTCGTTATCTTGGTCTCTTTGGAATTCTTCTCTGTATAGGTCTTGGCTACAGTTGGTATTCTAATGTCATGAGTATGGAGTCATTATTGTGGTCGCTTGGTGGCCTTGGTCTGCTGGCAGTTAGCTTTCTTGGCTACCTTAAAGCCCGCGGGTTTTGGCTTCAACGCAGCCTATATTTCTTAGTACTATTGGGTGCAGCTGTCAGTGTTTGGGGAACGTTTTACTTCCCTCTGTTTCTAACGCTCACAGTTCTTTCCGTTCTTGGTCTTCTCCCTCGGTTTTGGATGAAGTATCCTTTTGTTGTTGGTTTTGTCTATTGTTGCTGGGAGACTTGGCCTGTCTAATTCTTGTATCTTTACAAGGCGGAAGGATCCACTACATGATGTTATTATGAGGAAAGTCCGGGCTGCATAGGGAGGCGTGCCACCTAACGGGTGGCTTCTGAGAGGAAGGGAAAGTGCTACAGAGAATAACCGCCATATTATATGGTAAGGGTGAAAAGGTGGGGTAAGAGCCCAC
>DLYY01000104.1:8666-9225 GCA_003447535.1 Bacteroidota bacterium | reverse complement strand
TCCTCTCAGACCAGCTACTGATCATCGTCTTGGTAAGCCGTTACCTTACCAACTAACTAATCAGACGCACGATAATCTTCAACCGCCAAAGCTTTAATTATTAAATCATGCGATTCAATAATACTATGGGGTATTAATCCCAGTTTCCCGGGGGTATCTCCCTGTTGAAGGTATATTTCGTACGCGTTACGCACCCGTCCGCCACTCGTGTACTCCCGAAGGAGCCTTACCGTTCGACTTGCATGTATTAGGCCTCCCGCTAGCGTTCATCCTGAGCCAGGATCAAACTCTCCAAACTAATAAGAGTTCTTTCCAATATTCTCGGAAAATTATAAATGTGCTTTTTTTATTACGCTTCTTTCCTTTATTTCTTTCAGTATTTCAAAGAACTTTTTGTCTTTATTTTTAAGAACAATTTTCTGTTTAATTGAGCGCTTCTCCACTCCACTTTTTAAAGCTTCGCTCCACACTTTTGTGTTCCCCTATTTTGTAAGGGACGGCAAATGTAAACTATTTTATTTTATTCCCAAATTAAAAATGAAAATAATTAATAAAATTT
>DLYY01000104.1:8387-8626 GCA_003447535.1 Bacteroidota bacterium | reverse complement strand
CAGGATCAAACTCTCCAAACTAATGAATTTTGATCCCCCAAAGGGGTATAATAAAAATTGACTTTATTGTGATTTTATTACGCTTTCGTCTTCCAGTATGTCAAAGAACTTCTTCATGACTATATAAGCTTTCCGTAGAATGCACTACATATTTTGTCAAAAGGAACGTGAAGATAGATGCTTTTTAAATACCACACAACTTTTAGTGGATATTTTTTAGCTTTTTCTCTGCCTCGCAA
>DLYY01000104.1:0-8109 GCA_003447535.1 Bacteroidota bacterium | reverse complement strand
TTTTTTTTTGGTTTTTTTTTTTGGTTTTTTTTTTTTGTTTTTTTTCTCTGCCTCGCAATCTTTGCCAGATAAACTGGCTATGGGCGATAGCTTTCTACATGGTTTAAGGCTGATTATTCTCGCTTATTTTTAAGCCGAATGGAAGCCGCAGAAATACACGTTTGTTTAGAACTATCCCTCTTAAGGGAATGCGAATGTACGATAAATAATTATACATTGTTCCAATAATTAAAAAAAATGCTCAATTTTTATTCAGGCCCTTCGAAACTAGCCCCAGCGGTGTCCAAGGAATTACAAGAAAACCTAAGCGACGACACTAGGCATCCGTTTTTGGAGATATCGCATCGGTCTAAAGATGTTGTAGGTCTATTCACAGAAGCAGAACAGTTGTTTCGATCGCTATTCAATGTTCCAGATGCGTTTGACATTTTATTCACGCATGGCGGAGCTACTTTGCAATTTTCTGCTATTCCTATGAACTTATGCTTCCATAATCAAGGAAACGTAGGCGTCATCAACTCAGGCAGGTGGTCGGCGCTAGCCTTAATCGAAATTGAAAAATGGTGCCAAGGAGAAGCCATCGCATCTTCGCAGCCCAATCACTTTAACGAGCTACCCCCAACCCCACGTCTTGAGCAAGACTACGACTACATACACATATGCACAAATAATACCATCCATGGAACCCAGTTTCATACCATACCAAGGTTCAACTGCCCATTAGTCGCTGATATGTCTTCGGAAATTGGCAGCAGACCTATTGATTGGTCTCTATATAATATCGTATTCGCAGGCTTTCAAAAAAATCTTGGTTCAGCGGGTGGCGGTATTGTTATCGTGCGCCGAGAGGCCATTATAAAACAAAAGAACGTACCGTCACTGATGAATTACAACAACCTGATCGCAAAACAATCTATGTGGAACACTCCGCCTGTGTTTGCCGTCTACTCCTGTTTATTAACACTGCGATGGATGCAAGCTTCAGGTGGCATTACACATTTTGAGCAAGAACGAATGATAAAGTCAAACATGTTGTACACTACCCTGGAGGATTGCCATCACTTCTCCCTTCCTATTAAATCCGACCATCGTTCGCATCATAATGTTGTTTTTGAAGCCAACGAGGAAACTATCGAAGAACAATTTTTACAGGCGGCCCTCCAAGCAGATATTCTTGGACTTCAAGGTCATCGCAGTCGAGGGGGGCTAAGAGCATCCATTTATAATGCGCACACACAAGATGAAGTAGAACAGCTTTGCCAATTTATTCGAGATTTTGATCAAAAAGTATAGCTTGCTACTGAATATCCGATTGAATCACTATAACCACCAATACATCCTATGATAACCATACGTCCATTCGCCGCACTACGTCCTAAATCCGGATTAGAATCTAAGATTGCTTCTCGGCCCTATGATGTGCTATCATCCCAAGAAGCAAGACATGAGGCTCAAGGCAATGAAAAGAGCTTTTACCGCATTATTAAGCCCGAAATCAACCTAGAACCCGCAAAGGCTTCTATAAAAGAAGCGGCGTATGCTGCAGCAAAAAACGCATTGGAAGAGTTTATCCGCGAGGGTTGGCTTCAATATGATCAAGAGGAATCTTACTACATCTATAGGCAAAAAATGAAGGATAATGATCAATATGGTCTAGTATGCTTGAGTTCAGTAGAGGACTATATGAATGATCGAATAAAAAAGCATGAATTCACCCGGCCTGCCAAAGAAGAGGATAGAATTCACCATATGTATACCATAGGAGCCCATCCAGGGCCGGTATTCCTAGCGCATCACCATATGGCTGAACTCGCTGCCATAAAAAAATCATGGTGCGCAACGCATAAATCAGACTTTTCCTTTACTTCTGAAGATGACGTACTGCATGAGGGTTGGACAATTGATGACGACCAGACGATTGAGGCCATCACTGGGTTGTTTTTCAAGTATGTTTCACAAACCTATATAGCTGACGGGCATCATCGATCGGCAGCAAGCGCAAGAGTTGGGCTAAGAATGCGACAAGAAACTGGAGATAACAAAGAATCGTACGACTCCTTTTTATCCGTGTTATTCGATGAAGAAGAGCTTGACATTTGGGATTACAATCGAGTGATAAAAGATCTTAATGGATACAATCCCAAGGAATTTTTAAGTGCCATTGCTGAGCATTTTGACGTTACTCCATCAGAAGAAGAGTACAAACCCATTGAAAAGTACACCTATGGCATGTTGCTCGGCGATGAATGGTTTAAGCTTGAGCTCAAAGACAAAGGCCAAGTCGGCCAGGGCATCCAAAGCTTGGATATTCAAGTGTTATCAGACCTCGTACTAGATCCACTCCTAGGAATTAAAGATCAACGAACCGATCCAAGAATTAACTTTGTCGGAGGAATCCGTGGAATGAATGGCTTAGAGGAGAAGATACAGAGTGGGCAATGGGCCCTTGCTTTCTCCATTCATCCAGTGAGTATGAGAGAATTATTTGACGTGGCAGATAGTGGGCAAGTAATGCCTCCGAAATCAACATGGTTTGAACCCAAACTTCGAAGTGGATTGTTTATTAATCACTTCAATCGAACTTCATAAAACGTATCTCATGACTTGGAACCTTTTCATCTGGGCTACAGCCCCTGTAATTGCCATCTTGATTTATCTGTATTATAGAGACAAACATGAAAAAGAACCCCTATCGGTTCTTGGTATCTCCTTTTTACTCGGTTGCTTAAGCGTCATTTTTGTCTTACTTGCTAGCTTGCTGTGGTGGAATCATTTTCCTCTATATCTCTTCGAGGGAAATGAGCTTATCTATATGGCCATACAAGCATTTATTGTCGTTGCCTTAACTGAAGAAGCCGGGAAGTTCCTCGCTCTTCGCTATTATGCCTTTCGGAATAAGAACTTCAATGAACCCTTTGATGGTATAATCTATGCCGTATACATATCAATGGGCTTTGCCTTTGTAGAAAACATTCTCTACGTATCGCAAGGGGGCATGCAAGTCGCCATTCTAAGAACAATTACTGCGGTACCTGCCCATGCTATGTTTGCTGTAATGATGGGTTACTACGCGGGGCTTGCCAAATTCGCTGCCAGTGAGAGCGAGAGTAATCGGCTACTTGCTAGAGGACTTTTTATGGCCATCATCTTTCATGGAGCCTATGACTATTTCATATTTATAGAAAGCTATCCCGGTTTGGCGATTCTTACCCTATTTACTTTAGTTATAGGCATTAAACAAGCGCATAAACTCATGAATCACAGCAGCGATTTAAGCCCATTTAAAGACCGTTGGGATGACGCTTCGTGAAAAAAAAGAGTTACTCGATGACGCCTTAAACTTGTATTACAACCGCGCCTTCATTGAGCATGACCCCATCTCTATTCCACACCGATTTACCCAGAGCCAAGATATCGAGATTGCTGGCCTGTTTGCAGCACTTTTTGCCTGGGGAAACCGCAAAACGATTATCAATAAGAGCATCGACCTCTTAGACCGAATGGATCTTGCGCCATATGACTATGTTACACAGGCCAATGCTTCAAATTTGGCCACGCTTAAAACGTTTAAACATCGAACCTTTAATGGAGAGGACGTCTTGGGCATTGTCAAAACCCTCCAATCAATCTACGCAAGGCATGATTCCTTGGAAGATGCCCTTATCGTTGAAAATCAGGATCGTCAAGTCAATATTAAAGAGAACCTTCACAAACTGCACCTGTTGTTTGCTCAATCTCCTTTTGTTGCCAAGCGCACCATGCGCCATATTGCTTCGCCTTATAAAAAGGCAGCCTGTAAGAGACTTGTAATGTATTTCCGCTGGATGGTGCGAAAGGATAGATACAAGGTAGATTTTGGTCTTTGGACGACTATCAAAAGCCGTCAATTAGAATGCCCACTAGATGTTCATGTGGCAAGAATAGCAAGGGAATTAGGGCTTTTACAACGTAAGGCAAATGATTGGCAAGCCGTTGAAGAACTCGGTAGCGCCTTAAGAAAAATGGATACCAACGACCCTATCAAATATGATTATGCTCTGTTTTCACTTGGACTAGAATCTTCGCAACCCAACGCTTAACTACCAAATACCTTTTGTAGAATCTCTGTTACTTGGTGCATTGGATCCTTGCGAATTTTAGCTTCTTCCTCTGCAATAAGATAAAAGAGACCGTCAAGCGCTTTATTTGTTATATAAGTATTAAGGTCGGTTTCAATTTCTCCTCCGACGTGTTGGTTGTATAATCCCGTGACTTGGGACCAGGTTTGATCCACGTTCTTTTTGGACATTGAGTTATCGACAATCGGATAGAACCGATCGTAGAGGGACTGACGGGCATTATCTTCTAAAAACTGAGTCGCCGCATCACCCTCCCCATTAAGTATCTGCAGCACATCTTGGAAGGTGATGTTTTGAATAACTTCCTTAAAAACCACCATGGCTTCACCTGCAGCGTCCTCCGCCGCTCGATTCATGCTTTCTTCAAAACTTTCCATCACGCGCGCGATTGCCTTATTTACTATTGGTATTTTTTTAGTCTTCTCAATGACTCTTTGTGCTTCTTCTGGCACAGCAATTTTTATTGCTTCATTGGCCAAAAAACCATTGATAGCACTCGCTTTTGTGACGGATGTGTCCGTGCTAACATGGAGGGCCTCTTTTAAACCCCTTTTAATCTCTTCTTGACTTAGGCTACTTCGATCAATAGTAGGCGCTTGAGCTATTGACTGAAATACATCGCATGCCGATAGACAGATTATCATTGGAATACACAGTGTGTGAATGAATCGCACCATAACAGATATTTTTGTTCTATGTTGAATATATGAATTTTGAAGTAGAGCATTGGAAGCAAACCATGAACAATCTTTCGGAGAATATGGTCCAGAAAGATTACAACTGGCTCATTCAGCAAATTGAAAAGGCCCTCTCCTCCAATCCTTCAAAATTGCGACAAATCCTTTACCAAATCGATATTGAGGAAGCCAAGCTCGCAAAAATTTTCAGTCAGTCACTGAGTAATGCCTGGGCAAAAGAACTTGCCGATCTTATGATAGAGCGTGAACTCAAAAAAAGAGAAACAAGAAAGAAATACCGCTGCGGTGAGGGTGATGGGTTTTTCGATTAGTATAACCCTACGCTAATCACTGTGCATTTTGTACCTTCCTAAAAAATGAGCGAATGTCCTATTCTCCAAATCATCCCGACTTAACTACATGGTTATCTATTAATGCCGGCACTGACTTTCCGGTGCAAAATTTACCTTTTGGAATCTTCTCAACTGAAGACAGAAGTGAGCGACCAGGAGTAGCTATTGGTCAATACATTCTAGATCTTCAGCTTCTTGGAGAAGCCAACTTACTCGACCTTGAGGCACCTTACTTTGAACTAGAAACACTTAATACTTTTTTTAGCTACGGCCGAAAAGAGATAACACGAGTTCGTAATCAGGTATCGCGCTTGTTAACCGGCCATAGCAGCAAGCTAAAGAATCATCCAGATCGAGAAGCATTTTTTGTCTTGCATTCTGAAGCGACAATGCACCTTCCTTTTATGATTGGTGATTATACTGACTTTTACTCAAGTGAAGATCATGCTAGAAATGTCGGCACCATGTTTAGAGATCCCGATAATGCGCTCCTACCCAACTGGAAGCACATTCCAGTAGGTTATCACGGACGAGCCTCCTCCATTGTAGTCAGTGGCACTCCCATTAACCGACCCAAAGGACAAACCCTTCCGCAAGATGTTACATCCCCTGTTTATGGTCCTAGTCGCTTAGTGGATTTTGAGTTGGAAATGGCCTTTGTTACCTGCGGCGAAAACAGACTGGGTGAGCCTATATCAATAGACCAAACTGAAGACCATATCGCTGGACTCATGCTGTTTAATGATTTGTCTGCAAGGGATATCCAAAAATGGGAATACGTCCCCTTGGGGCCCTTTCTCGCAAAGAACTTTGGATCGATTCTTTCCCCCTGGGTTGTTACGCTTGATGCTTTGGATCCCTTTCGAATAGACAGCCCTGTACAAGATGACCCTAAGCCATTACCCTATCTGCAATATCAAGGCAAAGGGCACTTTGATGTAAATCTGGAAGTAGCGATAACCGAAGAAAGTGGTAAAACGACGACCATTTGCCAATCGAACTTCAAGTACATGTATTGGAATATGTTCCAGCAACTAGCCCATCAGACGGTAAATGGTTGCAATATTCGAACAGGGGATCTTTATGCCTCAGGTACCATTTCAGGACCGGAACCAACTTCATACGGCTCCATGTTAGAACTTGCTTGGCGAGGTAGTAAACCTATTAAACTTAAGAGCGGCAACGAACGTAAGTTTTTAGTGGATGGTGACACCTGCACAATGAGAGGCTATGCGGAAAGAGATGGAGTGCGCATAGGTTTTGGGCCTTGCTCCTTTACATTGCTCCCTTCGAAATCTTAACTTAATCTATGGTATGACAGACATAGTTAGCTATAATCCCTACGATTTGCCAATACGTGATCGCCATCGATTACTAACCGGAGCCGTTGGCCCAAGGCCCATTTGTTGGGCAAGCACCCTTTCCAAAGAGGGCAATGCAAATCTCGCTCCATATAGTTTTTTCAATCTGTTTAGCTCAAATCCTCCCATTATCGTCTTTTCCTCTAATCGACGCGGCCGAGACAATACGACAAAGGATACCTACCATAACCTTAAGGATAATGGCGAAGTAGTGGTCAACATTGTTTCCTATGATCTGGTCCACCAGATGAATATCTCTTCCACCGATTATGCAGAGAATATTAACGAGTTTTCAAAAGCAGGAGTAACCCCTATTGCTTCCGAAGTCGTTAAACCATTTCGAGTAAAGGAAGCCAAGGTGCAATTAGAATGCATTGTTGAAGACACTAAACACTTAGGAAATGAAGGGGGTGCAGGCACCCTTTTTATTTGTGCAATTAAAAAGATTCACATCCATGCATCAATCCTAGCCGAGGATGGATTAATCGATGCACAAAAAATTGATCTTATAGGACGACTAGGGCGAAATGATTACGTACGAGCATCTGGAGATGCCATCTTTAGCATTAATAATCCATTTGAAAAACAAAACCTAGGATTTGATAGCCTACCAAAAGGCCTTGTGGAAAGCAAGCTCCTTACTGGAGCAGAACTCGCTCAACTAGCTATGGAAATTAAACTTCCTTCAGAAGAAGACTTACTCAATCATCAGAAAGAAACACCTGTAAATGAAGAGAAGCTCCATCAAATAATTCGAGAAAAAATAAAAAAAGGAGACTATCAATCTAGCCTCGCCCTAGCTGTCAACTTCTATAAACGTTAGTCAATATTGTTGTTGAGGTAGGCGTTGTCTTTACGAATCTCATATTGATTCTCTTCATTGTCTCCAGGACCTATTGTGAAGGATGAAGCATCACCGATACCTTGATTCTCATTGCTGATTGATGAGTCTCGACGTAAATAACTTGGCTCATTATACAATCTGTCACTCTGGCTTGGCTCACGCCACTTTGCACTTACATGGCGCAATCGCTCCACCCGATCAACCGCTTTGAACTGAGCATCTCTGGTTTCAGAAGATAAACCTGAAGTTTCAGCTATTTTATTAGTTAAACCAACGGGCTCGACATCGGACTCTATTACATCATCTAACGTAAGCATGGTTTGGCCTTCAGTATTCATTATCGAGTTTTCTTGCATAGTTGGCTCTAAGACATCGCTGCCCGTCGCATCAGCATATGACTGACTTTCAAGAGATACTGTACTTACCTCTTCAATAGGCTGACCTAAATCAGATGGATGATTAAAGCCGGTAGCAATCAAAGTAACTTTTAGTTCTTCATCAAGTTCATCACTAAGAGAAGTACCAAGAATCATATCACATATCTCTCCGGTTTCATCCTGAATTTGATCCGAAATCAACTGAATCTCATCAAGCGTTACCTCTTTACTTCCGCTTGTAATGTTTAATAATACATGCTTTGCACCTCGAATGCTCTGCGAGAATAACAACGGTGAATCCAAGGCCTGACTGCATGCCATTTCGGCCCGATTTTCATCACTGCCAATACCCTCTCCCATGATGGCCACTCCAGAATCT
>DLYY01000058.1 GCA_003447535.1 Bacteroidota bacterium | reverse complement strand
CCTCCAGTAGGTTGGGCATTCAATAAGGTATCAGAACTTGACTGACATAGCGCAAAGGGTTGAGGCATAATGAATGTGTCAGGAACAAAAATATAGACAGAGTCAGTGCCTGGAGGGGCTATCCCATCACTGACGGTAACGATATACCATCTGCTGCTATCTGCAGTTAAAAAATGATCTCCTGGACTATTCGGTAGCGGTGGGTCCCACGTATAGTTCACCGGTCCACTAGCATTCAATACATCTGCATACAATCCAATGGTTTGGCCCCTGCACACAGTATCAAGACTACTGTAGAGGATAACATCTAAGGGGCAATCATTGATTTCAAAGTTTCCAAAAAAGTTGATCGGCCATAGCTGCCCACAAGCATCTTCAACTTCAGTAGTAAGATTTATCGTGTATTGACCATTGGTATTGAAGTCTTGTGAGAGGACTACTTCGATTTCTTGCGTTGCGCCTCCTTGACAATTCACACTATTGACTTGTGCTACATTGATCTGTCCAGAGGGCCCAAAGACTTGACCGATGGCTGTATCTATTGCTGCGCAGTTAATTGGTTGATCTATGGTAAATTGAGTCAAATTGGTTTGACACAGAGGGTTGGTGATTGAGGTTAAGATTCCATCACTGGGTTCATCGATGATTGCTTCCCATTGGGCGCTCCAACCTGTACAGCTTACCGAAGCGTCCGAGCGAAAGTGTATGGTTAAACAGCCGCTTGTAGCCGTAATAGGAGGGATTTGAATCTGACCTGAAAAATTTAACCCTATGGGTGCAGAAAATGTATCAGGCCCATCAAAAAAGCGAAGTACATCATTATTTATTTCGGTACAAAAGTCACTAAACACCATGGTGATAGAGTCTGCGCCTAATGGGCAAATCGAAAATGTTAAGTCTTCGTTATGCCCGTAATCAAGAGGAGCAATCCCATTATCCGAGTCAAAAAAGAAGCCTTCGCAATCGGCTACCGTTTGGTTTGACATGTAAAAGTTGGATTGCCCAAAAAGTAACCATGGAATCATGGACAATACAAGAAAAGAGGAATTTACCTTATTCATAAATCACAACGTCTTCGGTAAGTACTACATTCGACTGGTGACCTGCACGGTCGGTTAGCCACACTTCAAAACGTGTAATTTCTTGGGTCCCAGTTCCTAATCGAAACGTATTAGGTAGAAGCACATTCAGTTGGCCTTGTATGGATATTCGGCTTCCTAGAGGAGCTTGCGGACTGACAAAAAAGCGATCAGTCTCAGGTAAGCGTATGTCCTTGATGTAAAGAGGTAATGAATCGCCTTCTGGCCACCCAATATCTCCATCGCCATCACGGTAGGAAATAGTGAATAGTAAGGAGTCTGAATACTCTTGCACTTGAAGAGGGCTCACTTCGACTGAGAGAATTTCAGGCTCAATGGGGTATACTAAGTTCATATCATCCGATTGACAAGACGACGCAAAGAGCATTATCAGGACCTGCATACTTCCTGCGATATAAAGGGCTAGTTTGTGCATCGAAAGGAATAATAGTTTTTAATATGGGGTAGGGTCACAGGTCCCGGTAGAAGAACTGGAATATTTACACCATCATTCGCTCGGACCTGAGCAAAAACAAAGGTATTTTCCAAGAAGATTTGATCGGGACTGGGAATGGTCACCTTGTAACTGTAGTTCGATGAAATACCATAATAGTCTACATAGGCTGTTGATCCAGTGGTCTGGACAGCATAGCGAAAGGAATTACTGTAGTTATCCCTTGAGTAGGAGAGGAAGAGTGAATCGACTAGTAAAGGGTTTCCTGATTCATCGCTCAAGGCAAACCACAAATCAATGGAAGTTGTAGATGAAGGCACTTGAATGCTGTAGTTTTCAGCTCTTGGAAAAGGAAGAGTACTCCCTGTTGCTGTGACTTGAAAGCCTTTAAGTTGGGGGATGTAATCTGAAGTCGAAGCTATATTGCCTAGTAAGTCGGGGCAACCGGCATTAATCCATTCGCTCAAAGCCGCGATGTAGTTTTCTTTGTTGGTTTCCCAATCACTATCTGGCTCAGTGGCAAGTGGCATGATGCCTGAGATTCCATCGATATCTTCCGTAAGACGTCTTAAAATCATTGAATTACTTGCATTAAAAGGAAGCGCTCTGCACGTCAAAGGATTACTGACATAGTTTTTAATGATAGGCTGATATACAAGGGAGTTGTAGGAGGCCTCAGCAGTACGAAAATCAGGCTCAAAGGTGCCATCGTGACATCCAGAATTGGCACATGTTGGCCCAAAGACTTTGGTTTGAAGTCCTTCAAGGCTTGCCAAAGGAATGCTATCGTTAGAAAGATCATCTGGATCCTGGATAGCATCATAAGGATTAGGAGGTAAGTTATCTCCTTGACATTGGATTAGGGTGATCAAAAGGCCTGTAATACCAATGATTACAGTAGTGTTGCGTAGCGATATCATATCCGATCTAATAAAGATTGACTTGATGAGGTCAGACCTGATTGAATAACTTGCGACTTTACACCCAATACTTCTGCCATGGTAAGTACAATATCGGAGATGTCGCCAATAGGATTGCTTTCACTCCCCACCACTAAATTTTGGTCGATTCCCGGTCCTACTACCATTGAAAAAATACGGGTGGCATTGAGGTCACTATGGTCATATGCCGACCAATCATTTTCGTCTAGAACACTGTTTGGCTCAAGGTTTCTGCCGTGTTCTGGACAAACGATAAGGCAAGTATTGTCCGTCATTTCAGGGATTTGCGTTTGAATCGTGTTCCAAAGATGACCTACCGCATGGTCTGCACGGTGTAGGGATCTTAGGTAGCCCGTAAAGTTTGCATGACAACCATCAACACTATCCAAGTTGACGACCGTCACTTTAGGTTTAAACCATTTCAGTACTTCACATGCATATCCCACAGCCCTCATATCATTGTTGCTCACTACTGGCGGATGAGAAATGGTATTCGAAGCCTTTTTGGCAAACATTTCCTCAAAAAATAGTCGTAACTGATACTTTTCATCTTCTGTGTTGCGCACCCCTCCGAAGTCACTTCCAGTGCGGTTAAACGAGCGATTTAAAAAGTTTTGCATGGTGTTCGCAGGACCAAGATCCTCCTCTGGGTGATAGGATTTGGCATTTTTGATATGTTCTTCTCCCTCAGGGCCAAAGGTTATGTCAGGGGCCATGAAGTTGGCTCCATACTCCACTCCATAATCCGGATGGTCACTGTAGTTTAAGAGAGGTAGCGAATTGCCAATACGGTTTCCAACCATCCAAACATCGGTTGCCCCAAGATTTGCATGTTTTCGGGCATATTCAAAAATCGTTGGGTTACGGGGTCGATTGCGAAGACCTTGTGTAACACTTCGACTTCCTGTCAGTAGGGTGACAAGACCTGAATAGTGGCCTGTCCCAGCCGCTGTCACTTCAGGAAAAAGGATTCCTTGAGATTGTATACTCGAGCTAAGTATCGCTGGGATTGGCAAGGAGCCCTGAGGTCCTACACTGGGATCGAGGCCATAGACAATTTTATCTTGAGGAGCCTGTCCATTTAAAAGGTTATACATGATGTTTCCTTCATAGATGGATCCTGTCAGCCCTTGACTTTCGGTAAGGTATCGTTGCAGAACGGATTCTTGTTGCCTGACGCCTCCGGCAAACATAACGAGCACAACATGTTCAGCCGAACTCATCGCACCACGAGCAAACAACCCATTTTTCATGATGTAGGGTGATGCTAAACTTATACCGGCGGTTAACCCAGCCTTCTTTACAAATTCTCGTCTATTCATAGCATGTTGGGTTAGTAGAAGAAGTATTCATCCGAAGTAGCAAAGGCTAGATAAACTAACTCGGTGCTGACATTGGGATTATTGGTTAAGTAATTACGCCACCATTCCAGTTCGATTTGGGATGGAGGTCGAAAATAAAAGCGGCTATAGGTTTCCACGATAAAACCATCTAGGTCTTGCTGAATAATGAGGTTGTCGGGGAGTTGAACATTGGGATCATTCATGTAGCTTGATACGATGAGTTCCCAGGTTAACCGTTTATCCCCTGTGCTGCGTAAGAGACGCTCCACTTCAACTTGATCATTTACAGAAATTGGCGTTCCAAATAGGTTTGCGTGGAGTACCGCAACAAACTGCTCAGGACTTTTTTCTTTGATTTTCCCTGCTGTAGGGGATAGTATGTCTTGGGGATTTACCTCGTATACTATGGGATCATCCTTTTGACAAGATGATGTAAAAAGCAGAATACTCAGAATTCCTGTAAGTAGATATATCGGGTTAAAAATTTGCATATTCATCGGTTGACATAATCGAGCGCTGAAGTTTTTCAAAATCTTTGTCGACGAAGTATGAGGTGATATAAAAACTTAATTCATTTGGAGTAGGGTCTCGCAGGAGTAATGTTTTAAACGTCCACATAATCATTCCTTGATAGAAGGATTGTCCTTCGGTCATTATGCGTATAAAGTCACCTCTATTGGTTGCTGATTGTCCCATCAACGTGGTACTGACATTATCCTCTACCATGGTATATCCGGCTGTATACTCAGCATCGGTAGGATATCGGTACAACAAGTTGTCGAACGCAGAAATCACGAAGTTGAAAGTACCCATGTTGATTTGATCATAGACTAGATTGTCCATTAGGCGTACATGCATGCTGTCCATAGCAAGAATTCCAAGTCGATAATCTCTTGGAATATCTAATACGGCCTGTGCATCTTGAATGCGTTCTCTGAAAAAGGCTGTTAATGACGAATCCCCATTGTTTATTGCACCGGTCAGATCGTTTTGCAATTGCCCCATTTCTTGATAGATATAGTCATTCTCTACACTTTCTATCATTCTTCCTTTGCCCAAAGAGTAGATTCGCTGACTGTAGGCATGCCGATACGATGAATCTCCTTCTCTATAAGTTGTGTCTTGTTGAAGATCAATCAACATGGCTTCTCTAGATTCATGGCTTAGCTCATTGGTTTTTAATAGATTGAAGTAATACTCCATTTCATTATTTAAGGCTTCCCTCCCAAGCAAGTCAATAAAGCATCGTTGAATGTAGTTTTCAATTTGAACTGTAGACACGTATTGTCCTTGAGGTGGTTCGTTGCCTGGAATAGTAACCACATCATCATTTTGGCACCCAGAGAAAATAAAGAGTCCAATCATTACATAATAAAATAATGCTAGGCCAACTGAAAAGTTGGGTGGACAGGTTGTTGGTAGAGGCATTCGATTCAATATAGTCAATCCTTAAGTAATCTTAAGCTTTCAGAATGCTGTAATTGATTGAATTGCAAGAATTTCTTATCTTTCAATTCTATGATTTACACAAGAACTATGAAAACAATTCTCTTTTCTTTTTCAATGCTCGTAGCAGCCTTCTCTTCATACGCTCAGGCACTTTATGTCTCAGGAGATAACAATTCAGCAACAACTGAAATTTATGTCAATGGTCAAGATGGAAGTAACCCAACGCTTTTTGTCAATGGTGAATTAACTGTGAGCAATGGGAAAATAGACAATGCCTCAGGCCTTGTTTGGATTGCTGGGAATACATCGTACACCTCAAGTACAAATGGTGGCTATGTTTCTACAGGCCAACTTGTTTTCAATGGTAGCACAACCCAAACCATTAATGGCGATGTAATCAATGCCAACCGAGTGGAAGTTGATAATTCCAACGGCGTTACGATACAATCGGGTACGTTGAATATTGATTCCTCCTTGCTTTTGTCGAGTGGTGTTTTCACCCAAGGCACTTCAGGGTCAGTTGTCCTCCAAAGTGATGCGGAATTTGATGCCTTTTTAGACGACTTTACAGGAAGCGGATCCTATGTTGGACAAATTACTGATGAATTATACGTTGCAGGAGCAACAGCAAGACAACACCTAATATCCTCGCCCATTTCAGGCGCTTCTGTGGCAAATTTGGATGATGATGTTAGTGGATATGGAAGCGGAGTATCAGGTAATGGAAATGATGGTGTAGCTGTAACACCTTCTGCTCCATGTGACCCGACAGCACTCGCCCAAGGGTCGAATTATGGCAATCTGTTTGAGTATAATCCAACGACTGCAGCAGCAAGTCCATGTGTTGATCAAGGAGGTTGGATTGTTCGCTCTTCAGGTACTTTAGAATCTGCTCGAGGCTTTTCAGCCTACTTAACAGGTAATGGCAACATTTTAGAAATTGTTGGAAATCCAGGCTCAGGCTCATTTAACTATCAAGTGGATAATGTGAACTTTTCTGGCTCTGGAAACACGGCCTCAGGATTCACAGCCAGTATTTACAGCGGCTGGGACCTCATTGGAAATCCCTATCCATCGCCTATGTCAAGAGACGTTTTTATTCAGGGCAATACAGAAGTAAATTCTCCCTCATATTACAATCCTTCAGGGACTTATAGTGGGACATATTCAGCATATACCATAGGAGAATCTATCCCCGCAACGCAAGGATTTGCTGTTCGTGCAGGTACACTTAATGGAGTAGATGCTACTGTAAACTTTACAGATGCCATGCGAACGACAACATCGGGTACTTTCCGTAATGATTGGTACGAACACGGTCTAGAAGTTGAAGTGCGTGGCAATGGGTTTGCGGATAAAACATTCATTGCTTTTGGTGAGGATATGACATCTATGTTTGACCCGCTCTTCGAGGCGTATAAGTTTAATAGTATCCAAGGACAGCCAACCTTGTACACCAACTTGAAAGATGATATGCAATCAATCAATGCACGAAACACCAATCAGCTGGGTGAAGTTCTACCTCTAGGATTGAATGCTGGGGCGGATGGCATATATACTTTAACCTTCTCAGGAATGGAAAGCTTCCCACAAGGAGGACTGTTGTTCCTAGAGGATAAAGCAACAAATACATGGCAGGATTTAACCCTTAATGATACCTACACATTTAATGCCTTGGCACAAGACCATGGTGATCGCTTTCAATTGCACTTAACGCCAAAGGTACTTGCTGAGGCTATCCAAGGAAGTTGTGAATCGCCTGAAGGAGCGCTCGAGCTTAATATTCCAGCGTATACTCTCAATAGTCAGAATGTAGTATGGGATTATTCCGTTAGTCATAATGGACAGGTCTTTACACAAGGGAGTGCATCCTCTTCTAGAAGTCTTCCCGTCCAGACTAGTGGCATCTATGAGGTCGAGCTCCAGTATGGGAGCACTATAATAAATGAAATCTTGTCTGTAGAAGTTCTGGAGCCAATCATTCTTGATTTACCTCAACAGCTTACGATAATCGAAGGAAGTTCCTTGGATATTGCCCCTTTAACGAACGCTACTGATTTGGTTTGGACATTGGATGGTGAAGTTGTTTCGGAAAGTGAAGATTTAATGCTTGAAGGCCTAACAGCTGGAGTCTACATAGTTTCGGTTGAAGCTGCCAATAATGATGGTTGTAGAACCTCTTCATCTATTGAAGTAATTGTAGCTAAAGGAGTTACTTCAAATAGCGAACTAAATGCTACATTGTTTACGGCAGTCGCTGTTGATGGCCGTATTCAAATGACTTTATCTGAGAATTTAATGGGAGCTGCTATTGAACTCATTGCCATGGATGGCAAGTTGATTAGCTCAACACAAGCTAACACCACAAAACAAACACTCAATATCAGCGATTTAGCTGCAGGAATATATACGATTACTTTGCGTAAAGGCGGCGAAAGCTACACACAGCAGTTTTCGATTCAGCGATAGTATTTAGAGTAATAATTATTGTAAAAAGGGAGTGTAGCTACACTCCCTTTTTTTTTGTTGAAAAGTGAGGAGACACCGAGGCAATTTCTAGTAGATCTTTGAGCTTAAATTTACCAATGAAAAACTTACTCCTCCCTCTTTTTCTTTTGCCATTTCTTGCAAGTGCACAGTCACAGTTTTGGCAATCTCGTTTAGAAGTAGATGTTAGTGCAGCAGGGGCCGCTGACATAACATATATTTATTTTTCTGATCAAGCTACAGATGGTTTTGATGCCACTTGGGATGCATACAAAACACCTAGTGCACCTGGTCAGCCAACTCTGTATACTAAGATTGATGGCAATACAGGTATACTCTCAATCAACTCGTTTTCTTTAGATTACTTGGGTAACCCAATCACGTTAGGAATGCAGCCTGGTGCTGACGGCACGTTTACCCTCATCTTTAAAAAGACGGGCGATATGCCAATAGGTTCTGTATTGTATCTACACGATATGCAGGAGGATGTTTGGCAAAATCTTATGATGGATTCAACCTACACGTTTAACATGTTGCAAACGGATTCTAATGATCGTTTTCAAATTTTCACTAGTCCCTCTCCTGTGGCTTACGGTGTAGATGACCTTTGCAGTTCTAATGCCGGATTTGCAGTAGATTTACCTAGCATCCTTATTGATGGGCAAGTTACTTCTTGGGATTATTTGGTATCCAACAGCATGGGTATTGAAGTGGGGTCTGGAACAACGACTGGAATGGATACCATTGAAGTTTCTTCGACAGATGAGTATACGATGGTGGTATCCTTTGACGGTATAACAAGCACCTTTACCGATTCGGTTACAATTGGAGCACCTGTATCTGTAAGCTTGCCGGTAGACATTACGAGTAATGCTGGAGAGTCTGTAGCTGTAATGCCTAATGTGTCTAGCACAGGTGGCACGTATTCTTGGCTCCTTGATGGAACGGAAGTAGGAACAGATCCTACCTTAGATTACACCTTTTTAACTGAAGGAACTTACAATTTAGTATTGAATTATGTATCAGATGGTGGTTGTGAGATTTCTCAAGCCATGATGATTACCATTCTCGGTACGAACGCTTTAGAAGACTTTTTACTTCGTCATTCGTTTGAGTATTTAACGCTTCAAAACGAAGTATTATACATCGGAATGAATGAACTTGAAAATGTGTCAGAGATCATCTTGATGGATGCTAAGGGTCAAATGATTTATTCGATGAGTCTTCGGACAATGAATATAGTATTGGATGTATCAGAATATGCCCATGGAGTCTACTACCTAGGTGTGGTGAGCAATAAGGGCAGTGAGTTTGTGCCCATTCAGTTCTAACGATTAGACTTAATAAGCAAATAAAAAAAGGGGCGAAAGCCCCTTTTTTTGTGTCATGGAAAGTAATCCCGACCATCGGATAATCCGGCATATGTATTCAACATATTACATGTTGCTTTTTACTTTGGGACCTCGCCTCGGGAGGCCCCCTTCTCACATAGACAAATCATCTTGCGCTCATGGAGAGCACATCTTTTATGAATCGTCATCCCCCACTTTTGGAAGACGATTCGATTCGGTTTTCATGGAGTGTATCGTTTCGCCTTCGTAGATATATACGGGTCTCAATTCATTAAGGTTTCATTCTTGGAAAATATTGTCATCCATTGCATTTGTACTTTGGGCTAAAGACAAATAACTACCTTTAGTACATGTTCAAACTTGCTCAGGCAATGCTGTTTCTGCTGCCGGCAGAAACGGCCCATTATTTTACCATGAATTTGCTCAAGGTTTGCCATCAACTTGGTCTTATTCGAAATACTACTCGTCCTTTAAACAGGCATAATGTGCGAGGTCTGGGAGATGATCTGTGGTTTAATAATCGAGTGGGTCTGGCCGCTGGTTTTGATAAGAATGCTCATTACGTTGAAGTTTTACATGCATTGGGCTTTGCAGCGATTGAAGTCGGAACTGTTACGCCTAGAGGCCAAGCGGGTAATCCTAAACCCAGGTTGTTTCGCCTTAAAAGAGATAAAGCATTGATTAATCGTTTGGGCTTTAACAATGAAGGGGTAGATGCAATGGAAAGACGTCTGATGTATCTCAGAGGTAAGCAAGCGTCAAATCATTCTTTGCCAGTTATTGGAATAAACATTGGTAAAAATAAATCGACTCCCAATGAGCAAGCTGCAGAGGATTATGTCTATTGCTTGGAAAGACTGCATGCCTATGGGGATTACTTTGTGGTTAATGTAAGTTCCCCGAATACTCCGGGATTACGAGCCCTTCAAGGAAAGGACAGCCTTGTTGAATTATTGACCAAGCTACAAGAAGTAAACAAAGCAAAAGGTCCTAAGCCTCTCTTGCTAAAAGTTGCTCCTGATTTAACCGATGAAGCATTACTTGAGGCGGCAGCTGTTGTTACTGAGCTTCAATGCACGGGGATGGTGCTCACTAATACCACCGTTAGCAGAGAAGGACTGGTTACCTCCTCGCATAGTGTGGACGCTATAGGTAATGGTGGTTTGAGTGGAGAGCCTTTAGCGCTTCGTTCTGGTGAAGTGCTTGCTCTTATCCGAAAGGCCTACCCGGACATGACTCTTGTTAGTGTTGGGGGAATAAACAGTAAAGAAGAGGGCCAAAAACGACTAGATCTCGGTGCCGATTTTCTTCAGGTTTATACGGGCTTTGTTTATGGAGGGCCGCGTTTAATCAAACGTTTGAAGGAGCTCTAATCACCCTCATTAGTTATGTCAGACCACCGATCCATTAGCATTTTTGAAATTATCAAATTGGGTGTTGGCCCAAGTAGTTCCCATACTATGGGGCCATGGCGTGCAGCGTTATTCTTTATTGAAGAGCTTGCCCGAGAAGATTTATGGCCATCCCTCCAACGAATAGAGGTGATCCTTTATGGTTCATTAAGTAAGACGGGAAAGGGACATGGTAGCGACCAAGCGATTATTGCAGGACTGCATTACAAGCATTTTAGAGTACTTAGCCGAAGAGAATGGATAGAGTTACTTCGAGCGAACAAAGAGTGCCACGAGATTATCTTGCCCAATGGAGGGCACTATAACTTTAATCCCACAAAGGACATCATTTATTCCAAGGAATCCTTGCCCTTTCATCCCAATGGCATGACGTTTCGAGCGCATACCTCTAATGGTCTTTATGAGCATACGTATTATTCGATAGGTGGTGGCTTTGTTGTATCTAATGCATCTGAAGAGGTTGGAAAAAATATGGTCAAAACCCCATTTCAGTGCAATAGTGGTGATGATGCCCTGCGCTATTGTACACAGTTAAAGCTTTCTTTTGCGCAACTTATTCGCGCGAATGAACATGCATGGCACAATGATACAAGTATTGATAACCAAGCCTTAGAGTTGTGGGGCGTAATGAAGGAGACTATTTACCGAGGCTTATTATCGAGCGAGGAAATACTGCCTGGTGGCCTTAATGTTAAACGTCGAGCTCCTCTTATACTGAGTAAGCTTATGGATCTTTCTCCTCAGTCTGCTAATGAATTATTTGAGCACCTGAAGGGAAAGACTTTTGATTTTGCTCAAATCAATACCTGGGTATCTACCTTTGCGTTAGCAGTTAATGAAGAAAATGCAGGGTATGGCCAGATTGTTACCTCCCCAACGAATGGAGCAAGCGGTGTTTTGCCATCTGTGATGGCCTATGCTTACTGTTTTTTGCCCAATGTATCGGAGCTTGATATGATTGAATGTATACTGGTGGCGGGTGAGATAGGAACCTATTTCAAAAAAGGAGCTACTATTTCTGCAGCACTTGGTGGCTGTCAAGCGGAGATTGGGGTGTCCTCGGCTATGGCTGCTGGGGCGCTAACAAGTATTCTAGGTGGCAGTCCTTATCAGATTTTAGCTGCTGCAGAAATGGCTATGGAACACCACCTTGGCTTGACTTGTGACCCAATAGGAGGCCTTGTGCAAATACCCTGTATAGAGCGTAATGCAATGGGGGCTTCTAAAGCGATTACTGCCTCTAATCTTGCGTTAAACTTAGGGGACAACACCTCGAAGGTTAGTTTTGACGATGTGGTTCGTACAATGATGGAGATTGCTCAAAATATGAGCGCTAAGTATAAAGAGACTTCAGAAGGGGGATTAGCGATTTCTGTGGCAACGCCTGAGTGTTAAATTCTGGACAGTTATTGTCTAATCTTAGTCAAATGTTGTCTTCTATTTGGGGAGACTTGTTTTGCTTTCTATCTTTAAGTGTAAATCAAAAACCATGGCTAAAGTATTAGGTGCTATAATGATGATGGTCTCAGGGTTCGCCACCTTAATCTGTGTATATCTCTATTGGAACTCTACTGCCCATCTTCCCTATCATCCAATTGATGAAGAGAGTAATCAGATTGGTGCATCAAAGATGTCCCTAGTAGATACTGGCATGTTGTTGCCGATAATTGTTGCGTTGTTCTTTTTAATTGCAGGAATGGTCATTTTCTATTCTCATAAAGAGCCCGAAACAAAATAAGTATCTTGCTGCGCCGATTCATCCCTACAAAGCGTCGCCTATTATGGGGACTAGGATTTCTCTTCGGACTTCCTTTACTCTATGTCGTCTCTGTAATTGCCGTAGGCAGCTTAACAGATTATAAACCACCGGAACATCAAGCGATTTCACCTGATAAACATTCCGAGCGTTTATTAGAAAGCAACCGAGATTCATTTAATGTCCTTCTTTGGAATATAGGTTATTGTGGGCTTGGAGAGCACTCCGACTTCTTTTATGATGGAGGAAAAGACGTCCGCCCAAATCCTAATAATTATGACCGGTATTGGACGGGTGTATATAGCTATATCGCCAAATATCGCGATAGCCAGGACTTTGTGCTTTTGCAAGAAGTAGATCGAGCCTCAAGACGTAGCTATCACCACGATCAATATGAGGGATTGGGGATAATGTTTGATGGTTGGGAGACAATACATGCATTGAACTACAAGAACGTTTGGAACCCTATGCCATTAACTGAAATACCCTTGGGTAAAATTCAAAGTGGTTTGGCCTCGTTTAGTCGTTTTGCTTCTTCTGAGATTACCCGTTACAGTTTTCCAGGCAACTTTTCTTGGCCGAAGAGCGTGTTTATGCTTGATCGGTGTTTTCTTGTACAAGAATTGCCTTTGCCCAATGGTAAGCATCTTTATATTATCAACTCGCATAACTCTTCCTATGATGATGGAGACCTGAAGGCTCAGCAAATGGATTATTTGAAGGCGTTTTTACTGAAGGCATATGAGGATGGAAACTACATTGTTGTTGGGGCGGATTGGAATCAAAGCCCACCGAATTTCCCATATTATACCTTCATGGGAGAGAAGAATGAAAACTATTCGCAGACAAACATAGCAGAGGATTTTATGCCCGAAGGCTGGCAGTGGGTTTATGACAAGACAGAACCCACTAATCGCAAACTCTACCGAGTGCTCTCAGAAAATCAATATGAGGACACCTACAAAACGTTAATTGACTTTTATCTAGTAAGTCCAAACATAGAAGTGCTTGGCGTTAAGACAGACGATTTGAAGTTTGTATCATCAGATCACCAACCGGTTCATCTTCGTTTTACGCTTAAGGATTAGTCTAAGACGATTGAGCGATAAGTCATGTCGTCAGAGTTTGTTATTTTTCCAATAACCTAAAGCCATGGCAAAATCAATACAACAGTGGTTTGATGAATATGGAGAAAGTCATCAGAACTCTACAAATAAGATCATTCACTGGATATGCATTCCTTTGATTTTTTGGAGCATCATTGGATTGCTCGCCTGCATTCCTCACGACTACCTTCAAGTTTCGAGTGTATCATTGGCTTTGCCTTATATGCATTGGGGGAGTGTGGTAATTGCCTTAGGCCTGTTTTTTTACATCCGGTTATCTTGGCAGCTTTTTCTAGGAATGGCTTTGTTTTCTGCTGCTGTCCTTCTATCAATTGACGCGTTAATGGTACTTGGAATAAATGTCCTACTTTTTACGAGTATTGCAGTATTTGTCGGCGCATGGATTGGTCAATTTATCGGCCATAACATAGAAGGAAAGAAACCCTCTTTTTTTAAAGATTTACAGTTCTTGATGATTGGTCCTGCTTGGTTGATGGGATTTATTCTAAAGCGCACAGGAATAGGCTACTAGCAAAAGCACTCATTATTTGGTAGGGTGTTATCGGATAAGGAGGAAGCTCCCTTTCAAGTCAATTTCTTGGCCGTCAGAAAACCTTCCTTTAAAGAGATAACCAAATGTGTTCGGAGGAAGTGCTTTTCCTTTCCATGTGCCATCCCAACCAGATTCTTGTTGATTCCCCACAAATACAATTTCTCCCCACCGATCGGTTATAATGAGCTCATGGGATACTATGCGTTCTCCGTAGACTTTAAAGAAGTCATTTACTCCATCACCATTTGGTGAAAAAGCGTTAGGTATAAAGACATTTAAATTGTTGTCGACGGTCATAGTGGCTAGTGCAGGAATAACGCACGGGTTGTTAGGATATGACGCGCTGACTTCAAAGTCGTAATAGGTCTGTTGAGGGATTAACATGGTTGAAAGACAATCCGAACAATCTAAGTCCTCGGCAGGGATCCATACAATATTTGATAATAAAGTGTCTTCGTAGATATCAGGAAACTGAATCACCAATTCTAACGCTAGAGTATCCAATAGTGTGATTGTAGTATCTGAGGGAATCACTTCAAGGATGATATTGGGAGTACTTGAAACAACACTTCCAAATGGCATTGAACGGCAGCCATCTGCGTCTTCAACACTGAGCCCATAAGTTCCACTTGGGAGGTTGCTATAAACAGTGCTACTTTGATAGGTGAGACCTGAGTCTATTGAATACTGATAGGGTTGCACTCCTCCAGTTACACCAAGTATTTGGATTTGTCCTGTACTTGACCCAATACATCCTGAAGAGTCTACATCTATGCTTGTAATCTCAGGCCCAGTAGCCCCATCTAAAAGGGTTGAAAAAGGTGTTTGACACCCATTGTTATCGGTTATGACCGCATCATAAAGCCCTTGCCCTAGATTACTCCTTAATGGCCCGCTGATTCCGTCACTCCAAAGTACATTGTAGGGACTTGATCCTCCTTGTATACCAAGACTTATTGAACCACTTAGCGGATCATTGCAATTGGGTTCAACAATACTTACTTGGTAGGTTATTTCATTAGGCTCGTTAAGTAAGGTTG
>DLYY01000143.1 GCA_003447535.1 Bacteroidota bacterium | reverse complement strand
CAGAAATACGGGAACAATAGACAGCCTTAGGTCTAACCATGTGGCGATGCTAGGCGCCTCTTATACCTTCGGGCAGGGGTTAAATGATTCGTCAACCTTTCCCTATATACTACAAGACTGCTCTTCACGGTTTTCGGTATCAAACTTTGGATTTATGGGCTACAGCCCGCAACAAATTCATCAGCTCGTTAAGCATAGGGACTGGGAAAAGGTGTTTCCCTCGGATTCGGGAGTTGTTTTTTACAACTTTATCAATCATCATGTTGATCGTTTACGAGGCGATCCATTTTCTTGGGCATGGCTTCATCATGCTCCTGAGTTTGTATTGGATGAAAACCTATCAATACAAAACAAGGGAAGCTTTTACTCAAATCGTCCTCTGTTGGTTACCTTGATCCGAGGGATAACTGAAATAGGGTGGCACCGCTTAGCCTATATGCTATACTCTTTTGGGGCTAGATCAAGGGCTTCTTTGGATGCGAACAAGGTTTTTGCTCATGTATTGCTAGACATAAAGATGACTTTTAGGCGTCAATTGCCAGACTATTCCTTTTACCTTGTATTTATGCCCGGAGAGTGTAATGTGGAGTTGAAAGTCTTATGTGATGAGCTTGGTGTTGAAACGATTGATTTTTGTCAAGCGATTGACTTAGATTTAATCGGTGGCCGTCAAGAGGATGGATACCACCCCAACGCAAAAGGAAGTGGGGCGCTAGCTGCCTTGTATTGTGAGATATTGACTAATGGTTCTTTATGATTCGTCGCATTCTCCTTAGTCTAGCTCTTGTTTTCTTCGCTATTCAGCTTGCCAATCGTATATTTCTGATCATTGAACCCAGTCCCGACCTAGGGGGTGTTGAAACTACTTTTGTTCATGGCGTTCAATCCATCCAACACCATGGAACACTCTATAAAAATCCGGAAAAGCCGCCCTATGAGTTTTTTCAATACCATCCTTTGTATTTCTATACAGTAGCGCTATTGGTTGATAAAGAGGACGACCCCGTTTTAATCTATCGTGTGGGGCGGTCATTAAATCTTTTATTTAATCTACTTACAATAGCACTCCTCGCTTTGTTTATGAGGCATCAATTATCCATTGAAAAATACTTATCGTGGGCAATTGCATTACTAGCATTTTCTCTGTTTTGGTCTCATAATATAGCCGTAAGACCAGACTCATTAAAAACACTTTGGTTAGTTGCCTCTGCAAGTCTTTTATGGAAGTACTTATTGGTTAATTACGACAGCAAGAATGAACAACGAATTGTAAACAGCATAACTTCGTTTTTTCCGATAGCGCTATGCTCTACATTAGCATTTGCCACAAAGCAAGACGGCATCCTTGCTATGGGTATTTTCCCTCTAACCATCTGGGTTGCCTTGGGCTTTTCGCGCGCCTTTGTATTAGGCCTCATGATGCTTTTGTCCAATCTTCTTTTTGTCTTGCTTTTATCAAGCATCAGTCCTTTGTATTGGACCAACGCCTGGCTCGGTCTAAATCAGGGTCTTAGTTTGCCGTGGTTGCGGTATATGGCAAGTTTTCATCATTTAGATCTTCTTTTATATGGAGGTTGGCTTGTTGCGTGGGTTATTGGATTTGTCAGGCTACGGACAAATGATACACGAAAGAAGATATGGTTAACGTTTACCATTCCTTGGTGGGTCCTTGGTGTTTGGATGATGTTAAAGTGGGGAAGTACACCAGTTTACTTGATGGAGGCCATATTGTTTATGTTGTTATCGACAGCATGGCTGATTCAGGATTGTCCGCGGCTGTACAATGTATTGCTTTTGAGTATGGTACTGTTTTCGGTCTTTTGGTATAGTCAGGGAAACTCCATGAGCCACCGCTTTGCCCAAATCGATAGGTATGATCATCTTCAAGAGGAAGCCTTGCGCAAAAGGAAGTTAGCCGATTATCTAAAAAATCAACTGCACGATAAAGAATCGGTGTTAAGTTTTGATAAAGCGCTTAACGTATACCTATATCCTAATCTGTATTGGTCAACCTACGAGGCAGAATACCCTAACGGAATGGATTGCGAGTTTCAGTTTCCTTTTGGCCCACGCAAAATTTTCAGTCTTGATTCATTGCATACTGATCTAGCGCAGGGCAAACTTCCTTATGTTATTTCGAGGCCTTGTAGTCGCATCGGCACTATGCTTGATTTAGAGCAGTATGATTATCATTGTACAGATACTCTCTATGGATATTTTTTATATACGCCTTACTCTAAAGTCACTCGCTAAGCCATGGTAGATCTTAGTATTGTCGTACTTGCATATCGTTCAGAAGAATACCTAAAGGGATTTGCTGTTCAAATTATAGATGAGCTATCCAGTGAGTCCTTGCAGTATGAGTTAGTTATCGTGGCGAACTACGATTCTGCACAGGACAAAACTCCTCAGATTGCTGAAGAGATTGCCCGGCAATATCAACAAGTTCGTTGTTTAACCCAGGAAAAATTAGGCAAGATGGGCTGGGATATGCGGATGGGTCTTGATGCCTGCAATGGGAAGGTATTACTTGTGATCGATGGGGACGGCCAAATGCCATCAAGTGATATTATGAATGTTTATCAAGCGTTGGTCCATGGCAAGTATGATTTAGTAAAGACGTTTCGAGCGATCCGGATGGATGGGTGGTGGCGTCGCCTGATGTCAAAGGGGTATAATCGATTGTTCCACATGCTTTACCCAATGGCCAAAGGAATCCAAGATGTAAATAGCAAGCCTAAGGCGTTGACTAAAGAGGCCTACAATCGCTTGAACCTCACGTCAAACGATTGGTTTACCGATAGTGAAATCATGATTCAAGCTCTCGCACATAAGATGCGAATATGTGAGATCGGCACAACGTTTTATAAAAATGAGCGGAGAGCATCTTTTGTGAAAGTTTCTACGGCATTTGAATTTTTGTTCAATCTACTGCATTACCGATTTATCAAATAGTCTTGAAATCCAGCTTGGCCTAGTTGCCTCATGGAAGCAATAAGCTGTATCTTGCTAATGTGAATCCGAATCAACACGATACGCTTGTTTGTCTTCCCACGTTGAATGAAGAGGCGAGCATTGCGTACATGATAACTGCTGTGCAGTATGAAGGCCTGCCTTTGGTCGTTTGTGATGGATTTTCTACGGATAACACCAAAAAAATTGCCGAACAAATGGGAGTTATGGTGATAAATCGTAAAGCATTGGGTAAGGGAAGCGCCGTGCAAAAAGCCATAGAATACGCCTTGTCAGAGGACTATATCTTTTTGGCTTTTATAGACTGTGATGGTACGTATATGCCCCATGACTTGCGGGTTGTTTTAGAGCAGCGCCATAGCATGGATATGGTGGCGGGCAAACGTCCTTTTGAAAAAATCACCTTATTGAGAAGAATGGCCAACTATGTTATGAATCATTGGTTCAATTATCTGTTTAAGGCAAGAATACATGACGTGGTTTCCGGTATGCGTGTTATACGCCTAGCTAAGTTTAAAGGACGAGTTACTGCGGAAGACTTTGATGTAGACCATCAATTGGCAGCAATTGCCGTGGCATCTTCTATGCGCATTCAAGAAATCCCAATACATTATCAAAAGAGACTAGGGAATAGCAAAATTCGGCTAAAACATCTTTTTATGATTTTGCGTGCAATGTGGAGAGATTCACGACATTTGAAGAAATAGAGAAAGGGTTTTATATAATGAAGACAATTTTACTGTGCGGGGGGAAGGGATTTAGGTTTCTCAATACATCACTAGACCTTCCCAAGGTATTGGCGCCTATTGGAAATAAGCCCATATTGGTTCATATAATGGACTACTACGCTCGATATGGCTTTAATGAGTTTATACTTTGTCTTGGTGAACATGGCACGCAAATACAACGAAGTATAGAAAACGAAGTTGACTACCCGGTTACCTTTTTGGATACTGGCCTTGATACGGCTACTGGTGGCCGAATTTTGATGGCAAAGGAAGCCATTAAGGAAGACGAGACCTTTTTTGTAAACTATGGAGATGCTTTGGGAAATGTTGATTTACATGCGCTGTGTAAGCACCATGTAGAATCCGATGTGATGGCCACACTCACAACCTATAAACCCCGAAGCCAATATGGTGTCTTAACGATGGATGCCAAAGGAAGGGTGTCATCTTTTACTGAAAAGCCCATTGTAAATGATTGGATCAATGCGGGTTTTTTTGTTTTTAATGCAGCGATTTTTGACTGTATTGATCCATCAGAAAACATTGAGTACAGCTTGTTTGAGAACCTCCTTAAGACAAAGAACCTTTCAGCCTATAAGCATAGTGGATTCTGGAAATCAATGGACACGTTCAAAGAAAATCAAAAGCTTAACGATATGTGGAAACAGGGGAAGGTACCCTGGGCCTAATGGAGTGCCCGTCTAGTGCAAATGGATACTGATCAATTCTTCAGTTTGATTGGGCGTTGCAAGAGAAGAGTCCTTTAAGGCGTAACGCTCCCAAGCGGCCCAATTGTTGGATATGTTCCCCTTGGCGCTCAATTTTGGATGTATTAGAAGGTATTCAATATTGAGTTTTCTTGCCTCTAACACTAAATTTTGCATACTCGATTCTGTGAGAGAATCCTCTTGACTACATGAACACATAGCATTCCCTACAGCAATCAGCTCAGGAGGATAATAGGCGAGGCCACCATTGACTACAGATAGGGTTAGTTGGGTTTGCCATGCGCCGTAAATCATCTCACGATTCACTTGGTTTATGGGGCTTCTTAATCTCATAACATCAGCAGGGGGTAGAGGGCAGGAAGGTAATAGTATGGCAGATGATTCAGGATGTTGTTTATTCCATTGGATGAGCTCTACAGGTGGTTTTGCAGTGGTAAGGCTAAGCGATTGGGGTGCATTAAACGGAAGGTTTTCAAGCATAAACAAAGTCATGTAAGCAAGAAGAACAGCTCGTTTATAAGGCGATGTATCCAATAGAATACTCAGGGTGTACAGGCCCAATAGCAATGAAATGAAGATAACGATGGAGTGGGCCCTAAACCAGTGCCTAATGACTAACAGCTTGGGAAAAAAGTCGCTTACGAGACCTATTGGGCTTTGAATGGTGTACCCAAACCATTGCATTTGAAGGCCAGAACTGATTAGGATAAATCCGACCAATACTAGAAAGTATGGTCGCAATACAGAATATCGACCTCCACGAATGGCTAAGAATACACTCAAGGCAAGTACAATGAGGGGGGTAACCCCAAAAAAGGCAGATCGAGCCCCATGTTGCCAAGGGTTCTCAAGGACTTCAACACCCAACCCTTCACGATGGTTAATTCGCAAGTAATCCTTTGGGAAGGAAATGCTATGACGCTCAATGCTTTCTTTCAGGGCGCTTACATTACTTGAGTCAAAAAGGTAATCAGGAACTGGGGCTCTTTGAAAGGCATACACAGAAACACCACAAAGAAATACGGCAAAGGTGATAAGAAGGGGCCGCAATAAACCCACTATTTTTTTACGATGAATGCCGTGGTATATCACTAAGCTGACAAATAGGATGCAAGAAAAAAGCAAGAGATAGATGGAGGCAAAAAGTTGTAAGGAGAGCATCATGCCAATTACGAAGGCGATGGTATATTTCCTACTTGGGGACCACAAAGAATGTTTTGTGACAAGATGAATCAAAAGGGACAGGGCAATTAGGCCAGGCCAGCCATAGAAGGCATTAATGTTTTCTACGTTCGCCCACATAAATTGGGACAAGGACCAACAACAGCCAATACAAAGCGCCGCCAGTTTATCGATACTGAGACTTCGTGATAGCCCGTACGCAGCAGCGGCATTCATGCCAATAATCCATACAATAACGGCAAGAAGCGCAAGGGATGGATTTTGGAAAAGGCTATAGCTCAATAGATAGGGCAGACCCAAGGCCCAAGAAGAGCCAGCATAGCCCGATGGGTTGTCCACGGGATACACGATTTGGCCATGATAAAGCGCATTAGCGTTATGTAGGATCTCCTGCGAGAACCAGAGACGAAAGTCTTCGGCCTGCCAATGATAAAACCATATATCGAGATTTCCAATAAGTCGATGATTGACAAAATGATTGTAAAGTACAATGCAAGCCAAGCCAGCTGACACTAACCCTGCGAGTGCAGAGAACAGGATATCTTTTTGGTGACGGATTGGCATAGAAAAGATCGAATGACTAAGGGAGGTCCCACAGGGCAAGATAGGCTTTCACCTCCTCATTGCTGAAGGATAGCATATTCATTTCTTGGTCATACGCCTTATGCCACGCTGCTGCTTTTTGAAGCATATTTTCAGGACTTACTTTACTATCCCAATGAAGAACATGTCTTGATTTTTCGCTGCTCAATCGTAGAATTTGGTGTTCAAAGTGAGGGTTTTCTTCCATAGTTGATATGACTTCTGTGGGTGTTAACCCCCAATGAATGGCAAATGATTTTACCATATCATACACCGCCCATTCCCCGGATTGATGGGGCCCAAAATTGAAGGATTCTCCAAGGACTTCGGGGTCTTTTTGACGAAGATGAATGGCCACAAGAATATACCCCATAAGTACATCAAGAACATCATTCCATGGCCTAACTGCTTGAGGGTTTCTCAGCACAACATGCTCCTTATTATGCCAAGAACGGATGCAATCTGGGATTAATCGATCCCTATTCCAATCGCCCCCGCCAATCACATTACCTGCCCTACAGCTTGCAGTTTGTATCTCTCCAGACACGCCATAGGTTGTATGGTAGGATTGAAAAACTACTTCTGCTGCACTCTTTGACGCACTGTATGGATCCTTACCCGCTAACACATCGACCTCGCGATAGCCCCAAGGCCACTCATTGTTTCGATAACACTTGTCACTTGTGATGATAACTGTTGAACAAGAGTCACCAAGAACTCGGGAAGCTTCTAAAATACTAGCTGTCCCAAGGGTATTGGTTCTAAAGGTTTCTAAAGGGCTTTGAATTGCTTGAATTGTGAGGGCTTGGCCAGCTAAGTGAAAGATATAGGAAGGCTTAATTGCCTGTATATAATCTTCCAATTTAGAATAGTCATTGATGTCAAATCGTCTGTACTCGATTTGATCTCCGATTTGACAGGATGAATACACAAGGTTACCTGCGTTTTCTTCAAGTGATAGACCATAAACCTTTGCGCCTAATTGCATTAGAAGCAAGCAAAGCCAACTTCCCTTAAAGCCATTTTCACCTGTGACAAGCACATGCTTATTCTGAAAGGCGTGATAGGGGTTGTGTTGTAGAATCATACAAAAAAGCTAAAATAGTTTGGTAAGGTTATATCATGGCGCCATGAGCCGCGTAAATCAAACATGGGGAGTGATGGCCTTGCGCGAAGTATGGGTAAGCAATCATTTAATGACAACGTTGGGTGCACCATGATTACTACATCTGCGGACGATAAGGCAAGGTCCTTTAATCCCTCCAAAGATTGGATTAGCGCTAAGCCTTTTGAGGGAGAGTCCATCATGTTCTGTAATGTTTCCATCTCTACATTGGGGTCATAGGCTGCCACGTTACATCCATCAGTGAGAAGGCGTTTATACATGAGTACCCCAGGCGATTGGGTCAAAGTAGAGGTATTGGTTTTGTGACTTATTCCCAAGAGAAGGATGGTTTGTTCTTTAAGGGGTTTTCGAAGACAAGACTCCATCCACCGGTAAGCTTCTTCTAGTTGATTCCTATTGCTTGTGGCGATTGCATCAAACAAGGGGGTAGATACATCGTTTTCGCGAGCCAACTGCCTAATGGCATTTAGATCTTTTGGAAGACAACTTCCTCCAAAACCAGGTCCAGGTAAGAGGTAGTCCATAAGACCAAGTTTCTGATTTTTAGTGTTCCATCGATGGTCGAGCTGCATTCCTTCAAGAACATTTGAAAAGCTCAAGTTTTCTCCTAAGCTCAAAAGGATTCGGTTCCATTCATTGGCATAGCTCATCATCATCGTTAATGACAAGTTGCTCATATATTTTATCAACTCCGCCTCGCTTGGTTGTACCCGAAGCTTTGCACAATTCCAGGTGTTGTACACTGTAAGGATATGGTCAATGGTCTGTGACACCTCGCTTCCGACAACAATACGGTCCGCTTGGCGAAAATCTTCTAATCCTTGCCCATCACGAAGAAATTCTGGGTTACAAGCCAAACCAAAATGCTCACCCACTTTTTTGTTACTTGTTTCTTCGAGGGCATTTGCAATAAAGCCCTTAGTGCTTCCTGGGGGGACAGTGCTTCGCACAATGATGTCAATCCAGTCCGCATGATGCTTTAGCCCTGCGCCAATCATGGATAGAGCAGATAAGATGGGTCTTTTATCTAATTGACCCTCCTTATCTTGAGGTGTTTCTACACAGATAAAGACAAGGGAGCTTGTACCAATACATGACCATTCGCTTGGATGTATTGACAAGTGTTCGCTCTTTATTACCGATTCTAAGGCGGGGACCATACCTTTCTCTGCAAAAGGGATTTGTCCTGATTGAATATGGCTTCTTTTTGCTGAATCGATTTCTAAACAACGCACACTAAAACCCCTTTCGGCCAATACAATAGCAGTGGTTAGGCCAACATGCCCAGCTCCGATAATCGCGATATCGGGTAAAACCTTATTTGAGGAGGGCATAATAGTAGTCGTAGGTTTCATTAAGTCCTTTAGAAAGGTCCCATTGGGGATGATATTTTAATTCTTTAACGGCCTTGGTTAGATCGGGGCACCGTCTTTGAGGATTGTCAGTAAGATAGGCTTTATCCTTATGGAATTTATGTGAAACGGGGATGTCAGTGCCGTGCTTTTCTTTCGCAAGGGTTGCAATGGTGTGGGCAAGCTGAATCATAGAAATTTCGGGCGTTTCTTGACCAATATTGTATGCCTCTCCCGCCTTTCCTTCGGCAAGCGCTTTTAAAATACCTTGTATTCCGTCGGCTACAAAGCAGAAGGTTCTTGTAGGGCTTCCATCCGAAAAGAGATCAATGCGGGATTGTGTAATGCAATCTCTCATAAAGTCTGAAATTACCCTGCCGTCATCAGGACTCAATCCGGGACCATAAATGTTAAACGGCCTCACAGAACAAACCTGTGTATCATGTTCTTGCGCATAGAGTGCGCAAAGGGTTTCGGCAAAGCGTTTGCTCTCATCATAGCAAGCCCTAGGACCCGTAAAGCTTACTCTTCCCCAATACGATTCAGATGTTGGGATGGCATCTGAAATAGGGTCTCCATATACTTCGCTTGAGCTGATAAATACCATTCTGCATGCTGGATTAGTGTTAATTATATGGTCCAATAGTCGTTGACTTCCCCAGGCATTGACCTTAAGGGTTTGTAGTGGCCTTTCCCTGTAATGAATGGGTGAGGCAATTGAGGCAGCATGAATAATGTAGTCTACTGTCGGTAGCGACTTGCTTTCATCCAAAAGGTCTTGCTCAAGCAGTGTAATTCGTTCTATGGACTTTGATGGCAAAGGAAGGTGATAGGATAACAAGCCCGAAACATCAAGCGCAAAGAGTTTACAATAGTTTGCATCCTCTTCTAATAAATGGACAAAAAAATCTAAGAAGTTTCTGCCTAAAAACCCCAAAGCACCGGTTAAAAGGATTCGTTTCCCTCTAAATTGGCGTACAATCTTTTCTCCAACTGCCCCTTTGATCCAAGGACCATAGCGAAATGATGTCATATAATGCGTGGCATCTTTCATAGTAGATACTTAAAGTTATCGCATATTCACTGTGTATTCCTAACTTGAAGCAAAACTAGAACCAAATCGCCTTCATGTCTTTTCGCCTATTAGTTTGTTTACCGACCTATAATGAAGAAGATTCCATTGTGCTTATGATTGAGCAAATGCGAAGTACAGGCTACGATTTTGTTGTATGCGATGGATTTTCAAAGGATGCTACAGCAGCGCTTGCCAAGTCACAAGGAGTAAAGATTTTGGCAAGAAAACACAAAGGTAAAGGGTGGGCTATACGATCCGGGTTAGACTATGCTCAAGCCAATGGATACTCTCACATGGCGACCATCGATTGTGATAATACCTATCGTGTTGATGATATAAAGCGTCTTGCGGAATGCGCTGAAAATGGGCAGTATGATTTGGTTATAGGTGAACGACCGTTCGAGTGCATTGCATGGCACAGGCGAATTGCAAACCAATGGATTTCGTTGTATACAAACTTGCTATGGCGAAGCGGAACAAGAGATATTGTTAGTGGACTCAGGATTTATCGGGTAAAATCTTATGTCAATACCTTGAAGGCGAATAGTTTTGATTTAGAACCCAGAAGTTTGGCCCTGGCATGTAAAAAAGGTTGGCGATACACCTCTTTACCAATAGCATATGGTGAACGCCTCGGGGAAAGCAAGGCAAATCTCGTGGAACTTTTGCGGATCATGTGGGGAGCAAGCCATGAAAAGTTTACTAAATGAAGCGCTTAGAAGTCAATCAAACGATTATTCCGGAGAAAAAGACGCTTTTGCATCACTGGGAGAGGGTATTGGAGTCAGGAAAACTCACCAACAACCAAGTGGAAGTTCAATCCTTTGAGAAAGAATTGGAAGTAAGTTGTCAACGAGCTCATGCCTTGGCTGTTTCCTCAGGAACCATGGCCTTACAGCTTTTGATTCGGGCATTAGACCTGCCTAAAGGAGAGATTATTGTTCCAGCATTTTCTTTTGTTGCTACTGCGTCCGCTCCCATGTGGGAGGGCTACAAAGTAATACTCTGTGATATCGACCCTAAGACTTTGTGTATCGATCCCGGCAAGGTTGAAGCACGAATTTCTTCTGATACCCGTGCCATCTTAGGTGTTCACGTCTTTGGCCAACCCTGTGCAGTTGATAAATTAGAAGTATTGGGAAACCAGTATGGCATACCTGTAATCTATGATGGAGCGCATGCTATGGGATCAATGCTTCATAACAAGCCATTATTAGCCATTGGATTGGCTTCTATGACAAGCCTTCATACTTCAAAAATTGTATCCTCCATTGAGGGTGGCGCGTTATTCACTGACGATGCTTCGTTGCACAACCGCCTCTTTCAAATGCGATATTTCGGTCGAAATGCATCTAATCAAGATGAATTGTTAGGGACTAATGCAAAAATGCACGAGTTTAGTGCGGCATATGGGCAATTATCCCTTGCCCGCCTTAAAGAAGAAGTAGAGGCTCGAAGACAAATTGCTGCGCAATATGACGAGGCCTTTTTGACCATTGATGGGCTCGATATTTTCAAAGAAAGTTCAAACCATTATTGGAACCGAGCGTATTATCCTATCCAAGTCCATCACTCTGTGGCCATGGAACAGATAATGGAGCAGGGAGAAAAGCAGAACATAGGGTTTCGACCGTACTGGCGACCCGCCCTACAGGACTTGCCCTATTTGAACGAAGAGAGTAGTCGGCGCTATCCTGTGGCGAGTTTTGCTGCTAATCATACGCTCTGTTTACCTATTTACAGTTCTATGAATCGTAATGATGTAGGACGTGTGATTCAGTGTATAATCAAGGCAATGGAATAACCGAAGCTTCGATAACGTCAATTGTCGAGTAATTCCGTTTTCTCACTAGATTAACTTGTTGGTGATCCAATGAATCATAGCAGAGCTCCTCATGTAAGATGATCTTTGTAATCCCTAATTTTTTAAGGTTTTCCTCTCCAAAGTTGTCGCCCGTAGCACTGGGTACTATATCATTATATAGGAATAACAATTCTTTTGGATAATAAAAACCCCCACCGTTAACTGTGGAATAGGGTGTCTTTTCCTGGTGTCGCAAAATCATGTATTGATAGTTACGTATGCTTTTTTGCTGTCCATGGAGGCCGGCAGGTAGATGCAGTACTACGTCGTGAGCACTTATTTTTTGTTGAACCACGGGGCTAAGTTCTGGATAGGATTGCGGCGAAATGCTAGGATTAAAACTTCCGGTTTCAATTATGGCAAAAAGGAGAATGGGGAGAGCTGCTGCCTTAAAAGGGCTCGATTGGATGTCTTTGAGTCCAAGGCCTGCCGCCAAGGGAATTAGCACAAGAAAGGGAAGGCCCCAGCGATAGTCAACGCGAATAACGCTTACATCCAAAGTACAAGCGATGACTAAATAAAGCAATACGGCAATAAAAAATTTTGGTCGTCGAATCAAGCCGGCAAAGGCAACAAAACTTAACCCATAGCCCATGAAAGCGTTTTTGCTTTCTAAAAATGTGTATTCGTAGCCTTTAAGAGGGGATGACAAAGAACTTAATCTTGATCCTTTTAAAAGGCTTGACAACGCAAACTGAAGATCAGGCTGTGACCACAGAGAAGATAGTGGGTCAATCACTGTGGGTTGGCTATGGCTTATGTTAGGCAAGGCGTAGACGAATGCATAGAGGCCAACGATGGGCCCAACGAGGAGAATGCCATTCCACAAAAGCGGCCTTGTTGCATGCCAAAAGGCTGAGTGACAAAGAAACATACACGCGCCCAAACTGAAGCTAAAAATAAAGCCATAAGGGTTGAGCGGCAGTAGAATAGCAACCCAGCAGCAGGCTTTTTTTATGGATAAACGATTACCATTTTTATGAAAATTAAGAAGGTGTTTTGCGGCAAATATTCCAGGAAAGAGACAAAGCAGATTGATCCAGTCGGTATAATGAAACATTATAGGGTTGAGGACAAAGGCAAAACTTAGGCCAAGGGCGACGACTTTAGAAACCGATAAAAAACGAAACAACTGATATAGAGATAGGGCATTAAGGGCAAGAATGATCACAACATTCCAATACATGGAGTCAATGGCATCTATACCACACCACGTGAGCGCAACCCAAGGAATGCCTCCCCAAAAATCCAAGCCGTAGTTTATCCACGGACCTTCAAATCCAGCAAAATATTGACCTGATCGCAGAGAATCTGCTCCCGCCTCAAAAAAGGTTTTTACTTCATGAAACATAGCCAAATTTCCCCAAGAGTCCCAAGTGCCAAACATGGCACCTTGCCATAAAATAGAGGCATAAAACAGATGAATAATCCCGAAGAATGCAAAAAAGCTACACAGGCTTTTAAGCATGCGAAGAGCATGGTGGCTATTCATTGGGCAATGATGGTGTTTGGCCATTCCAATCTTGAGCACCGTTCGTAATCCAACTCCCAATAATATCAATCTCCTGTGAATTTAGAGGGGTCATTAAGAGGGGCATTTGGTCCATGGTGTCATTAAAACAACATTCCTGAATTCTTGTCATTAGGAGGCTACTATCTATGGAGTATGGCAATACTCGGTAGCGATAGGTTTGGGATAAATCATTTTTTATTGGGGGATGATATACCAAGGTGTAATATGCAGAAGAAATCGATGTAAAGCTTGGCTCAAAGCTTCCCCCATGGCATGGTCCATCAGCACATCGAGGTTTTAAAACTCGATGATACACTTCATCAAAGTGAGCTGTTTCCGTTTCAAGATCTGCTTTATTAATGGACTCCCCCGATGATTGCACTCGCTGACAGGCTACGGCTAAACAGCACAGGGACATGATAAGAACCCAATATTTATGGCTAAACGAAGGCTTCATAAAGTACTTTTCCAGGTAGATTAAGCGGGTGAACCTTGTCTTCAAAACCCAACAAATGAGCAATGGTAGGAACGATATCAATAACCTCTCCATCCATTTGAGCCGTTTGTCCCTGATGAACAATATGCTGTGGGCCCGCGATCAGACAAAACGATTGTTTCGAAACGTCATCGCCAGTATGATCAACGGCATATCGACCATAGGCATCGATTACTGAGTTATGGCCTGCATTTCGTCCAAATTCTGGTAGCACGATTAACACAGTATCATCCCGAAGCGTATCATTTTCTTGGATGGTGGACCATAGTTTTCCAAGGGCATAATCTGCTTTGTGCATATTGTTGCAGTACGAAGTGAAGTTAGAGTGTCCAATATCACTGTCTTGCATGTTGACAACCAGTAGCTCAGGGGTATATCGTTCGAGAATTAAACACGATGCAAAGATGTTTAGCATGTCATCATTGAGGCGAACTGAGTCTTCTTTCCAAATGCCACGATGATAGGCTTTGCCAAAGTCATGTAACAAATCCAACCATGACGCCTTACTTAATGAGTGAGGCTGTTCTAAAGAGCTGCCTAGGAGCTGCCTTCTTAATTCCATCGCCAGCTGTTCTTCATTTTTAGGAAGGGTATGTTGAAGTAATGGACTATTTGCTAAAGAAGACGGTTGAATCATATTCGCTGCATAGGCATGACCATATTGAGTATCACTGCTAGAGCGAAGAAAAGGGAATGGCCCTCCTTGATCACAAACCCACCAAGTATTGGAGTGATTACTTCGTAGTGCATGATGCTTTCTGTACATTTCAAAAAGTGTTGGATGTGGCGCCGGTTTCATGAGTTCAATATCGTGAATGTACCGCCCAGTCAGAATGCTGGCATGAGCATTATAGTGAAGGGTTATCGGCGAGTCATACCTGAACTTGTCAAATAAAACTCCTTGTGACGCAATTGGTATAGAACACGGCAATGGCATTGTATCAATGCCGGAAGCAATCGACGAATGAATCGAGTGGTCGCCAATAAGCGTGTTTGGCATAAGGTTGCCCTCTCGCTGTTCAAGCGATTCAAAATTTCTTATCCCTCCTGCAAAGAGGCATAATACCACATGATTAACTTTTCGTCGGCTGGTTGAAAAAAGACGATTGCCACCCTTTAAATAGGAGGGTATAGTTAGGACTCCAGAACCATATAATAAACTGTTTTGAACAAATTTTCTTCGAGAAGTTGACGCGGGCCTTGTTTCCTCATTGGAGAGGGTTTTCAAGTGTTGTTTTGATTTTTGCTTGGGAGACATGGCTAAGGGTTCAAATCGTTAGAGTCATCTAAACCAATAATAGAAAGATACAAGATTTGAGGGGTCCTTATATCAGGGTGTGCGTCAATAAAGTTGAGAATTACAGTCACCTCCCTTGGTGTGGCGGATCGGCCTAAAAGCTTTTTAAAGGATTGATTGATAAATCGCTTAGGCTTGCGCTTTAAAAGATTAGTAGCCTTGGCCAAGTTGAGGTCTACACGAAAGGCTTCTTTTTGAAGCTGGTGTATCCCAAGGGGTCGAAACATTGCAAAAATAGAGGTGTCAATGGCTTGGTACAATTGATGGACTTCAGAAGTTTGGATGGGTCCTTGTTTATTACTTATGTTTTTTGATCGCCAAAGGGCTAACGAAACTTGGTATAAGCTGTCCCAGGTGGCTACTTCTTGGGGATATTGGGTGAACCAGAAGTTGAGTTGTTTCATTTGACCCAATTGGTATTGAATTCGTTCTTTGTTGGGTTCATCAGAAAATGGAAAATTTGGACAAAACCCATGCGTTAATTGTCGCAGTTCAAAAAAAGCGCTCAAGTCAATTTGACCGGTTGTTTGGGCTCTCATCATAATCATAGTCAGTAGGGAAGCATAGGGGAGATCTTCTGCATCCGCGGACAGGGCACGCAAGCCAACAGGTACACTTTCTAAGGGAATGTATAAATCTTCAAGGTACTGCTCCATATAGCTTGAAGCGCTTCCCGACAACAAGGTTCGAAAGATTAGATAGTCACCAATGCTCGGGTCAGACAGGCTTGAGTAGGCAGATTCTAGAACTTCTAAGGTGCGCAAGCTCGGCTCGTCTGCATCTAATTTGTCATATATAGTATAAATAGATCGCTCTTGCCCCATCGAGCAAAGGGGCAGCAAAAAGCATCCGAGTATAAATAGAAGCCTTTTCATCGAGTCTATGGGGCTTTAGGAGGATTAGTCAACCAATACACGATAACATCCTCAAGCCGATTTGGATTAGTTTTTAGCATGGTTAAAGAGTGACTGTTGATGTATTCTTCACTGGCAAGTCGTCCATACAGATGGACTGCTAGAAAGGCTGCTTGGTATTCAAAGTAGGTTGGATTTTGACTTAAAATCTCGAGAAGATCACGTTTGGATTTGCCCGGCATAAAGAAGATGCTGCCCTGTTGTTCATAGCACATTTGAAGTCCTTCATTAAGCTCATTTTGTGTCGGCCGCCTACCAAGAAGATACATAAAGGCTGCATTGACAAAGTTATCACAGCCCTTATTGAGCTCATCAAAAATGTAATTGTCCAAATAATTTAATTGAACATCGATTAGGTCGATTTTCCCCTGGATATAATGCCGTTCGCTATCGACGACTTGCTTGATGCGGTTATATTCTTTCTGTCCGAATTCTTTTGATTCACCCTCTTGAAAGAGACGAACTTGGTCAAAATCAAAAAGACATATGTAGAGGGATTCTTCGCGACCTCCTTGCAAGTAATCTTGTCGGAATTGAAGGATAAACCGCTGGACAAAGGTCTCGTTACGAAATAGGCTAGATGTATCGGTGAAGGCTGATTTATCCTTTTTTGAAGGACTACTTTCCCGGAAAAGGGCATGGTAGGTGGATTGATTTAAAGAAATCCCATCAATAGAGCGTTGACATTGGGTAAAGAAGATCCCAAAACAAAAAATATACCCTATGAAGACTCTATTCATATGAAAAACGTTGGCTAAGTATTTTCTTCATCTCAGCAATTAATTGGTTGCACCCCTGATTGGTCAGATGGCAGATGTCATTAAAGGTATTGGATGATTGGTTTAATGAGTCAGCAAAATCAAAGAAAATTACATTGCCTTCGTATTGGTTTGCCAGGGATCGAATAACTGTATTGTGCCGATCAATTCCCTGTACCACGTTGTCAGGAAAGCCATATAGCTCCGTTACAAACACACTGTCGGCATAATCGAGCTCGCCCTGTTCAAAGGCAGCTCTAGAGTAATTTGGTGCTTGATAGAAGGCATAGGTAGATATAATGGGGATTATGTCGTTGGCGATGGCTAAATCAATCATAGCTGTATAGTTTGCTAGGAAGGTTTTTTCGCTTTTGATATCCGCACCTTCTTGAAGAAAGGGTTCCGGATTACCTTGAAGTAAACCCCAAAAGAACTCTTTGGGAAGATATTGCTTATCGGCAGTGCGTTGTTGGTGACCTACCCATTGCAAAACAAATGGAAGACTGAGTTGAGTATATGTTGATTGATTTTTTATAAAGGCATAGTCATCATAAAATTCAATATGTCGATATTGAGCGTCAAAAACTTCCTCAGTTGTGTTGTTTGTGCGGGTGTCATTGATTCCATGATAGATAAATACTGCATCAAAGGAATGGCCACCTTGTATTACAGCTTCTAATTGATATCGAGAGTCAAGGCTTGTATACCCTGTGGAGGAAAGATTTAACACGTTCAATTCCATTACATCCCACAAGCTTGGTTCTCCGCAAAATGTTCTTGCAAAGGGCTTTTCATTCCATGAACCCCTTAATGTATCTTCATACATTACGCTCCCGCCGAGGATTAGGAGGTTAACTCGACTATTATCAAATGAATAGTTTTTGTTGAGGTTTGGATAAAAGTGTTTTTCTATGGATTGTTTTTGAAATCCCCATAACCCAAAGGTTTTATACAAATAGAGTCGAGATGCTAATTCACCGCAGACGAACAATAAAAAGATTACACCGAGAATCTTGCCGGCTATCTCGGCCCTGCCATGTCTAAGCGCCGCTCCTCGAATCATTGTTTTAGGTTGATTTGGTAGACTCCCAAGTTAAGAGGATCCCAAGTAAAAGAGTATTCAATGGGACAGTCTTCAATTTTTTCAAAAGATATGGGGGTGTTGTAGACTTCATTAAGTAAGCCTTCAAGCATATCCACGCGAAATTGAGGCCCTAAGTAATAGGCCTTATGTTGGGCGGCTGAGGAGAAGTAGTCTGATGGAGGCGGCAATTCCTCTTCTTCTTCAAGGGCTTTAATGACACCCCACAATTCTGGATAGCTTTTAAGCTTTACGTTTTTTGGAACATTTAGCCCTTCGGTCAATGAACCATGAAACAAGGTCATGGCAAAAAGATCAACCACCATACTCTTATGTTTATAGGCGGTGTCAAGATGATGGACATAGGCTTTTTTATCAGCAACCTCCTCAGAATAGTGTTGACCTATATGGTATTGTTGAGTCATGCTGTAGGCTCCAAGGGGTATGCACCAGAGACTAATGTGCAATAGAGACGCCTTCCAAACAGCAGGAATAGTATCCTTGGACAAGGTTATTAAATAGAGCAAAAGAACTGTTATCAGGGGAATAACTGCCCGGCCTTCAAGCTTGTATTTCGTTCCTGTGATGGCTAAAATGACCAGAATTGTGATAAATAAGATAAGGGGTTCAATGGAGCGGTAACCCAAAAAAAATGATCGGAAAATAAGTAATAGAGATAGACTCAAAAGGACTAAAAAAGAATTGAGCCAATTGGATTCTGGATGATACTCTTTAGGATACCGATGGGCTGCTTTTTGATAGATTGACTCCCATTTTTCCTTAGTCGTGTAGGACATGTTGGAGATTTTGCTATCAAGCCTTGACGTCGTCCATACACTCGTATCCCCAAGAAACCAGCAATACAATGCCAGGTCTTTGGCAAACTCTTTACGGCTTTCTCCATTAAGGCGCATACCAATATCAGTATCAAGTACCGTTCGAAGTTTGACTTGTTTTTGTTGGAGACCTAAGGGTAAAGTAGTTTCCTGATAAAGGAAACTTACCATACCTAGTACGGCGAGAAAAATAGCAGCGCCAGTAACCTTTTTACGATGGCTTCCCCGGCCGTGATTTGCTAACAATATTCCAATAAATGGCAGGAGTAGAACAAGGCTTGTAAACCGAAAGCTAATGGCAATTAATATGGCCAGTCCAAAAAGACAAAAATCTTTTATGCTTATCGAAGTTTCAGCAGACAATACTTGGTTAAAATAAACCAACCCAAGGCCACCGGACAAAATGGATAGCTCAGTAAATGTCGGTGCTATTAAAATGGGCCAAATGAGGCCAATGATAATGAGGCTCATTAGGAGAGCTTTCGAGATTACGGGAAGATCCTGAAAATGTCGCTCTACAACCTCAAACGTGAGATAAAAAACGAAGATTACCACCCCGACATAAAGGCTGGAAAGCGTTAGTGGCGATGATTTGATTAAATCCCCAAAACCAGTAATTAAAACCACGGGACTGTAGGCCTCTTCTACAATGATTTTACCCTGAAAGGAGAGGTCTAACCATACATCATCAACCCAGCCATAATAGATGCCTGTAATCCAAGTTAACGCGACATAAAAAATAGAGGATGCTATGATTAACAGAAGGGAGCGCACAAGTTTTAGTCCATAATTGTGACAACTAAAATACCTTTATTCATATATCTTTAAATTATGCCGAAGCAATCGTCATTTTATGCTCGAGGTAAAGTGTACGTCTCGTTTTTTTTTCTACTTATAATCGTTGATTTTCAGGTTTTTGGTTCTAATGGAACTCTCAAGAATGAGACTGCCTCAACTTGTTTTCTAAATGGTATGCATCAGGCAAGTGTCTTAGCGATGAAGAAAAGTGGTATTAATCCTGTGTTAGCTACAAGGGTCTATCTCTATGCCAATGTTGCATCGTATCAGGCAATGCACTCCTTTAACTCATTATCATCGACCCATTTGATTGAGGAGCTTAATGATTATTTACCCTACACCGTACCAGATTCCATAGTGCTTGACAGCAATCTCGTTGTGCTACAAGCTTACTATCAAGTTATGCATGATTTGATTTATGAGGAGACTATTATAGATGATACGTATCAATTATTTTGGAATCACCTAAGTGATTCTGTGCCTCCAAAAATCATTGAAAATTCGCTTTTTTATGGGAATCGAGTTGCTGATCATGTTTTGGAATGGGCCAGTAAGGATGGATATATGCAGACAAAGTCGATGCCTTTTTATGTTGTATCGAATACAGACATTTCTTGGCGCCCAACCCCTCCTGATTATAGAAGGGCTCTGGAGCCCTTCTGGGGCAGCCTTAGGCCGGCAGTTGTTGATAGCCTATCTCATTTTAGTGTTGGACCACCGCCTTATTTCTTTCAGGATACAGACTCGGGCTTGGTTGACGAGGCGGGTTATGTTTTCTCACTTTCTCGGGATCTAACAGGAGACCAGATTGGAGCTGCTTTATTTTGGGATGACAACCCTGACATGAACCGATACATTGGCCATGAAATTCAGCCACGAAGACATGTTAATCCAACATCTCACTGGATGAATATTATTGCTCAAATTCTTGCCAAGGAGAATTTGCCTTTGTCAAAGGCGGTTGAGGTGTATACAATGGCCTCTATATCTTTCTATGACGCAAACTTAGTGGCTTGGAAAGATAAATATCATTATAACTTAATCCGGCCCGTTACGTTGATTCGGGAATATATAGAATTTAATTGGTCACCAATTCTTGTGACGCCCTCTTTTCCCGAATATCCAAGTGGTCACTCTACTTGTAGTGCTGCGTGCGTTACGGTGTTGGAGTACTTTTTAGGTAAGGAATATGGATTCTCCGATTCTACACACAATGCTCAAGGACTTGGAATACGATACTGGAGCAGTTTGCGTGAAGCAATGATAGAAGTATCTAATAGTCGAGTTTGGGGTGGGATTCACTTCCCTTTTGCTGTAGAATCAGGGATGGAACAGGGTCGAGCAATTGGAGAATCTATTTTACAATCAGTATATCGTAATCAATGATGTGGTGTAAGCAACATATTTTTGTATGTGTAGTTGTTATGATATTTACATCCTGTGCAACCACTCGTAAATCGATAGCAAGAGAGGGTGTTAATGATAGTTGTCAGTTTGTTTGTCTGGATAATGATATTACCGGTCTCCAATTTTCTGATAACAATGATTCCTTAAAAAATTATATTGAACTTGGTGCAGGGCTTGCCGCTATTCATGCCAATGACGATGATTTAGTGGATATAATAGCAATAGGTCATCACGAGGTCAGTGTTTTTATAAATCTCGGCGATTTTAAGTTTATTCGTGAACTCCTAAATATGGGGATAGAATTCCGGCCTTATTCTTTATCCGTGATGGTGTTTGATTTTAACCAAGATGGCAAGGATGATATTGTCTTATCGGGACTTAAGTTAGATGAAAAGGGAGTTGTTTATACGTTGTTTGCCCAAGACGAAGACGGCTTCTCTAGATTTCAAACAATTGATATTCCTCTGCGCAATGGGGGATTGCGCCTTCCTTTCGCCATGAACTTTCTTGATATAGATAGCGACGAGGACTGGGATATTATTGTTTCATCTTGGGAGTTAAATCACAATTCTTTTACGCCAATCCAGGAGTTTGAAAGTGCCGATTCTTTGCATAGTTCACGTTTTGTTTTTACTAATGAGGGTGAGCACTTTTCAATACATCCTTTTGCAGACTACGGACTGGGCTTTGTGGATGTAAGGGAATATTCTACTGCTCTTTTAACGGGAGACATTAATCGTGATGGTAGAACAGATGTTTATATGACTAACGATTACAATATTCCTGATGTCATGTGGCTTGCTAATGATAGTAATGGGTTTAACCACTGTATTCCCAGTGTTATGTCTTACTATAGTATGGGTGGTGAAATAGCTGATATTAATGGGGATATGCTACCTGATTTATACGTGCCCGATATGAGGCCGATTGATTATGTAAGTCAAATGACATTGCACTACGAGAAGCCTCATTCTTGGAGCCAATTAGAGGCTGATACCGCTCAAAACATTGCGAAACAAAATGTCCGAAACACCTTAAACCTAAATATGGGACATGCAAAGTTTAATGAGGTTGCCGAATTGACTAATTCGGACAAAACCAATTGGACTTGGGGATCACGGGCTGAAGATTTTAACAATGACGGGAACCTTGATATATTAACAGCATCTGGAACCCCTGTTGAGTATATGGGGCTTAAGGATTATCCTCGATTAACAGATGATCTATCGGGTATGTCTACTCCCCAAAGAGATAGTATAGTAAATGCTATGGTAGAGTCTTCTAAACATTATAATAGTTAT
>DLYY01000183.1:10925-44432 GCA_003447535.1 Bacteroidota bacterium | reverse complement strand
TGGTGAGCGAGCATTTTTCGAGGGTATTAAATATCGTGCCGTTGACAATTACGAGGAGGCCATAGTATCTTTTGAGGCCTCGCTATCTTCTATTCCTACGAACGACGCGGCACATTATGAGATGGCAGTAATCTATTTTAAAGAACTTGACTTTAACCGTGCAGATTATCACCTAACGCAGGCGCTTTCGATCGATCCAGATAACATATGGTATATGGCGTTTTTGGCCGAGATATATGTCGGAAATAATAAATTGCAGGAAGCTGTGGATCTTTTTGAAAATCTTCACGAGGTAGAACCTTCTAAGCGCAGTTATTTAAATAATATTGCAATCGTAAAGTTGATGATGCACGACACACTTTCTGCTCTTGACTCGTATGAAGAATATGTTGAGCGATACGGATTAGATGATGAGGTCTACGGTCCCTTCATTGAAGTACTTAAGGCACAGCGAGAATGGGCCGACATAGAGGACCTAAGCAAGAGGTTTTTTACAGAGCGCGGTGCAAGCCTACAATCCTTTCAGGACCATTTAGCTGCGCTCATATATCAAGGCAAAGACCATGCCGTGGAAGCTTGGTTAAATGAAGGAAAAAAGATAAAAGAGCTTGCCCCGGCTGTTGTGGACTTCTCTGCCAATCGCGCACTTTCCGCTGGTGATGTCACTAGCTGGCTGAATGCTCTTAAGGAGTTAAATGACTTTGGACCTCAAGGTTATTCTTTCCAGAAAGAGCAAATTAATCAGTGGGTAAAGTCCTACAGCAAACTGACCGACAAGCGGATTGTGGTCTTTGTTGATTCTATGGTCTTGCAGGACGAAGCAAGTGATGACCTGAAGTATTTGATCACTTTGTACATGCTTTACCAAAAGCATGGCGAATATGAAAAAATGATTGGGGCTCTAACTAAAGGAATCGACCTCGACAAAGGCGACTTTCGTCTATGGCGAGAACTCTTCTATTCGTATTATGATGCAGAGGAGTATGAGAGCCTGTTGACTGCCACAGAAGAATCAACGGCTTATTTTTTTGCGCAGCCTCTGATTTATTTTATGCAGGGCGTTGCTTACAGCAAGCTAGGACAAATTCCCGCGGCTATTGAATCATGGAAAAAAACAATACCCCTTGCGTCTTCAAGCCAACCGACATTGTATATCCAAACCCTAACCGCGCTGTTTGATTTGTATGAAGAGGCTTCCAACACCCAGGACGCGTTCGATCTGTTAACAGATCAAGGAGATGTTAAACAATTTCAATCCTACGAAGTTGTTGAGTTTTTAGGGGATAATTATGCGCGCTTTGGCCAGCCCTCACGTGCAGTTCTTTTTTATGAGCAAGCCATAATTCTCGGTGGTGCCGAAGAATTTTTACACCAAAAAATACTTGAAGTCAAGCCATAATGCGCCAAAGTATATCATATGGTGCGCTGCTCTTTGTGCTTTTTGCGGGGTTAACGATGCCTCAGTGCAAGGTGCTTAAGCAAAGTCTGCTGGATGCTTCTTTAGAGAGCCATTGGCTAAAGGGTTTGGATACGCTAGAGATGGCAACCACTGCCATTATCTTCTACGATAATCAGAGCCAGCGATTTAAGGCAAAATTTAGAACCAATGGCGGCGAGAGGGTTTGGGGACAGTTTACCAAGTTTGGATTTGAAGGGGCTCGGATTTTATTTTCTAGAGATTCGGTACAGGCACTTAATCGATTAGAACGAACGTATTATTCAGGTACAATCGCTGGGCTTGATGCCCTTGGATTACCGGCAATTAGTGATTACGATTTGATGATGTCTTGGATATTTGGTGTGGTGTTACAGAAAGACGATTTTCAAAAAGACGATTCTCTATGGATATCTCCGGCCGGATTGGCAGTTAAAATTATTGCATCGGACTCTCTAGGGGTAAATCACCTAGATGTTTATGAGCCCTCTATTGAACAATGGGTTACGCTTCAATGGGTGAATATAAAAGAACTAGAAGGAGGGCTGTGGGCCAAAGATCGCACCCTGATAGTCGAATCAGAGGGCTTAGAAGTATCTCTATCCACAAATTCCTTGGAAAAGAAAGGGCCCTATGACCTTCCTTTTGAAGTACCTTCATCTTATGAAGTCATTCATCCATAGCCTGCTTTTTAGCTTTTTTTTCTGTGTGGTGGGCTTAGTTTTGGTGGCCGGTTGGTTGCACGCACAGGAGCCAGAGACTTCGTCATCCATAGTGAGCAAACAGGATAAACTACGAAGTGATTTAGCAAGCTTAGAGGGAGAAATACAGCGCCTCCAAAGCCAACAACAAGTGACGATTAATCAATTAAGGTTACTCAGTACTCAACGACAAATTCAAGACTCTTTGGTTAATCTCCTTCGGCAGGACAGCTTTCAGCTGGCCCACAGTCTTGACTCTTTACAAGATGAGGAGGACAACACCCGGAACGAATATGAACGACTTAAAGGAAGTTGTGCCGATGCCGTTCGAATGGCCTATCGATATCGAGTTTCACAGACCCGGTCAATGTATGTATTGTCGTCTACTTCCTTTGAAGATGTTTTTCAGCGCTATCGGTTTATGGGAAATTTATCTAGGGTGTTGAATTACAAAATGCGTGCATTACAAGAAATTCAAGACTATTTAGTTTCAGTCCAAGATAAGGTGAAGGCACAGATAACAGTGCTCGAAGTCAAGCGAACGGAACTCCTTGAAGAACAACGCACCCTCAAAGCATCGGAAGAACAGTATGACGCCGCATTGCTTTCATTGGAAAATGATATGGCTCGCCAGGAGCAGATTAAAGCGGAAATCCTGGGCAACATCAGTGCCTTAGATCTTCGGCTCAAAGAGATTTTAGAGGCAGAAGCACGGATAGAGCGAGAAAGGAGGGCAAGATTGACCTCGCCGGATCCGGTAGACGTTGAATTGGCAAATTCTTTTGCAGCCAATAAGGGGCGTTTTCCATGGCCCGTCAATAACGGACGTATCGTTACCCGTTTTGGTCAAGTAAGTCATCCGGACATGCCCTCTCTACTTATTCAAAATAATGGGATAGACATTGAAACAAGGCCAAATACAGAAGTTCGTGTTTTGTATAATGGTAAAGTTTCTCGGGTTTTTGAAATGACCAATGTCCACTGGACAGTGATTGTGCAACATGGTCCTTATTTCACTGTATATAGTAACTTATCTAGGCCCTCGCTTTCGAGGGGTCAAGCGCTTTCTTCAGGTCAGGTTATAGGGTCTGTTTATGGCGAGGGATTGGGAGCTCTTTCCCCAAGAATGCACTTGGAAATTTGGAAGAACAGTGTTAAACTAAATCCGGAAGCATGGATACGGTAAACCCATCAGAAAACAGCAAGCCTGTACAGAAGATAAACATTCGGACAATGGCTCGCGAAGACTTAGCTCAATGGCTTGAGCAAAACAATGAGCCCTCTTTTAGAGCTAAACAGATTTTTGAATGGCTTTGGATTAAAGGGGCAGATCATTTTAATATGATGACAAACCTTCCCCAAAGTCTTCGGGCTAGACTTGAGGAGTCTTTTGTTTTTCACATTGCAGAAGTAGATATTATCCAAAAAAGTCAAGATGGGACGATTAAAGTTGGCTTTGCTCTCCATGACGGCCGGACGGTTGAAGGAGTTATTATTCCAACAAGTAAACGGATTACGGCTTGTATTTCCTCTCAAGTTGGTTGCACTCTTCATTGTTCTTTTTGTGCCACAGGTCAACTAAAGCGTGATCGCAACTTGGCTTTTTCTGAAATTGTAGACCAAGTTCGAGGATTAAATAGGCTTGCCCTAGACCAATTTGGAAGAGGCCTTACGAATATTGTATTTATGGGGATGGGAGAACCCTTGCTCAACTTGGAAGAGGTATTTCGAGCTACAGAAATTCTGACGGCCGAAGAGGCAATGAATATGGCGTCAAGGCGGATCACTCTTTCCACAGTGGGTATTGTTCGAGGTATTCGGAAGTTAGCGGAACGCGGCAGTAAGTTTAATTTAGCGTGGTCTCTTCATGCAGCCACCAATGCAAAACGAGCTCAAATAATGGACATCAACAAAAGCAATCCTATCGAAGAGGTGGTGGAAGTTATAAAGGAATTTTATGCCCACACGAAACGAAAAATAACGTTGGAATATATCCTCTTTCAAAAGTTCAATGATTCAGAAGAGGATGCGAGGAACCTTGTTAGTATTGCTAAAGAGTTCCCCTGCTTTATTAACCTTATAGAGTATAATTCGGTGGAGGGAGTGCCCTTAGAACGAACAACGCCAACTCGGTCACGCCGGTTTTTAGAAATATTGACAGACAGTGGACTGGAGGCGCATATCCGAAGAAGCCGTGGTCATGACATCGATGCCGCTTGCGGCCAGTTGGCAGGAAAAAACAATGACTTAAACAGGTTGTTACCATAGAAGTGGGCAATGCTTCTCTTCAATACAAGGACCGATCAGTGTCTGTCCTATCTGTTCAGGATTTTACGTCGAATCACAGCGATTTGGTGGTGGAGAAATTTCCCTTTCAAGAAATGGATTACCTCACTCATTTAGCTCAGAGCAATCCTGCAATTGAACACTTTGTCTGTGCGGTCTATGAAGGCGACACCTTATTGGCAAGGGCGTATCTCCAAAGGATGCCTTTTAGCGGAGAACGGTTAGATAATTTTCGCCCCAACAATTGGCTAACCCAAAAGATATATGACGTTATTGTCCGTCCGATTCGGTGGAGAGTATTGTCGTTGGGAAGCATTTTTACTACAGGCGATAATGGCTTGGTTTTTTTCAAAGAGTTAAGTCAAGAGGCAAAGGAAGAGGTTTACGATTACCTCCTTTGCCAATTACAAAATGATTTGATACCGTATGATGGAATATTAATCAAAGATGTTTATAGTTCAACTGATTCCTGGATGGTTGATTGCCTAAAAGAACGAGGTTTTTACATGACACCTTCAGAACCCGACATGATATTGGAGAATGTCACACGCTTTTCCTCTATGGAAGAGTATGCCGCGGCACTTCGGTCCAAGTACCGAACAAAGTACAATCAAGTGGCCGAGCGGAGCAAGGACTTACAAGTAACCGATTATAACGACTGGGGCGAAGCACCAACGGAGGCGATGTATCCGCTCTATGTAAATATTATGTCCGCAGTAGACTTCTACATTCAGCTTATGTCGCCCGAATATTTTCAGATAGAAAGAAATGCTTCTTCGAGTCTTCCAAAATTGCGAACATATTCTGTTGGCGAGGAGGTGATTGGATGGATTTCTTGGTTTGAAGATGCCAATCGGATTCATGCCCATTTGATTGGTTTGAACCACAAAAGGGCAGGAAGATTTAAGGCCTACCATAGAATCTTATACGACTTAGTGGGACTGGGTATAGAGCATAACAAAGACACAGTTTGTTACGGGAGAACTTCACAACAGGCAAAATCTAATGTGGGCGCTCAGCCAAACGCAATGGCATCGGCTGTCTACCATCGCCGGATGTCCATGCGATACCTGATGAAATCCTTTACGCAATCCGTTGAATTGGAGACAGAAAATACAAGGCAGGCATTTCGATAAATCTTTTTAATATTGATAAAATTTTGGTTATGAATATTGGAGTACCTATAGAAATAAAAAATAATGAAAACCGGGTGGCTGTTACCCCCGGTGGCGTCTTGGAGTTGACAAAAAGAGGCCATGTGGTTCGTATTCAAACAAAGGCAGGAATGGGTAGTGGATTTAGCGATGAAGACTATATTGAGGCTGGGGCTTCCATTGCACCAACTCTAGAAAGTGTCTATGCAGAGGCAGAGATGATTGTGAAGGTAAAAGAACCCATTGAAGCGGAATATGGTCTTTTGCGCGAGGATCAGCTAGTCTTTACCTATTTCCACTTTGCATCAAGTGAGCCTTTAACGCGGGCTTGTATCAGGTCAAAGGCGGTGTGCCTAGCCTATGAAACGGTAGAAAGTAATCATGGCACTTTGCCCCTACTTATCCCGATGAGTGAAGTGGCGGGAAGAATGTCAGTTCAACAAGGCGCAAAATACTTGGAGAAACCCATTCAGGGCAAAGGTGTTTTATTGGGCGGCGTACCAGGTGTTGAACCCGGACGCGTACTGGTTCTCGGCGGCGGAGTCGTAGGAACTCAGGCTGCGCGAATGGCAGCGGGTTTGGGTGCTATGGTGACCATCTTGGATGTTAACCTCAATCGTTTACGCTACCTAAATGATGTAATGCCTGCTAATGTGATTACTCGTTTTTCTACAGAAATGACCATTCGGGATTTGATTCCGCGAATGGATTTGATTATAGGGGCTGTGCTGATTCCTGGTGCTAAGGCTCCAAGCCTCATTACAAGGGATATGCTATCAATGATGCACAAGGGAGCCGTATTAGTTGATGTAGCTGTTGATCAAGGCGGATGCATAGAAACTTGTAAGCCTACGACCCATGAAGACCCTACCTATATCATTGATGACGTGGTTCATTATTGCGTAGCGAATATGCCAGGAGCTGTTCCTTATACCTCAACGGTTGCACTAACTAACGCAACCCTGCCCTATGTAATCGATCTGGCCAATAATGGGTGGAAAGAAGCATGCTCTAAGCGCAAAGACTTGTTAAAAGGACTTAACATAGTCCAAGGCAAGGTGGTATACGAAGGGGTTGCGGAAGCCTTTAATCTTCCCCATGTCCCAGTAGAGACGCTTTTTAACTAAGAAATATAGCCTCAGCGCTTACCTTGCTCTTCCTGAGGTTGGACAATGGCTGAATTTGAATTCTTTACTTCTAGAAATAAAGGCTTGAGCAAATCAATGGCTGAATTCAGGGAAGGTGGAGATTTCTGTTTGTTGCCATATTTAACAATTATGGCCGCCTTGGGTAGCTCACGATAATGAGACATTAGACTTGCGCTTGCTTCTCTTAACAAACGTTTAACCCGATTACGGGTATGCGCTTTCGCAAAAAATCGCTTGGGAACGATGAATCCAATGTTGAATTCTTGGTGGGGGATAAAAATGATGGTGTAGGGACCCTTTCTAATCCGGGCACCCGTAGACAATAGCTTTCCCCACAAAAGGGTGCTTTTCAGACTATAGCGTCTACTTAAGACGCTTTTCGTCGGAAACGGTGAGTTTTTTTCTTCCTTTGGCACGACGAGAGGCAATAACTTTTCGGCCCCCTTTACTTATCATACGCTCACGGAACCCGTGCTTGTTTTTACGTTTTCTTCTTGAAGGCTGAAATGTTCTTTTCATGATGAATGATTATTATTCCCTTTTTATGGGTAGGCGAAGGTACAACAATCTATCCAAACAAACAATATGTAATGCTTTTCTTAGAAGGACTATCATACTTTTTCCTTTCGGTAGTCGTTTTAAGCATGTTTTCATTTGTTTTAATCATTTTGCTTCTCTGGATAAGGGCTTTGTAGATTCTCATGGACATCATCTCCAACTTTGTTGAGATGCAGGGGGTCTAAGCTTGTGATATTTTAGAGAACTTTATACTATGGAGAAATCTACTCAACCATCAACTCAAAGGAGACTACCCTCCTATCTATTAATATTTTTTGGCTGCTTTGTCTTGTTGGCCAATGCTGCTTGGGCTCAAGGAAGTTTTTCACGTGCCGATGACTATTCATTCCTGCATCCTGAAGCGAATGTCATTCAGTGTTACTCAGATAGTGCACTTAGTCATGTGAGGAAAGATTGGAACAATACGGATAGCAATGCTTTTGTTATTGCTCACTTTGGCGATGAACATGTTCAAGCGGATATGTTCACTGGGTATCTACAAGAAATTCTTCAGGTCGAACGCGGTGATGGAGGCTGGGGTATGGTTCAGCCAAATTCGGTTGCACGCACCTTTAGTTCTGTATACTACACCAGCAGCCATAAAGGTGCCTGGAGATATGATATTGCTAGTAGAATGACTCCGTCCATTCCAAGGGGGGTGTCCGGCATGGTCGCGAAAACAGCTGATGAAAACGCTCAGATTTCATATGAGTTTCAAGAAAAGCTTCCCCAAAGACCCATGCGGCTTCAAATCTTTTGTGAGCCGCATAATAGTTTTGATGTATTATGGGTTTCTGGCGAAGATACTGTCCTTATTCAGCCCTCTTTAATGAATGCAGATTTAGGTCACATTGAAGCGCTTATACCATCGTTCGACCGTGAATTTACCTTGATGTGTCAAAAATCTGCACCGAGTCAATCAGGGTTTATTTTTCATGGAGCCAATCTTCTTTCTGTTGAAGATTCTGGACTTGTTTATCATTCTCTAGGAGTGGAAGGTTCTGGGTATGCAGGAATACTTAATGCAGAACTGTTTAGTGCACAATTATCGGCACTAAATCCAGATTTGATTATCCTTGACTTTTCTGTCGCCGAGCTAAGCGGACGAGATGTTTTAGGTCCTTTTACAAAGAAAAACATAAGCCGAACTATTGCCAAAGCCAACCGTGCATGCCCCAACGCAGCGATTTTATTGGTATCAGGTCAAGACATGTATCGCGGTAAGCAAGAAAATATGGCGGTAACAGAAGAGTATTCGGCTTTACTGCACGAGATTGCTAAAGAGAAGGGATGTCTATTTTATGATTGGTTTTGGGCTTCTGGGGGAAGGACTAGAATTTTAGACTGGAAAACGCGAAAATTGGCCAATCTAGACCTTATCTCTTTGAAACCTAAAGGGTACCGCCTCAAGGCCGAGATGTTGGGCGAGGCCTTGCTTGTTGCCTTAAATGAAGAGATAACTCAATCAACAGAAGTTGAGCTGGAGGCTTTTCGAGAAGCTCAAGCAAAACGCCTCCTAGACTTCCAAACTCTAGAAGTAGCAACAAGCACAACGACCCAAGAAGTTACCACCTCAAATACAACCATTCGCGCCCAATCACCTCCTACAGTAGAGTCTGGCAGCGCCGTGTCTACTAGCAATAGTTCAAGTAGTTCGAATGCAAATCAAAAGATCACACATGTCGTCGTGGAGGGTGAGTTTTTGGGAGGCATCGCTGAGCAATACAACGTGGGGTTCTCAAAGCTTATGGCTTGGAATGGTCTAACCGAGGAGTCAATATTAGCAATAGGCCAGTCACTGACAGTTTACTCAGACAATCGAACGGCGTCCTCAAGTAGCTCGTCTTCTTCTTCGTCCTCGAAGGTGATTCATACGGTGAAGTCTGGAGAGGTATTGAGCGTGATTGCTGAGAAATATAATGTGGGATTATCTCAGGTTACAGGCTGGAATAACATTACAGATGCGGCAAGTTTGCGTATAGGTCAAGAATTGGTTATTTATCCTGACCAAAGTAACCTGGACTAGAAATTTTATCCGTTCATGGATACCAAGAACTCTTCATTGGACAGAGTTCCCCTCATGTGATTGAGAATAAAGTCCATGGCTTCTTCACTATTCATGTCTGCCAAGTGATTTCGTAAAATCCACATACGCTGCAATTGTTCTTTGCCTAGTAAAAGGTCTTCTCTTCGTGTGCTGGAGGCAACAAGATCAATGGCAGGATAAATTCTGCGATTGGACAAACGACGATCGAGTTGTAATTCCATGTTTCCAGTACCCTTGAATTCCTCAAAAATCACTTCATCCATTTTTGAGCCCGTTTCAATAAGTGCAGTGGCAAGAATAGTTAGAGACCCCCCGTGTTCGATATTTCGTGCAGCTCCGAAGAATTTTTTAGGTTTGTGCAAGGCATTGGCCTCAACCCCTCCTGATAGTACTTTACCCGATGCCGGGGACACTGTATTGTGAGCGCGAGCAAGACGTGTTATAGAATCAAGGAGAATAACAACGTCCATACCGCTTTCTACTAGTCGCTTGGCTTTTTCAAGTGCAATGGTAGAAACCTTTACATGTCGGTCTGCAGGTTCATCAAATGTAGATGCCAAAACCTCAGCTCGCACACTGCGCTCCATGTCTGTTACTTCTTCGGGTCTTTCATCGATCAACAAGACCATTAAGTATACTTCCGGGTGATTATGAGCTATGGCATTTGCTACATCTTTTAGAATAGACGTTTTCCCTGTCTTTGGCTGAGCCACAATCATGCCCCGTTGTCCTTTTCCAATAGGCGTAAAGAGATCCATTACTCTCGTGGATAGAGTATTTTTATCACCCTCTAGAGAGAGGTTTAATTTTTCTTCTGGGAAGAGAGGTTTTAGATAATCGAAAGGAATTCTATGCTTAATCTTTTCTGGACTCATACCATTGACCGATTCCACCTTGTTTAAAGCAAAATACTTTTCACCAGGTCTTGGTGGGCGGATAAATCCCTTTATCGTATCTCCTGGCTTCAGCCCATTGGATTTTATCTGTCCCGAAGAAACATAGATGTCATCTGGAGAACTTAGGTAATTGTAATCACCCGAACGTAGAAAGCCATAGCCCTCATTCATCAACTCAAGAACTCCCTCGCCAGCAATACACCCATCAACTTTTACGTCGAATACGTATTCTTTTTTTGGTGGCCTTCTATCGTTTTGATGCCCCTTTGAATCTGAACCATGGGAGTGATCTCTACCTCGACCTTGTTCTTTGTCGTTGTTTTTTCTTCGATCGTTGGATGATTGATTTTTCTGATTATTCCGACGTCGTTTATTATCATTTGGGCGGTTTTCTTCATTTTGACCCTTCTCATCCTCATTCGAATCAGAGGACTTTTTGTCACTTTTATTTGGAGAACTTGATTCTTTATCCTTTTTAGATGGTCGTTTTGTGCTATTACGTGCCTGTGGCTTTTCCTTAGTAGAATCACCAGCAGCGAGCTCTTTATCAGCTTGCGCATCCAAAATGGCGTGCACTAAATCCATTTTTGCCATACTTTTAAAACCCTTAACAGAAAATTGCTCAGCAATTTCTTTAAGTTCTGGAACGATAAACGCGTTCAGTTGTTCAATATCGTACATGAAATAAATTGAGAATTGAAGGGAAATCGGGAATGAATTGAATGATTTCCATTGCAAGGATAACTAATTCTTCCAATAGTTGCAATATTTTGATAAAAACTAGGGCACAATTTGAAGGATTTGCCGTTTTTTACGCTAGAAAGATATAATGATTGATTTACAATGGACACGGGCCAATACAGAACTCGCTAAATATCGACATAGTAAACGCCCCGGCACTTCTTCGGAAGAGATTGACCATTTGATCGCTCTTGATGCCACAAGACGGAGTGCTCAAGGTAGATTAGACGAGGCAAAAACAGAGGCAAACGCAGCATCCCAGAAGGTGGGCAAGCTTTTTAAGACAGGCCAAAAAGACAAAGCAGAACTCCTTAGAGAGAAGACTAAAGAGTTAAAGGCGACTATTACTTCTTTGGAACAGGCTATGCGGGAGGCGAACGATGCCCTTAATGCCCACTGGATCCAACTTCCTAACCTTGCCTTTGACGAAGTTCCAGAGGGGAAAAGTGAAGAGGATAATCAAGAAGTTCGTCGGTCTGATAGGGCATGTAAGGAGGCTAGTACACCCCATTGGGAGATTGCAGAGCGCCTGAATCTTTTACGTATGGATTTGGGCGTTAAACTCTCAGGGAGTGGATTTCCTGTTTATGTGGGCGGCATGGCTAGGCTACAGCGTGGATTGGTTTCCTTTTTTTTAGATGAAGCAAACAAGGCTGGGTATGCCGAGTTTCAAGTGCCTCACTTAGTGAATGCGGATTCTGCACGAGCGACAGGGCAATTGCCTGACAAAGAAGCGCAAATGTATGAAGCAACCCTAGATGGGTTGTACTTGATTCCAACGGCTGAGGTGCCATTAACGAACTTGTACAGAGATGCTCTGATTCATGAAAATGACATGCCGATTAAACTGACGGGGTACACTCCTTGTTTTCGAAGGGAGGCTGGTTCCTATGGAAAAGAGGTGCGTGGATTAAATCGCCTGCATCAGTTTGATAAGGTGGAAATTGTGCAAATTGTACCGCCATCAGATTCCGAAGCAGCCCATCAAGGCATGGTAAACCATGTTGAGGCCTTGCTGGATTCTTTAGAAATGCCCTTTAGGATTCTGAATCTATGTGCCGGAGACCTAGGATTCGCGGCAGGAATCACCTATGATTTTGAAATTTGGTCTCCAGGTCAGTCGCGCTGGCTTGAAGTAAGCTCTGTTTCAAATTTTGGAACATTTCAGACTAACCGCCTTCGCCTTAGGTACCGTGATCAAGATAACAATAAGATCAAGCCCCATACATTAAATGGCAGTGCTCTAGCTATTCCTCGTATTGTTTCGGGATTGTTAGAGCAGGGTTGGGATGGCGAAGTGGTACACTTGCCCAAAGTGCTCCATGCTTATGTAGGAATAGATAGATTAACCAAACAAGACATGAGATTATGAACTTAAAGTATCAAGGCATATCCTTTATTATCCGCGGAATCGCCTTTCTAGGCCTAGGGGTCTTCATGGCTGTTTCGGAATTTTTGCTTTCCAACACACCTCAACTTCGATGGCAAGCCCTATTTGCCTTTCCTTTGGGGGTGTATGGACTAGTTCGCTTAATGCAGGGAATAAAACGTCTTAAGGCGCATAAAAAATTACAAGCCGAGCAAAACGAAGTACAAGAAGAATAACTAGATTTCAACCATGCAACACGATAAAATTTTTGACCTAATAGAATTAGAACACAAGCGCCAGCTTGAGGGAATCGAGCTGATTGCCTCAGAAAACTTTGCGAGTCCAAATGTTATGAAGGCAGCGGGAAGCATCCTGACGAACAAGTATGCTGAGGGGTTGCCCAAAAGAAGGTATTATGGAGGTTGTGAAGTGGTCGATGAGATTGAGCAGCTTTGTATAGAACGGCTGTGTTCTCTTTTTGGGGCGGAATGGGCGAATGTCCAATCGCACAGCGGCGCCCAGGCGAATGCGGCAGTTATGTTAGCCACATTAAACCCTGGCGATTCTATTCTGGGATTTAGTCTTGCCCATGGTGGCCACCTTTCGCATGGGTCTCCCGTTAATTTAAGCGGTTTGTATTACGATGCTCATTTCTATGGGGTGCAACAAGAGACTGGACGAATTGATATGGATGATGTTGCGCGCATTGCACACACTGTGCGGCCAAAGCTTTTAATTTGCGGCGCCTCAGCCTACTCCCGCGATTGGGATTATGCACGTTTTCGAGAAATTGCCGACGAAGTTGGGGCTTTGTTGCTTGCCGATGTTGCTCACACAGCGGGGCTTATTGCAACAGGCCAACTCAACAACCCTATGCCTCATTGTCACATTGTAACCTCGACAACCCATAAAACATTACGTGGTCCTCGAGGTGGAATCATCATGTTGGGTAAAGACTACCCCAACCCAATGGGAAAGACCACCAAAAAGGGCGATATCAGAAAAATGTCCTCGGTTCTTGATAGTGGTGTTTTCCCTGGGACGCAAGGGGGCCCACTTGAACATGTTATAGCGGCTAAGGCGGTTGCTTTTGAGGAGGCATTACAGCCTTCTTTCAAAGAATATACAAAGCATGTCATCCAAAATGCTCAAATATTGTCAGAAGCTTTGATCGATGCTGGTTACGATTTGGTGTCGGGGGGGACAGACAATCACTTAATGTTAATCGATTTATCAAGTAAGGGAATCACAGGAAAAGATGCCGAAGCGCTCTTAGGGCGGGCAGATATTACAGCTAATAAAAACATGGTTCCTTTTGACACCAAATCACCTTTTGTTACTTCGGGTATTCGCTTGGGCACCGCAGCAGTAACTACTAGAGGGTTTGCAGAAAAGGAAATGGTGCAAATCGCATCATGGATTGATAGAGTGTTATCTCAAGGTGATCAAGAGGTAGAGAAGGTAAAAAAAGAGGTTCATGCCTTAGCACAATTATTTCCCTTACATGCTTAGGTACAAGCATGTAGTTTTTTGTATTCTGTTTTTCCGTTTAGGGTTCGTCCTAGTTAAAGCAAACAATCCCTGGCCTGTTGCCATTCAGGCCCTTGAGGAGAAGGACTATTTGCTTGCAGATTCTCTGTTTGGTGATATTATTGCGGAGTTTCCCAGCCGACCCGAAGCACACTTATACCGGGCACAAAGCCGCTATTGGCTTAAAGATTACGAACAGGCACTTTATCATTTAAGCCTAGCTAACCCACCCTCCCAGCAAATGGGAAGAGCGGAAATATTAAGGGCTTATTGTCATTATAATATGGGCGAGGTTGACAAAGCTCGTTTTATAATGGAAGATATAGTCATACATTATGAGGATTTACGTGATAGTGCTAGAGCATTTTTAGTGAGCCATCATAGAGAGGTGGAGAACTATAGCCAAGCACATTCTCTTCTTTCGAGCAGACTTGGGGACAAGCCCAGGGCTTATATTTTTGCCGAACGGGCGTTGGTATCGCTTGAGTTGGGCAATGTACAAGAAGCAATTGATGATTTTTCATTTGCTATAGAATTGGATACTCAACAAGTTGATTATTATTGGCGAAGGGCTATTCTATATGGAGAAGGTGGTGAATACGACCAAGCGATTGCCGATTATGATAAGGCCATAGCCTTAGATAAAAATAATGATGTGTTATGGCGAAACCGCGCTATTGAGGCATTGTCTGCGAAGCAGCATAAAAAAGCTTTGTATGATTTAGAAAAACTTGTCAAGCTATATCCAAAAGATGTAGAGTTATTGAAGGCTTTGTTTTATTGTTATTACGCGTTAAAGTACTATGAGCGGGCCTCCAATATATATGACACGATTGAACAAATTGACCCCAATAACACCTTACTTAAACAGTATGATCGAAACGAATTACTCTCTTCAACTTTTTTTCAGCGATTAGTCAACCTGTTGCAAAGAAGCTATCAAGTGTTGCGCGCTGAATGGATGATTTGGATACCTCTTGTATTCATGCTAACCCTTATAGCATATGGGATTAAGAAGAGGAGAAGAAAGCATAAAGCGTTCTAGGCGTTTCAATCTAGTCGCTTTCTTTTAAACAGAAAAGCTCTCCCCGCAGGAACAAGTTCGTTCAGCATTCGGGTTGATAAAATGAAATCCTTTGCCATTGAGGCCATCGCTATAATCAAGTGTTGTATTGGCAATGAATAAAAAACTTTTTAAGTCGGTCACCATTTTTACGCCTTTATCGAAAAACACTTGATCGGCTTCCTCAATGTTGTGGTCAAACTCCAGATTATAGGTTAGTCCAGAACATCCTCCACCAAGCACACGAACCCTTACAGCCTGCTCTTCCCCCTCTTTCACTTGGCCATTGCGTTTGTTTTGCAGTAGGATTTCTTGCACTTGGTGTGCTGCCTTGTCGGAGATAAAGAGCATGAAACGTATTTTGTGTAAAATTAACAATCGTGCGAAAAATCGAACATATAGGAATTGCGGTTCAGGATATTGATGCGGCAGAGGAAACCTATACCAAGCTGTTTGGTAAGGGACCCTATAAAAGAGAGGTTGTTAAAGACCAAGGCGTTATAACATCTTTTTTTAAGTGCGGACCAAACAAAATTGAATTGATAGCCCCGCTAGGTGTAGATTCCGTATTGCATGGATATTTTAAGAAACATAGGAGTGGATTACATCATATGGCATTGGCGGTGCATGATATTCAGATGGAGATTGATCGATTGGTAAAAGAGGGGTTTGTTCCTGTTTCGCAATCCGTAACCCTAGGGGCAGACAATCGACGAATTTTCTTTTTTCATCCAAAATCAACGGAAGGGGTCCTGTTAGAACTCTGTCAGCTTGTTGACTAACTCCAATCCCCAAGAATAGACTCGCTCGAGAATACTTTTTGGTTTAACTCCACGGCAGGTTGAAAGGAGTTGGCGATGTCCATGTCTACTCTTGATCCAAATAAAATATAGCCCAATTCTTCTCCGGCACGAACTTCCTGACCAACCTTTATATATGGCTTGATGCGGCGGGCCAGAAGACCAGCGACAAGGGTTAAGGTCACTGTTTTTCCATTCGCATGCTCTATGCCAACTTCGAGTCGTTCATTAAGCAAGGATGATTTTGGGTTAAAAGCAACGAGGTGTTTGCCTGGGTGGTAGGTTAAGTTAATCACCCTCCCGGAACAAGGAATCCGAATAAGATGGGTGTCGGTTCCATGAAGGTAGATTGAAAGCCTCAATGCATCTAAGTCTTCATATAGTGAAGGCTCAAGGGCCACAACATGGCCGTCCGCAGGAGAAAGCAATGATTGTGAAGAAAACTCCATAGGAATTGCGGCATCTCTATATCTAAAAAAGTATAGGGTAAAAAGTAGCAATGAAACTTGTACTGAAAACCATGCAAGGGGATAGAACCATGGCGTTGTATACCAAAAAAAAAGTCCTGAGGCGAAAAGTACACAGATGCTATGTCCAATGAGATAGGGTCTAACCTCTCGATGCATTCGGATGGTGGTCATGTTATAAAAGGGCTATGGTTTGTGTGTACAAATATACCCAAGGAACGGTCATTAGATAACTATCAAATCGGTCTAACAATCCGCCATGCCCAGGGAGTAATTTTCCAGAATCCTTAGCACCGGCACCTCGCTTTATACTTGATGCAAAGAGGTCTCCAAGGGTCCCAAAAATACCAGCTATGGCCGCAATAACCGTCCAATCTATGGCGGACCACGAGGCCTTGACAAAGATTAATGGTATCATATATCCAATGGCCAAAGTGACAACTAGAGCGAGCCCAAACCCTTCGATGGTCTTCTTTGGAGATATATTGGGGCTTAGTGTACGTTTCCCAAACACCGATCCAAATCCATATGCCGAAGAATCAAAAACCCATAGAAGAAGGAAAATACCCAATATGTTTTGTGGCCGAAACAGCCCGCCCTCATGACGACTAAGCACTAGGCTAAGGCAAAGTGGAAGCGTGATATATGCTAGGGCGAGAAAATGGCTTGCCAGATATGCAAGAGAGTTTCCTTTATAAAAGATCACGTGCATACAGAAAAAAGAAAGAAAAACAGCCAAGAGCAATAACAATGGCCAATCAATAGGCGCGCCTACGATATACAAGCCAACAACACCAATACAGCTAGAAGAAAGAAAAACAAAGCCGAGTTTGGTGAACGTTTTGTGTATTTTTTTTTGTGGGGTTTCCACTTGGGTTAGCTCGATTAGTTCAGCGCTAAGGCCTAGGCCTAGCAACATGGTGAACAGGGTGAAGACCCGAAAACCAAGAAAAAGCATGACTATAATACTAGCCACTAGTATGCTTCCTGTGATGCCGCGTTTCAATAAGTTATTCATGACTTATTACGCATTTTTTGGTTGAGTAATATCCTCTGAGTGTAGTGTTTTATGCAAAGATTTAAGTAGCATTAAAGCTGTAAATATAGCCCCCATGCTAACAACCCAAAACCATGGACTTGATTCGTCCGTGCTCGGGTCTCCGCCAAGACCAATTAATATAGTGATGGAGAAGGCATTGTTCAAGGCATGAAAAAGCACGGAATAGTGCAGAGATTGTCCATGATAGTATAACCATCCCAGAATGGAGGATAAAATCATCATGGGTAATAGGTTGACAAGTTGTAGATGCATGATACAAAAGATTAAGCTACTAAGCCCAATTGCCCATATCGGCTTTAGGCCACTAACATGCATGCGATGTTGCAAGATTCCCCGAAATACAAATTCTTCAATGATGGCCGGCATGGCGGCTAAGGCAATGTATAGGCTAACTATTACAAGTGGGGAATGTTCCATTTGTTGAACAATAACAATGGCATTTGATTGCTCGTTGATGGATTGAGCGGCCTTGTTAATTTTCTCTGGCAATAAAGTAATTACGTTGTCTACCAAAAACTCTAATGGCAATAGCGCAAAAGGGAGCACAAGAGCAAGCGCCACAATGCCACCCACTGCCTTTGGCTTAATGCCTTGCTTAACCATTGGATTCAGGGGGGCTTCTGTTGAAGACCTCCACCATATATAAAGAATCGGGGAGAAAATTACCACTGTGCCAACAACATTAAGGAATAAGGTTTCTAGCGTAAAGGTTCGTTCTTGCGAATTTGGCGGGAGTAACATCAGGTAAAGAGAAAGTCCTGCAAGAAAGAGTAAATAGCCGCTGATTAAGAAGACTTCCCTTTTTGCTTTTGATGTTAGTGATGGTGTATTCATCATAAGGAATTATTGACCCTTTTTAGCGAAGGTAATGGCCACGAGCTAAATAAGTAGTGTAATTTTGTGTTATGGGTGTGAAAATAGGCAACTTGGATTTGGGTGACTTCCCTCTGCTGCTGGCGCCAATGGAAGATGTGAGTGACCCACCCTTTAGGGCGCTGTGTAAAGATCAAGGGGCTGATATGTTGTACACCGAATTCATATCAACCGATGGCCTTGCCCACGGGGCCGCCAAGAGCATTCAAAAGTTAGATATCTACCCAGAAGAACGGCCGATTGGAATTCAAATTTTTGGTTCCGATGAACAAGCAATGTTAACTTCTTTAAAAATGGTTGAAGAGGCAAATCCAGATGTCATAGACATTAATTATGGTTGTCCGGTAAAAAAGGTTGTCTGTAAAATGGCTGGAGCGGGAATTTTACAAGATATTCCTCGCATGGTGCGATTAACCAAGTTGATTGTTGACAACACTAGCCTGCCGGTTACGGTTAAGACGCGACTTGGTTGGGATGAAAGCACAAAATTTATTGTAGAGGTTGCTGAGCGATTACAAGATGTAGGGATCCACGCAATAAGCATTCATGGCAGGACGCGCAAGCAAATGTATCGAGGGGATGCTGACTGGCGCCTAATTGCCAATACCAAGGACAATCCGAGGCTTTATATTCCCGTTTTCGGGAATGGCGATATTGACGATCCTGCAAAGTTAATTGAGTACAAAAGCAAGTACGGAGTGGATGGAATAATGATTGGTCGGGCAGCAATTGGCAATCCTTGGATTTTCAAGGCATGTAAGACCTTTATGGAAGAAGGAATTCATGCGCCAAGCCCATCGATTTCAGAGCGCGTAAAGACGGCGAGAAAGCATTTAGATACAGCGATTTCATGGAAGGGTGAAAAGCTCGGAATTCTTGAAACACGCCGTCATTATGGACCATACTTTAGGGGGCTTCCTGGTGTAAAAGAATTCCGAAAGATTCTCGTTACATCTATGAGTATCAATGAATTACATGACACATTAAGCCAAGTAGAGTCCCGCTATCAAGAGCATTAATCAGCATTGTCATTAACAGCGCACCAACCTGTGTTTCGACTGCGTTTTCTAGATGTAAAATAAATGTAATCAACACTCTAACTTCCTAATAAATAGGCAGATACGTTTATTCACTTTTATGGTGTTGAAAACAGAACTTGCAAAGCGAGGAATATGCTATTAGATTAGAGTCAGAAGCAACGGAGATGTTGGGATTTGGCTTCTTGCAATTTTAAGGGTGGATTACAGAACCATTTTCTATCCCTTGCACCTAACATGAAGATAAGTATCCTTTTCAAAATGTTTCAACGTTTTGACAGGGATTTTTTGTCCCTATTGTGAGGTATTTTGCATTGGAAGATGTTGTAAAAGTCTAATTACAACAAATAAAACATGTTGGCAGAGAGAAGAAGAGAGAGTAAGGAAATGAGGAAAAAAAGACAAACAGCCAAAACAAAAACACGAGAAAGTCATAATTAGAATAAAGACAAATAAGAAAAACAACCATGGAGCACAGCACGATTGAAAACACAATGTCTCAGGCAACGAACTTTGACGCTCAGGAACCCATTCTGCAAGACACACAGGATCGCTTTGTATTATTTCCAATTCAGTACGAAGAGATGTGGCATATGTATAAGTGCGCCGAAGCCAGCTTTTGGGTGGCTGAGGAGATTGACTTGGCAGATGATATGATTGATTGGGAGGAAAAGCTCAATGACAACGAACGGCATTTTATAAAGCATGTTTTAGCCTTTTTTGCAGCAAGTGATGGAATTGTCAACGAAAACTTAGTTGTCAATTTCATGCAAGATGTTACCATTCCAGAGGCACGATGCTTTTATGGTTTCCAGGTAGCTATGGAAAACATCCATGCCGAAACATATTCATTGTTGATTGATACATTCATTAAAGACAATGAGGAGAAGACCAACCTTTTCAATGCACTAGAAACAGTTCCCTGTGTAAAAAAGAAAGCAGAATGGGCTTTGCGCTGGATTGATACGGCTCCTTCTTTTGCCCACCGGCTAGTAGCCTTTTGCGCGGTGGAAGGAATTTTCTTTTCGGGAAGTTTTTGCTCCATCTTTTGGCTGAAGAAGCGCGGCTTGATGAAAGGGCTAAGTCAATCAAATGAGTTAATTAGTCGTGATGAAGGAATGCACTGTGAGTTTGCTGTTCATCTCTATAAAATGCTCAAGCACAAGTTGTCCTACGAGGACATCAAAGCGATTATCTGTGATGCTGTAGAGGCGGAAAAGGAATTTGTGAGTGAAGCGCTTCCTGTATCCTTAATCGGTATGAATGCAAACAGCATGATTGAATACATCGAGTATGTAGCCGATCACTGGATTACTGCCTTGGGTTACCCTGCTCACTATCATACGTCGAATCCATTCCAGTGGATGGACATGATTAGTATGGAGCGAAAAACGAATTTCTTTGAAAGTCGAGTTTCGGAATATCAGATAGCTGGAGTGAAAAACAGAGGTAAAATGGGGCAATCTCAAGATGAAACAAAGGAAATAGATGAATTTGACATGGGAAATATCGAATTCTAAATCAATAAGCCAAGCGAAGTAAACCACCTAAAAACTTAGAACAAGACTATGTATGTAATTAAGCGAAATGGCAGAAAGGAACAGGTGATGTTCGATAAAATCACCTCACGTATTAATAAGCTCTCCTATGGTTTAGATCCAAAATATGTGCAACCCTTTAAAATTGCCCAGAAGGTTATTAATGGTTTATACGAGGGAGTCACTACTGCTGAGCTTGATGAATTGGCTGCTGAGGAATGCGCAACCATGACAACGGAGCACCCTGATTATGCTATACTTGCTGCTCGAATCGCGGTTTCAAATCTACATAAGCGTACAAAGAAAAATTTCTCGGAGGTCACAACCGACCTTTATAAATATGTAGACCCCGTGACACAAAAGCCAGCGTCACTTGTCAGCAAAGAATTGTACGAGGTGGTGCAGAAAAATCAAGAGGAATTGGATGCTGCCATCATCCATTCCAAAGATTATCATTACGATTTTTTCGGATTCAAAACATTAGAGCGCGCCTATCTACTTCGCCTTGATGGGGAGGTGGCAGAGCGGCCTCAACACATGTTGATGAGGGTTTCTCTTGGGATTCACATGGAGGATATTGAGTCTGCACTCATTACATACAAGCTCATGTCAGAGCGTTGGTTTACTCATGCAACACCTACCTTGTTTAACGCGGGGACACCGAAACCTCAAATGTCTTCATGTTTTCTTTTAACCATGAAGGATGACAGTATTACAGGTATTTTCGACACCCTAAAGCAGTGCGCTGAAATTTCGAAATCTGCCGGTGGAATTGGTCTAAGCATACATAATGTCCGAGCGAATGGTAGCTACATAAAAGGCACGAACGGAACATCGAATGGTATCATTCCAATGCTTCGTGTATTCAACAATACGGCGCGATATGTGGATCAGGGTGGCGGAAAACGCAAAGGTGCGTTCGCTGTCTACTTGGAGCCATGGCATGCTGACATTCACGACTTCCTTGAACTCAAGAAAAATCATGGTCATGAAGAAAATCGAGCCCGTGATCTTTTCTATGCCATGTGGATTCCTGACTTGTTTATGGAGCGCGTTAAGGAAGACACGGACTGGTCACTGTTTTGCCCCAACGAAGCGCCAGGGCTAGCTGATGTGCACAGTCAGGAATTTAAGGATCTATATGAACGCTATGAGTCAGAAGGAAAGGCTCGAAAAGTAGTGAAAGCCCGTCAAATTTGGTTGGAAATTCTAAAGAGCCAAATAGAAACAGGAAACCCATATATCCTATATAAGGATGCTGCAAATGCTAAGAGTAATCAACAGAATCTTGGAACTATCAAATCGTCCAATCTCTGTACCGAAATTATAGAGTACACAGCACCTGACGAAGTTGCGGTTTGTAATTTGGCCTCGATTGCCTTGAACCGATTCGTTACGGATAATCGAGAATTCGATTTCCAGAAACTTTATGATGTATCCTATCAGGTAGCCTTAAACTTAAACCGTGTAATTGATGGAAATTACTATCCGGTAGAAGAGGCCCGAAATTCTAATATGCGCCATCGTCCTATAGGTATTGGCGTTCAAGGACTAGCCGATGCATTTTTAATGCTTCGACTACCGTTTACATCTCATGAGGCAAAGCTTTTGAATCGCGACATTTTCGAAACGATTTATTTTGCGGCAGTCACAGCATCTAAGGATATGGCTATGCGCGAGGGCGCTTACCAAACCTTCAAAGGTTCTCCAATGAGTGAAGGGAAGTTCCAGTTTGATCTATGGGGTGTTGAGCCTACGGATCGCTATGATTGGGAAGGACTTCGAAAAGAAGTTATGGAGCACGGTGTGCGAAACAGTCTTCTTCTTGCACCGATGCCTACGGCGTCCACCTCACAGATTTTGGGCAATAATGAGTGTTTTGAACCTTACACAACCAATATTTATACCCGAAAGGTTTTGAGCGGAGAGTTTATTGTAGTTAACAAGCACCTTCTTCGAGACTTAATCGATCAGGGTCTATGGAATGAGCAAATGAAAATGCGCTTAATCAAGGCAAGAGGCTCTATCCAAGATATTGAAGAAATTCCTGCTGATATTAAGCAATTGTACTTGACGGCATGGGAGCTTTCTCAACGTGACATTATTGACATGGCTGCGGATCGCGGAGCGTATATCTGTCAAAGCCAAAGCATGAATATCTTTATGCAAGATGCAACCATTAAGAAACTCAATGCTATGCACTTCCATGCTTGGCAAAAAGGTCTAAAGACGGGAACGTATTATCTCAGAACTCAAGCAGCGCGTGCTGCCGTTCAGATGGGACTTGACAATTCGTTAAAGAAGGTAGCTGCACCAAAGGAAGAATCTCCAGCTGTACAACAGGTTGATTCTAAGCCGGTACAGGCAAGACAGCCTAGCGTGATGCCAACACAGGGCGCTACTTCACCTTCGCAGCAACCTGTTGTATCTGAGGACGCAAAGCCAGCAGAAATAATGTCTGATCAGGATGCTATTCGGGCTGTTAATGCATGTAGCATTGACAATCCAGACTGTGAGAGTTGCTCAGGTTAAAATCCTGTCAGCAGTTTGAGAAGAAAGTGGGTTAGGATTAGCACGGGTAGTAAGTATACTAGGCTATATCGAATAATGTATCCCATAAAGGATGGCATTTTCACACCGTTCTGTTCAGCAATTGATTTGACCATAAAGTTGGGAGCATTACCTATATAGGACATTGCTCCAAAGAATACGGAAGCTATGGATATTGCCAAGAGCATAGGTTCGGGTCTAGATAAAAAGAGAAGGACATCCGACTTGTCTGAAATATTTAGCCCATACTTACCCATTCCAGCAGATAAAAAGTTAAGATAGGTTGGGGCATTGTCTAAAATGCCTGAGAACAAACCAGTACCCCAATAAAGTGTATCGGTGGTAATTAATTTCGCTCCAGTATCGGATTGGGCAAATGCTCTAATTAAATCTAAGGCCGGCATCATCGTTGCAAATATTCCAATAAAGAGGAAGGCAACTTCTCGAATGGGTTCAAAGGTGAATTCATTTCCTTGCAATGCACTTTTTGAAGATAAACGGTAGCCAATAAGAAGTGTAAGAATCATTAAGACTTCTCGGAGATAACTCATTTCCCCTCCGTCGTAGGTGATATAGGCCCACGAAGGCATATCAATGACATTCGGGTCGAGAAAAACAAATCCACAAATCAGCCCAAGAAAGAGGATATTGTGGCTTCCACTAATCCGTATGCTATTAGCTACTTGAGTTTCTGCGGTGTTTACACGTTCTTTTCGGAGGGACCTTGTGTCCAAGACAAAGAATATGGACGATAGCATGATTACTGCAAATGCCCAGTAAGGTGCAGCATGTTGTAGCGTCCAAAAGAAAGGAACCCCTTTGAGGAACCCTAGGAATAGAGGCGGATCTCCAATGGGTGTGAGTGAGCCACCAACATTACTTACAATAAATATGAAAAAGACGATGTGAAAAGGCATTATTCGAGACTTGTTTAGTCGAATAAAAGGTCTTATTAAAAGCATGGATGCCCCCGTAGTACCGATTACATTAGCCAGAACAGCTCCAAACACCAACAGCCCCACATTTATCATCGGTTTACTTTTAAGATCCGCTTCGATTAGGATTCCTCCAGATATAACGAAAAGACTTCCTACCAGGGCGATAAAGGACATATATTCAAACAGGGCATGAATCGGGGCATGGGTATTTTTTAATGCAAAAACGTAATAGAATACTACGATAGTACCAAGGAGAGTGGCGACTAAGGGATAGCGCTTGTGCCAGAAATGCTCGTAAAACAAAGGTCCAGTGGCAATCATGCCTAGTAAGAGGACAAAGGGTAAAACAGCAGCCGGATGTGGGGCGTGATCGTCATGCCCGCCATGGTTTTCATCTACAGCGTGTGCATGATTGTTGCCCTCAATCACGGTGTGATCGGCGTCATTACTTGGGGTTGCATAGACTTGAGTAAACCCTGAAAAAAAGAGTAGGGTTAAGGCAAGTAAAATTTGTTTTGGTTTCATAACGTTAGGCTCGAAGTTTGGCAATTGCTTGGCCGAGGCTTCGACGGGCTATGCCATGTTTGTCTTGGTTTTGGTTATGTACATCTAGTAAGGCCTGACGCACACAATTGGAGACATCCTCAAAAATGGCGTCTTCATGGATTATGGCATTGGGCTGCATTAAATAGCCAAATGTTCTCGCCATGCCGCAGTTTGCTATAAAGTCAGGAATAATGGCTGTGAGGTTATCGGCGTAACTGGCGGTAGGGCCATAGAAGATATCTTCATCCGCGAAGGGCACGTTTGCTCCTGCGCTAATTGCTTGAAGGCCAGCTTTTGACAATCGTTCAACATTGTCTTTACTAACGAGCCTTGAGGCGGCTGAGGGTAGAAAAATTTCACAGGGAACATCCCAAATTGAACGGTTGACGTCATCGAATGAAAGCATGCCGTCTGTATGTAGGGCATTACCCTTACGCGTATTTATGAGCTCGATGAGCCGCTCATGGGGAATACCTTGTTCATCAATAATTCCTCCGGCGCGATCAATAATTCCTGTTACAATGGCTCCCTGCTGACTTAGATAAAATGCTGCGGGTGCTGCGACATTACCCCACCCTTGGACGATAACACGCTTTCCTTCAACATTGCTACCATTCCATAAATCATAGTAATGTTCAATACCCTTAGCTACGCCATATCCTGTGATGAGATCAGCAATACAGTAGTTTTCTGACAGACTAGGGGTTAGGAAAGCATTTTCTATACGTTTACTAACTCCTTTGCGCAACTGCAAGATGCGTTGCACACGGTCCTGTTCAGCTAAGCCAAAATGACCATTGAGAATGCCTTCTTGTGGATGCCAAAGTCCATAGGATTCTGTTATAGGAACTACTTCTTTTATAGCATCAACATTGAGATCACCTCCTGTGCCATAATATCGCTTTAGAATAGGAGAGACTGCTCGATACCAACGTTTAAGAACTCCATTCTTATCAGGGTGGAATGGGTCGAAGTTAATGCCTGATTTTGCCCCCCCAATGGCCGGCCCGGTAACGGAGAACTTTATCTCCATGACTTTTGCCAATGATTCCACTTCATGTAGGTTGAGGCCTTTACGCATTCGTGTTCCGCCTCCAGCAGCTCCACCCCGCAGGGAATTAATGACGAGATAGCCTTTAGCATCCGTTTCGCTGTCGCTCCATTGAAAAACGACTTCAGGTATCTTGGCTTTATATTCTTCTAGAAAGGGTATTTTTTTCATATCGATACGCTAAAAATACACCATCGATAGGAAACTTTGGTGCTGTCTCTTATGCTTTACATTTCGGCCTTTGCAGTCATGTATCTATTGATAACAAGGGTAGATCATGCCGTGCGTCTTAAGTATGTTTAAAATAATAAACGATTATGGTCTGGGAAGCAATACAACTGATAGACCCCTCAAGCTTTATTCAGGGAGGGAAATACAATAAGGCACAAATTGGGAGTCATTTGATTTCATGGGACGGCGTACCGGATTGGGACACATTTGATATTGGCATTGTAGCGGTTAAAGAGGATAGAACATCTTTCTATAATCCGGGATGTGGCCATGGATCTCATGATATACGCAAACAGTTCTATAGTCTCTATGCGCACTTTAAGTGTCCAAGAATACTTGATGTAGGAGATATAGAGGCTGGACATACTGTAATGGATACCTATTCTATTCTGTCTGAACTGAGTGCAGAATTTGTGCGTCATGGGAAAGTTCTCCTGATTTTAGGGGGTAGCCATGATCTTACCATCGGTCAGTACAAGGGCCATGCCGATGTTGGACATAGGGCGCACTTGATTCAAGTGGATGAGCATATTGATATGCGCGATTCAGAGGATGTTGATTCAACGAGTTTTCTCCAGCACATGCTAAAAAATAATGAGGGATTTGTAGAGGATTTTACGCATTTTGGCCATCAGCAATTCTATAATGACCCTGCCTTCGTTCAACACCTAGAATCACTTGACGCCGACCATATGAGGATGGGGGATTTTCGGGCAAACTTGCATGATGCAGAGGCTTTCTTTAGAAATGCGCATGTGTTAAGCTTTGATGTATCGGCCATGATGAGTGCCTACGCGCCAGGTAATGTTTTAACCTCACCGAATGGATTATCAGGGACTGAGGCATGTAAGATTTTCAGATATGCAGGATTTAGCCCTTACATGAATTCTGTAGGAATTTATGAATACAACCCACACCTGGACCAAAACCACCTAACAGCTAAGCAAATCAGCCAGATGCTTTGGTACTTTTTAGAAGGATATTCTATACGAAGGGATGAGACGCCAGCGCTAAACGATTCCCGATTCATTCAGTACCAGGTTATTATGCCCAGCCTAGATCAGGAATTGGTCTTTTGGAAAAGTCGTGTAACCGAGCGGTGGTGGATGGAGTTTGCGGGCGATAAAGACAAATCAGTTTTTGTGGCCTGTCAGGATAAGGACTATGCGTTAGCTTTAGAGAACGAGTTGTCCGACCGTTGGATGAGAGCTTTTCGGCGAAGTGACGTTGGCTAATCAATTAATTCTTCGAGCTTACAGCTTCTTGAACCTTTGATTAGAATTGAACACGGATTATTGCTTTTATGGAGTAAGTGCTCCTTTAGATCGCCTTTGTTAGCATAGAAGGTTTGATTCGCTGCCAAAAGACAATGTGAAAATTCATCACCAAAAAACATGGACTCCGCCATGTCCAATGCCTGCAGATAATCTACTAAGGCTTGGTGTTCATCTCTACTGTACTTGCCGAGCTCCTTCATTTCCCCAAGAATCAAAATTTTCTTTCCGGGCCTAGCCATAAATCCATCAATCGACGCTCGCATGCTACTTGGATTGGCATTATAAGCATCAAGCACTATGGTTGCATTATTCCTTTCTAGGTATTGTGATCGATTGTTTTGAGGGTTGTATGCTAACAGCGGGGGAAGGTAGACTTCTGCCTTGATTGAAAAGTGGCTACATAAGGCTGCTGCGCCGATTATGTTGTTTTTGTTGAAGCTTCCTTTGAGCTGAAAGGGTTTTTTTTTCTGTTGGTCACAATATTGAAGAATGTCTCCATCAATTACTATGGGCAATGAAAAGTCAGTAGATGGTTCTAATCCGTAGGTTGTTTTTTGTGAGTAGTTGCCCAATTTTTTTGCAATGCCTTCTTCAGCAGAGGGATAAAAGACTTCTCCTCCTGAAGAACACACAGCATCAAACAATTCCATTTTACCTTGCAAAACCCCTTCCAATCCCCCAAAGCCTTCTAAATGGGCCTTTCCAATATTTGTAATCAATCCATGACTTGGATTGGCCCACGAGCAATAGCTTTTGATTTCTCCTTGATGGTTGGCGCCCATTTCTATAATAGCAATATCATGATCTTGTGTGATGCGAAGAAGGGTAAGTGGAACGCCTATGTGGTTATTGAAGTTTCCCTTGGTGGCAAGCACATTAAATTGGGAGCTTAGTCCTCGCTGAAGAAGCTCTTTAACGGTAGTTTTTCCGTTTGACCCTGTTAATCCAATTACTGGAATGGTAAAGCTTTCGCGATGTATTAAGGCCATAAGTTGCAAGCATGCTAAACTGTCTTCAACAAGGATACAGTTTTCTCCAATGACGGCTTCTTTCTCATCGACAATTGCACCAATAGCCCCTTTATCTAGCGCATCTTTAACAAAGTGATTTCCATTGAAACTTGGTCCTTTCAGCGCCACAAAAAGTTGGTTTTTGCAGACGCGACGTGTGTCGATGGTTATTCCACTACTTAGAAGAAAGAGCTCGTAAGCTTTCATGATGATAAGTTATAAAAAAAAAGCCTTCACAATGGAAGGCTCTTTTTTTTAATGGGCTGACTAAATTTAGTCATGCCATTTAGATTTTTTACTTGCAAAGTCGTTTCCTGTATTGGTTTCAACTCCTCCGCAAAGTGCACCGATACAAGGCATTGCTAGACGGAACCCAAGCGTGTTTAGTGATTCATCTTGATTCAAAAAGCGACGTGTTCCAGGGCTCATATACCAAGCCATGTCTTTCCAAGAACCTCCCTTGTAGACGCGTGCTTCATTATTTACAAAGGTATTTTGTGCCATATACATTGAAGAATCAGATTGACCTTGTGCTCGAGATAAACTATCACCATCCATATAGTTAATGGCGTTTGCTACTTGATAGTTTCTTCGACTAGAAAGCTCTTGAGCATCTTCTTCAACTTGGATAATTCTTCCTGTAGAGTCGTTAAACACAGGGTTGTTCGAAGCATCCATACTGTCTGAAGTAAACACATTACCACGATAACCATTAAGGTTGGAGATGTCAGCTGATGACATTGCTCGATAGGCATCCTTAACCCACTCACTTACGTTGCCTGCCATATTATAAAGACCGTAAGCGTTTGGCATACCTGTAATGACTTGGGCCGTGTAAGCTGCGCCGTCTTCCTTAGCTCCAGCCATTCCTGAATAGTCTCCAGGGCGACGTTGGAAATTGACTAAAAATTTACCCATATCTTTTCCTTGGTCATGACGGAAAACATAGGACGGCCCCTCCCAAGTATATATTTTATTTTCAACTACGCGATTATCGTCCGGGTGCAATTTGCCTCCGATTTGAGCGATAGCTGCAAACTCCCATTGTGCTTCCGTAGGTAGTTCGTATGCTGGAAAGAATATACCGTCATCCGCGCGGATGATTCGTCCTTCCTTTGACCCTGAGGAATCGGCCGCATAATTTTTTGGAAGGTTTTGACCATTTACACTATTCTCATCGTAAGAAAAGTTTTCATTTAAGTAGCCCTCTGTTGTGAAGAAAGAACCTGAGTTCTGGTTGGTAAGTGCCCCTTCTTTAATATCTAAAATTCCACGGTCAACTAAAACTTTTTCGTTTACACGGTCCGTTCTCCACGCGGCATAATCAACAGCTTGTTCCCAGCTCACACCAACTACTGGGTAGTCGTCGAAACCAGGAGAAGTGAAGTAATAGTTTCTTAAGTTTTCATTGTATTCCAATTCTTCTCTCCAAACATCCTGATCGGGCATCGCAGCCTCTACCATGTTTGGATAGTTTTCTTGGTAAATCGCACGCATCCAATAGATGTATTCGCGGTAATTGAGATTGGTTACTTCGCATTCGTCCATAAAGAAAGGATCAACCTCCATGGTTTTGGATTGGTTATCCCATAGATACATCACATCTTGTGCACGGTTACCCATTTCAAATGTTCCGCCGGGAATAAAGAGTAAGCCAGGGGCAGCCTCTTGACCTGATTTTGCAACTTCTGTTCGTTTTTCTATGCCGCCAAATTCTTCGTTATTGTATTCCCATCCTGTGTTTGAAGAAGCTGGTTTTTCACAGTTTGTCAGCACAAGACCAAGGAAGGCAGCAGATAAAAATGCTATGTTTCTCATTTGTGGATAAATTTCAAGAAAGACAAATATAATTGAATATCTCAATGGTTAGTATAAAAAATTGCTAGGGCACAATAATTTTCCTTCGATATAACTTGGCCGAACGCTATTGGTCTCCTTAGATAAGTTAAAGATTAGGGAAACCTCATGAGAAGCTTGCATGGCCGAAGCTTGAGTAAAGTGTATATCGTGGCTGTACATTAGTTTAAATTGCTGAAGGGCTAAGCCCAACCCTGTATAAACGGCATCACTGCCCCCTATAGTATGTCGAAAGCCCAAAGAAAAAAACATGGGGTAAATCGTTAACTCGGTTCCCAAAGTAATTCGGTTTAATTCCCCTTGATGAGAGAATAGCGCAAAGGGTGCTATAAAATTGATTGACTTTCTTCTCACGTCAAGAGGGAAAGAATAACTACCATGAACGCGAAATCCCCCATTTTTAATGGAGTTTTCAAAGAGAGAAGGACTTGGTAAAAAGTTGTAGAAACTCAAACCAAGGTAACCTCGAGGGCTAACAAGACTCAATCCTGCATTCATGTTAAACTCGTGGAGATTGGGCTGAAGTTGGCCTGCATCTGCGCTCGCATTTGGAATTCCGCTAATATTAGTGAAGCCATAGACAGGGTCAATTTGATCCAAAAACCTGAGGTTATTTACATCATATCCCTGAAATTGATAAAGGGCGCTGAGACCAATTCTGACAGCAAAGGTATTGGTGCGATTTCGAGCCTGATAGGCATAGGATCCAGTAAAAGTACTTCGCTTGTAGAGCCCGTCACCCACTTGATGTTGATCTACAGACAGGCCAATTCCTCCGCTTAACGATTCCACGTGCTGGGTGTAGTCCAAATGGTAACTTGTAAATCCGCCATTCGCTCCTCCGTTTAGCTGTGGCCATTGATTGCGATAGAGCATTGCAATTCTTGGGCCATGTGCAATGCCGGTGAGGGCAGGATTTAAACTACTTGGAGACATTTGAAATTGACTGTATTCAACAAACTGCGCTTGAATGGCACCTATTGAAATCAACAACATGAAAAGTGTTGCTGGCAGAGTTTCTGATTTGAATAGAAGTCGATTCATATTCCTTGTTGGGTAAAGGTACAGTCCTGTGAGCACTTTAAAAATCTTACGTTCGTCTATATGGCGCTTAGTTGCAATATCCTACCTTTATAAACGTTCCTATAATGCTCTTCAAAAAGCATAACGCCAAGGTATATGATTGATTGTGTCCAATTCATGTTTTCTCTACGACGTTTTTACCGTTACCTACAAGTCAATTGGGGCAATACCCTTACGCTTACTCGGATTTCTTTTGCTCTTCTTTTTATCGGATGTTCGAATAGGGCCTCTGCTCAATTGAATAGCAGCGTGCTTAGTCAAGGTGCTTGGTATTTTCTAGAAACATCAAGTGATGATGTTTATGTGTTGGATGGAGACCATCTCTATGTTGACATGCAACTTTCAGCGCCGGTTTCTTTCGCTAATCTTGGATTGTTTTCGTCTTCTGAGGGTCCTCTGCAAGAGGAGAATAATGCCCGTCGTGCAGAAGGATTGCAAGAACTGCCTACCCATCATGTGGATGAAAACAATAATGGCCTTTTTGACCAAGAAGATGCTATTGTTTTTTATAGCCATGGACCTCATGATTGGATATTGGAAGGCGGCGAAGTAAGTCTCAATTTCAATCACTATTCGGATGTCGCAGGGTTTTTCTTTACGCCAGACCAAGGGAGTGGTCTACAAGCGACTCAAGTGATGGGTGTTTCGTCAACCACAACAGTTGGAGACTATGATTTTCTTGCTTTTTGGAAAGAAGACAATGTAAATCTTTATCGATCAGGAAGACGGTGGTTGAGCAACCCTATGACGACAACCAATTCCTCAGTGTCTTGGAACCTTGACCTTTCTAATAAAGTAAATGCAGCTCCTTTGACTGTAGCACTGAGAGTAGCGAGTGCTTCGGAAAGCAATGCCACCACACAATTGCGCCTAAATGGTCAAAGCATATCGAATCTTTCTTTACCCTCTTTGGGTAATGGCACTTACCGCGATGTTGCGCGGACTGCGTCTACTTCGATTACGTCGACGGCATCTTCTGGACTGTCTACATTCCAATTGACCTATTCAACGCCAGATCCACAAGGAAAAGGGTACCTAGAAGACATGATATGCCATACACGAAAAAATCTAACACCAAGTAATGGAAGGTTGCGTTTTCGTGACGTGAGCCAAGTCCAATCAGGAGGTAGTGCAACGTATGCTGTTTCTGCTTCCTCAATTACTCCTTGGTTGATATGGGATGTCACCATCGCATACGCTCCCTTTGGCATTGTAACGAGTCAATCGGGGAGCTTCCTTGAATTTGGTGTGGCCACAGATTCATTAAGAGAGTTCTTGGCTTTTGACCCTTCCCAGCGCACTAGTTTTCCAAGGCCTAGCTATGTAGGGAATGTATCTAATCAAAACTTAAGAGGAATAGTCTCCACCGATATGGTTATTGTTACATCCTCAGCCATGCAATCCGCTGCGGAGACTTTGGCTAACCATCGAGAGCAAGGCTATGGTCTAGATGTTGAGGTGGTTACCATTGACCAGATATACAATGAATTTTCTTCGGGACAAACTGATTTATCGGCTGTGCGAGACTTTATGCGAATGCTCTACAAAGGTGCAGCGAGCCCCGAAGAACGTCCCCAATACCTATTATTGTTGGGTGACGCTTCATTTGATCCTAAAAACCGTGTAAGCACAGGCACGCGAAACATAGTGCTCACCTATGAGAGCCCGGAGTCTTTTAGCCCTCTACAAACATATGCGACAGACGACTTTTATGGATTTTTAGATGATGATGAAGGCTCCAACATCGCTACAACAAGTCAGCCTAATGATTTGGATATTGCTATTGGGCGCCTTCCTGTTGCAACTAGCGAAGAGGCGATGGCTTTGGTTGAGAAAATTATAGATTATGATGATGGCGGCGATTTTGGTGACTGGCGTAACCGGGTAACTTTTGTTGCAGACGACGAAGACAATGAGCTGCATATGCGCGATGCTGATGAATTGGCGGATTGGGTAAGGCTTAATCAACCCAACGTAAACGTTGACAAAATTTACCTTGACGCCTTTACTCAAGTTAATGCGGCGGGAGGTGATCGTTATCCATCGGTAAATGAATCCATCGACAGGCAACTTTTTAAAGGAAGCCTCATTGTAAACTACACGGGCCACGGTGGACCTGAAAATTGGGCGCAGGAGCGTGTATTCAATCGAGAGGATATGGCGGAACTCTCCAATAGCGAGCGACTTCCCTTGTTTATCACAGCAACGTGCGATTTTTCTGTCTATGATGATCCCGATGAAATTACGGCGGGGGGGGGTTT